>JAFGJF010000184.1 GCA_016929205.1 Anaerolineae bacterium
CAATTATAACTCATGGCAAGATTATGGTCCCAATCGATGTCGGAACCGGGGGCGATAGCTCTCAGAAAGGCCCGAAATCTGGCCCAGGCGGCAGGTTTATGGGTCTAGTCGCGGCAAGGATATGGGTAAAGTCACAGCCGGCAGAGGCGCTGACCTGGGCCGCTGCCGTCACCAGCCTAAAGCTGGAAGAAGAAGGACCTTTTAACCGCGACATAGCCGAGGTTGAAACGCTATACAAAAAGTTGAGTGCCCATCCGGACCTTGCGCGGCGCGGCTGACCTGGATCGACTGGGCCAGAAGCTGCACGAGCACGTCTTTTTCGGCAACTGAAGCGATGAGCGCTGGTGGTGCCGAGTCTACCGTTTGCCTGCCAGGAACGCGCCAACAAGCGTTCAAACGGGGCTTCAGGAAGGGCGATCTCGAGGCTGTAGCGTCAGCTGCCCAAGTTGACAATGCTTACATTCCATTGTATACTCGTGAAAATGACAATAAATGAGAGAAAATAAGAGCAAATGGGAGATTTGTCAGCCAAAACCTTTCGTGAGGAGCGTTTAAAGTCTATCGCCGAGCGGGTGATGGCCGGTCAGGCCGTTTACGTGAACGCCCTGGCTGAAGAGTTTGGCGTCAGTCCATCCAGTATCCGCACCGATCTGAATAGACTGGAAGATCAGGGCATCCTCAAACGCACGCATGGTGGAGCCATTCTCGCCGATGGACTCGACGGGCGGCTGATCGCCACCAAGCTGCCTTTCGAGGCCCGCCAACAGCAGCTGCAGGTCGAAAAAGAGGCAATCGGTCGGGCTACCGTGACCCTGATCGATGATGGCGACACGATCATGATCGACGGTGGCAGCACCACGGTCTATGTCGCCCGTCATCTGGGACAAAAGCGCGGATTGACGGTGATCACCAATGCCATTGCTCTGCTGCCCGACCTGATGGCTATTCCCGACGCCCAGGTCTACGTCACTGGCGGGTTGCTTGACCGGGGCTTTGTGACCCTGCTCGGAGAAGTAGCACTGGATACGATCGGACGCTTCCGCACAGTCAAAGTCATTCTGGGAATGGATGGTATTTCTGCCGACGCGGGACTGACCGTGACCAACCCGGCGGTTGCTGCGATCAAGCGCAAGATGATGGAAGCCGGTGGACAGCTTGTCGTCGTCTCCGATCATACCAAGCTTGACCGTATCTCTCTCTACTCGCTCGCGCCGCTGTCGGCGATGGACACGCTCGTCACCGACGCAGGCGCGTCACCAGATGACGTGGATGCCATCCGCGCTTGCGGCTCACGTGTCATTGTTGCCGAGTAGAGAGTAGACAAGTTGTTCGAACTCTACCGCCAGGTAAAGACTCTGGGTGTGACGACTGCGCTGGACATGGCGTTGCCCGATCCTGCCGGACCAAGTGGTCAGGTGGATTAGCCTGCGCCGTTGGGGCGTGCAATGTCGAAGCCGCCGATGCTCTCAGCGGCGTTCGCACCTGGGAGGAAACGGCACGCCGCGTTCAAGCTGGCTGGCGACGCCAGCCGGTCGCACTCCCTGCGGGGTGGGCACCAGACATAAACGATTTGTGGATGTTCTGTTCGTAACGTGTGATCTGATTTATCATTCAAGGAGAGATACGATGGGAAAAAAGAACGACATTCCAACGAGAAGCCGGCAAGCCAATCGTGATTTGATCGATTTGACGGATTATTATACCGCTTCTCTAGACGAGGATTGGCTGGGCAAGCCCGGGGCGAATCTCACACCCTTACCCCAAGGTGTCCAGGTATTTGCCGAGGCCGCTTTTGACGTACGCGGTCTCATCCAACTGGCAGGCAAAACGATCCATGAGGAAACGGAAATCGATTTTCCTCAGGCCGTCAATGGTATTGAGATCAATTACAAGGGCCGCAAGCTGCATTTTCTTCACGGCACAGCGTGGAGTACGGAAAAAGATGCCAAGGTCGGAGAGTATGTTCTCCATTATGCAAATGGCCAGATCCAGAGTATCCCTATCATCTACCAGCGACACGTGAGGGATTGGTGGATTCAGGAAGGCAATCCGATCCCCACTGATGCTGACATCGCCTGGACTGGCGAAAACAAAGCTTCGCACAAGCTGGGCTACACTATCCAGATCTACAGGTATTCGGCCAGCAACCCATTTCCTAATGAAGAGATAAAGACGATCGATTTTGTGTCGGCGATGACCGAATCGGCCCCATTCTTGATTGCGCTGACGATCGAGCCGAATGAGACGGTCTATGAAGGGTTTAGCATGGCCAGAATCGATGATTTCTGCCCCGTCGCGCCACGCAGTTCGCAGGCCAGCCCCGATCTGGTGGATCTCTCCAAGCATTACACATCCTCTCTCGACGACAATTGGTTCTGTCACGCGGGACATGATCTGCGAGACCTGCCCAGGGGCGTCCAAGTGCTTGGAGGCGTGGCATTTGATGTGCGCGGGTTGGTTCAACTCGCGGCCAGTAAATCAATCGATGTGACCGGCGTCGTTTTCCCCGAAGCTGTCAAGGGGATAGCAGTCCATCGTGCAGGTCGGCGGCTCCATTTTCTTCAGGCGTGTTTTTGGAACACAGATGAGGGTGCCAAGCTGGGAGAATACGTCATCCATTATGCGGATGGGCAGACCAGAACCGCCCCGATTCTTTATGGACAGAACATTATGGATTGGTGGGTTAGGCCGGGAGGCGGACAGCTTACAGAAGCGGAGACCGTGTGGAGAGGTACAAATCCAGCCACCAGCAGCATGGGTCTTACGACTCACTTGATCAAATACACGTGGGAGAATCCACTACCGGAAGTGGAAATCAGCACCATCGACTTTGTTTCGGACCTGATCGAAGCAGGCCCGTTTTTGGTTGCCATCACGGTAGAACCAAATGAGCCTGCACACAAAACAATTGATCAAGCATAGCGCCAGTTGACTTGGAATAGGGCCTACCCTCCAAGATTCTGGCTTGGGCGATGGAACCCATCGCCTGGGTGAGGATTTTCCGAGCGGACAGGCCCTGTTCAGCAGCAATTTATTCGGGATAGGAGAGCATAAATGGACATGCTTCAGGTACGAAACGGCAAAATCGTCGACGCTCAAGGGAATCCGGTGCGCCTGCGCGGGGTCTGTGTGGGTGGGTGGATGAACATGGAGCACTTTATCAATGGCTATCCTGGCGACGAGCACGGCCTGCGCGCCGCCGTTGCCGGGGTGCTGGGGGCAGAAACGGCGCAGTTTTTTTTCGACCGGATGCTGGACTATTTCTGGGACGAACAAGACGTGGCTTTTCTCAAGCGTTGCGGGGCGACAGTGGTACGGCTGCCGCTCAACTACCGCCACTTTGAGAGTGACAGCAAGCCCTTTGACTATCTGGATGCCGGTTTCGCACGCCTGGACCGCACCCTGGCCTGGTGTACGCAGCACAGCATCTATGCCATCCTCGACCTGCACGCTGTCCAGGGCTGGCAGAGCAGCGACTGGCACTGCGACAACGCGAGCCGTCACGCGCTCTTTTGGGATCACCCGCACTTTCAAGACCGCTTTATCGCTCTGTGGCAAGAATTTGCCCGCCACTACCGGGGCAACTCCGCTGTGGCCGGCTACAACGTGATGAACGAGCCGGTGACCAACGCTCCGGCCGGGCGGTTCAGCGATCGGTACACGCCCAACTGGGCGGTGATGAACCGTGTCTACCGGCGGGTGGTCGAGGCGATCCGAGAGATCGACGCCGATCACCTGATCTTTCTCGAAGGCGATTACTTTTCCACCCTCTTTGACGGCCTGGATGCGCCCTTTGATCCCAATTTGGTCTACAGCAGCCACAACTATAACGCCGCCGGGTTTGGCCCCGGCCCATATCCCAATGCAGAGTGGAACCGCTCGCGACAGGAACAAGTCTTTTTAGATCACCAGGGCACGCGCTTTGCGCAGCGGCACAACGTACCGCTGTGGGTGGGCGAGTTTGGCGCGACTTTTAACGGGCCGGCTGCCGAGACAGCTGACCGCCTGCGGGCGATCGACGACCAGATCAGCGTCTTTGAGGCGCACGGCGCGCACTGGACGATCTGGACCTATAAGGATATCGGCACGATGGGCACCATGCTGGTGCCGCCCGATGCGCCCTATGTCCAGGCGATTGCCTCCAGTTTGAAGGCCAAGCGTGAACTCGAACTCGACATGTTCTGGATGACCCAGGCCGGCCCGACCCGCACGCGGGAGATGATTGTCGACCTGGCCCGGCACATCGCCGAGCAGATTGGCGATCCAGGGATCGATCCAGAGGCAACGACACGTTACCTGGCCCAGTCTGCACTGGCCGGGTATGCCAGCAGCTTGGCGCAGCCCGCCTACGCAAAATGCTTTACCGGGATGTCGGACGTTGAACTCGACCAGGTTTTGCACTCTTTTGCCTTCGAACGCTGCCAGCCCAACCAGCCGCTGTTGGACGTTCTGAGCAAATATATGGCCCACCCAGTGTAAAACATCGATAACCGGCCGTTGTTCATACGTGGCGGAAGAAAAGGAGACCTAGATGGACAAGTATGAGTATCGTTTCTCGTTTGGCCCGTGGAATATCCACGAAGGCGCGGACCCATTCGGCCCGCCGGTACGCCCGACTTGGAGCTTGGACGACAAGCTGTCCACTTACAAAGCCCTGGGCTTTGATGCCGTGCAGTTTCACGACGACGACGCCGTGCCCGAATTGGATGCCCTGACGCCCGCACAAATTCGCAGCCGGGCGCAAGCGCTGCGCCGGAAACTGGCCGATCACGGCCTGATTGCCGAGTTTGCCGCGCCGCGCCTGTGGGAGCACCCTCTGACGGTTGATGGTGCGTTCACTTCCAACGATCCTCAGTCCCGTGCCTACGCCCTCGATCGCGCCAAAAAGGCGGTGGACATCAGCCGCGAGTTGGGATCTGACCTGACCGTGCTCTGGCTGGCCCGCGAGGGGACGTATCTGCGCGAAGCCAAGGATGTGGTGCGCGCCACGCACCAACTGCTGGAAGCGATCAACGCGCTGCTCGAATACGATCCCGAACTGCGCATTGCCATCGAACCCAAACCCAACGAACCGATGGATCTGGCGTATATCCCCACGATGGGCCACGCGCTGGCTCTCGGGTTTCAGACCAGCGACCCGGCCCGCGTCGGTGTGCTGATGGAGTCGGCGCACAGCATCCTGGCGGGACTGGCCCCCTCAGACGAGATTGGCTTTGCGATGGCGTGCGGCAAACTGTGGAGCGTCCACCTCAACGACCAGAACGGCCTCAAGTTCGACCAGGATCGCGCGTTTGGTTCGGTGAATCTGCGCCGCGCCTTTGACCAGGTGTTGATCCTGGACGAC
>JAFGJF010000185.1 GCA_016929205.1 Anaerolineae bacterium
AAACTATGAGTGAGTTCTCCGGCAGACACGCCGAGCCTTGGGTCATGTGGCTCAATGTGGCCCGACCGGCTATCCGAGAGATCTCAGGAAATGAAAGGAGATAAACAATGGGGTTCCTGGAGCTGGCGTCAAGCAGATACAGTGTGCGGGCGTACAAATCCGACCCGGTAGAGCAAGAAAAGCTGCTGCAGGTGCTTGAGGTTGCCCGGTTGGCGCCGACGGCGGCAAACAGGCAGGCTTTTCAACTGGTGGTCATTCGTACAGCCGGTCGGGAGGATGCATTAAAGCGGATCTATGGTCGGGATTGGTTTGTTCAGGCACCGATTGTGATCTGCGCGTGCGGCTTTCCGGAACGGACCTGGGTGCGCAGGGATGGCAAGAATTATGTCGATGTGGATGTGGCGATTGTGATGGATCACTTGATCCTGGCGGCTACCGACCTGGGGCTGGGCACGTGCTGGATCGGTGCATTCGATCCCGATGCCGCGCGGGAGGTGCTCGAGTTGCCCGACGGCGTGGAACCGGTTGCGTTCACGCCGTTGGGCTATCCGGCCGACGAACTTGGGCCCAAAAAGCGCAAGGATCTGTCCGAGTTGGTGAGGTATCTGTAGAATCGATTTAGGACAGGCTGTGGACGTCATTCGCTCATGCTCGCGCTTTAGGGGCAGCGACGGATCGTAGGCATCCTGGCTGTAAAGGGCAGGCAAGATGTCTGCGATCCGAACTTCAGATCGGGCCGGCGTCTAGAACGTTGCCCTGGCTCAATCTGAGCACGTGGGTGATCGCCCGCGGTAGTTCGTTGGGGTTGTGTGTCACATAGATGATCGTAGCGTCCAAATGTGCGCTGATTGCGTCGATCGTTTGCAGAACCCGGTCTCGATTTTTTTCATCCAATCCCTGGCACGGCTCGTCAAGGATCAGCAGAGAGGGATATTTGACCAGGGCGCGCGCCATCAGGACCATGCGCTGTTCTCCTTGAGAGAGCATGCCAAATGCCAGATTGGCGTGTTGCGCTATATCCAGCTTTTGCATCCAAAACTCGGCTGTTGTGCGTTGTTTCGACGAGCATTTTTGCCACAGCCCGATCGAGTCAAAGAAACCGGAACAGACCACGTCCAGGCAGCGCTTTGCTTTGGGATAGTGCAGATGCAGTTCGGGCGCGATCCAGCCAATATGTTTTTTGGTCTCCCAGATGCTTTCTCCCGATCCTTTGTGTTTTCCGAACAGAGTAATGTCGTTTGCATAAGCCTGGGGATTGTCGCCAACGATCAAACTCAGCAGCGTCGTTTTGCCCGATCCATTTGGCCCTAGCAGCGCCCAATTCTCTCCTTTGTGGATCGTCCAATTGACGTGTGTCAGGACTTTTGTGGCATCGTACGAGATGTTGATATCTTGCATAAACACCAAAATGGAATCGGCTTTTTGAGCACTGTTTGACCTTTGGTTGGTTATACGCCGCACTTGGTTGTTTGGTCCGGGTGCGCTCGCGTCCTGGCTTCTAGTCGCGCTGAATTGGGGAGGAATAGCTGCTGGTTCTTCGCGACGCGGCAGAGAGTGGTGCGCATATTCTCCAAGTACGTTTTTTCTTGTGCCCTGTTTGATTACCCTACCGTTATCCACGACCAAGACGTGGGTCGTATCTGGCAGAATCTCATCCCAGCGCGTCGTCACCACAATGACGCACATCTCACTTTGCATGAGTTCCTTGATGACCGTCTTGAACCTGTTTCTAAATTGCTGATCCAGGCCGGTGAAGGGATTGTCTAAAATAAGGATGCGCGGATTTCGAACAAGGGCTTGTGCAATCAGCACTTTCCGCATCTCTCCATTGGAAAGTTGGGTGACGCTTTTGTCGCACAAGTTCTTGATTCCCAAACGTTCGACGGCCCTGGCACGTTGTTTCGCTTCCTCGGCTTGGTCGCTGTCTACGGTTGCGATCTGGAACGGGTTGATTTTTCTGCTTTGGATGAGGTATTCATAGACAGATGGTGCTTTTTCAGCTACACCTGTGTTCCATCGTGCCTGGAAAAAGGGGCTCGCGTGCTGAGCTGCCGTTGCCTGGGCGTCAAACGACACATGCGCAATACGATTTGGCCCATAGCTGCTTTCCAGATGGTATGTTATTTTGCCTTTGACGATCGGAACCTGGCCACACAGCGCTTTCATTAGCGTCGATTTGCCAGAACCGTTGGGCCCGATCACCGCCCAGTGTTGACCAGGCCAGATTTGCCAGTGTGTGTGTTCGAGCAGTATCCGGCCATATAATCTGAGAGACACATCCTCTAGCGAGAAAAGTGGTTGCGTCTGGAGTGGAGAGTGATTCATTTCACCTTTTGTCCGGCAATCAGGATGTGGTGGTTGATAAACGTCGCTTCCGGCGTGCCGAAATGGCAGGGACACAGCCACGCCTGGACCGCTGCCGGGGCCTGAAGGATCATCTGGTTGAGCCGCTCAATGACGTCGGGTGTGCACTTTTGACGCTCTACCCAGGACAGAAAATTATGTTCTTTGACAAGTTGTTCGGTGTGCACCACCTCCAGTCCGGCAGCCTGAAACAGGGCGATCCATTCTTGCTCGGAAAAGGCGCGATTGTGGCTGGGATCGCGCAGACGCTCAAAATCGTCTATGTAACGCGCTGTGGGCTCGTTTGGCGGCAGCACGTGGTCCTGAACGAGCAGCAGCCCACCTGTCTTGAGTACGGATGCGCTCGATTGTACAAAGCTGGCGCAGTTCGGAAAGTGATGTGGTGCAATCCGGCAGGTAACGAGATCGAATTCCCCGGCGGTAAAGGGGAGATCCTCTGCGTCGGCGAGCTTGAATGAGACATTGTCGACGTTTTGGCCTGAAATAAAGCGCTGCGCTGCTTCTAGCATCTTGGGTGTGATATCTGTCGCGAGAACCGTCTTTACGAACGGCGCGAACTGGAGTGCGGTGTGCCCGCCACCTGTTGCCACGTCGAGCACTGTCCAATTAGGCTGGGGTTGGGCGATGTCGATCAGCCGATCCAGATCTGTTCCCTTGGCATGTTCCTGGCTATCAACATAGCTCTGGGCGAATCGGCTGTAGCGTTGCCTGGACAGCGATTTAGAGTCTTGTTCAGATGTTGTCATTTTGTGCTCTCCCGTCTAGTACGTTTATATTTGTGATTGCGCCAGGCTGCCCTGCCACGAATGCCCCACCAAACAACCAGCGTTTCGGCTGCAAAGCTGAATTCTTGCACGACGATCATCAACACGAGTGGCAAGAGGAAATGGATGAATTGCACGTAGAGCGTTTTTGAATGCGGCGCGATCTGTTGAGGCGCTCGCATCACTTGTTGCCAGTCCGGGGATGGCGCTGGATCACGTCGGGCGGCCGCTGGAATACCGGGCCGTCGCGGCAGACAAGACATCCCCCGAGCGCGCACGATCCACATACGCCGATGCCGCAGCGCATATAGGCCTCATAGCTGAGCTGCACCGGCAGATTGTGCATCTGAGCCAGTTCATAAACTGCATCCAGCATGGGTCCTGGCCCACATGCATAGAGCGCATCAATGGCCGCATCCTTTCTGCTCAATAGCGACGCCGCAACCTGTACCGAGGTGGCCCGTTCGCCTGCGCTGCCATCGTCGGTGCTTACAAGAACGTGGCATCCCAGTTTTGTGTATCGGTCCTGAAAGAATAAACCATCTGTCGTGCGCGCGCCGAGGACAACAAGCACACGTTGGCCTGCTTGCCGCGCAGCCTGTGCGAGGGTGAGCAGGGGCGCGGCTCCACAGCCACCGCCAACCAGCATGATCTCTTTTTGCGACGACACAGGTTGCCGGTCTAGCGAAAAACCGCGCCCAAATGGTCCGCGCAACCAGACAGTGTCTCCTACCGATAGTTGGTGCATAGCCGTGGTAAATGGCCCGACACGGGTCACAGTCAGTGTCAGCGGTTTGGCACAGCTTGGACTGAATGGTTTTTCGTCGACGCCGGGGAGCCAAGCCATAACGAATTGGCCCGGTTCGAGGACCATTGCGATAGAGTGCATCGCCGTGCCTTCGAGACACAAAGAACGCACGGTCGGATTTTCTTCTCTGATCTCGACGACGCGATATGGCCTGGGGAGCTGTCCTCGATCAGATGTGTGTTGCATGGGCCTGCCCCCTGATCTCGTCGAGCGAGCTGACGCTGTGGGCGTTCATCCAGGCGATCATTTCGGTTCGAATCTCGGCAAAGCATGCTGGTCCACGCGCGTAAACCGCAGAGCCGATGCCGACCAGTGTCGCCCCGGCCATGATCATCTCCAGTGCGTCGTGCCCACTGGTCACACCACCGGTACCGATGATCGGCACGTCCAGTGCGCGCGCCAAATCGTAGACGCAGCGCACTGCAATAGGCCGGATAGCCGGCCCAGACACACCGCCGACACGATTGGCCAGGATTGGGCGTCCGCTCTCGAGGTCGATGATCATTCCCGGTCCCACTGTGTTGATCGCCGTCAGCGCGTCCGCTCCTGCTGCGGCAACGGCGCGAGCGATGGCAACCAGATCGGGTGTGTTGGGTGAGAGCTTGACCGTGATCGGGATCTCGGTGACGGACTTGCAGACGCGCGTTACCTCGGCAGCGCTCGATGGATCCAGCGCAAAAGGACGGCCAAACTCGGCCGCGACGTTGGGGCACGAAATATTGACCTCGATCAGGTCCGGCTGGGCGGTGTTGATTTGGGCCGCGACCTCGGCAAAACTTTCGACGGTGTGGGCAAAGATGCTGGCGACAAGCGGCACACCCAATGGTGCCAGCCGCGATCTGGTATCTTTTAGGATGGTGATTTCCATTTTTACGCCGGGATTGGCCAGCCCAACGGCATTGATCAATCCAGGACCCCAGTCGAGTACGGTGGGGTTGGGGTGCCCCTGGCGAGGCTCTGGCCCGCACGATTTGGAGGTAATGCCGCCTGCGCCGCAGCGAGCCACGCGTTCCATCAAGGCGGCTTCGGTGCCCAGGATACCGGAAGCGAGGACCAGCGGATTGGAAAAATGAATGCCGCAGAAATCTGTTGATAAATCAGGGTTCATAGCTTTTTCGCGCTCTGCCAAGCCGTGAAGCGTCAGGTGTGAAACGTCAAGCGTGAAGCGTTGACGTATAAGATGCACACAGACAGAGTCTTGTCAATGCTTCACGCTTTTGAATGAAAACAATTGGCGAATTCGAGTCATTGGCTACGAATTTGTCAGCCAATCAAGAACGGTTTGTCGTTGTTTGTGGCTGATTTTACCACGTTCTGCCAGTACGTCAAGAATTTGGTGCAGAGTCAAGACGGCGTGCAATTGATAACCTTTTTGGGCCAGTGTCCCCGCTCCGCCATTTTCGCGGTCGATAAGGACGACGATGTCGCGTACTTGCAATCCGGCGCTCTGTAATGGGGCGATGGCTTCGATCTTGCTGCCGCCGGTGGTGATCAGATCGTCGAGCACGACAACGCACTCTCCTGGCTCAAAAACGCCCTCGATGGCCCGCTTGGTGCCATAGCTTTTTGTTTCTTTGCGTGGATAGACTATCGGGATGCCTGTCTGCAACGACACCGCTGTACCAATGGGCAGGGCGGCATAGGGGATGGCAGCCATACGGTCGAATTCGAGCGATTCGAGCAGATCCGCATAGGCTGTGGCGACCCGGCTCAGGACGGCGGGGTGCGAAGCTAACAAGCGCAGATCGATATAGATCGGCGATGTTTTGCCCGATTTGAGCGTAAATTCGCCAAATCGCACCGCGCCAATGCGGGCCAGTTCAAGGATCAGGCGTTCACTATCAGAAACTGGGTTTTTGCCAACCCCCCGGTTTCTTTTGGCTGCGTTGATCTGCTCGCGCAGTGCCGATGCCGCTGCACACGGGTCCGTGGCGTGGCAGATACCGCGTGACGAACTGATCACCAGCCCCAGGCCGTCTGCACGCAGTCCGGCAGTGACCGTCGCTTCCAGGTCGCCGCCTTGTGCGCCAATGCCGGGTACCAAAAACCACGTTTGTGGTGCGATCTCGCGGATGGCCTGCAGCGCGGCAGGGTAAGTCCCGCCGATAACCAATCCCACGTTTCCGACCTGGCTCCACGTCAGGGCTTTTCTGGCGACGGTATAGTATAGGGTGACTGGTGTACTGGTGTACTGGCCTGGTGGTGTGCAGGACAATGTTTGCAGCTCAGATGCGCTGGGGTTAGAGGTGTGACAAAGCACAAAAACGCCGCGATCGGCGTACTCGGTGAATGGCACAACCGAATCGCCGCCCAGGTAGGGAGAGAGCGTCACAGCGCCGGCGCCCCAGACGTCAAAGGCTGCCTTGGCATAGGCAGTGGCCGTCGAACCGATGTCGCCGCGCTTGGCGTCGAGGATAACGGGGATGCCAGGGCCGATATAGGCAATGGTTTTGCGCAGTGCTTCCAGACCGTTTATGCCCTGTGCTTCGTAAAAGGCATAATTGGGCTTGTAAGCGCATACCAGGTCGCGTGTCGCGTCGATGATGCGCTTGTTGAATTCAAAGATGGGATCATCTGCCGCAAGGACATCCGCTGGAAATTGCTCCGGACGCGGATCCAGGCCAACGCAGAGCAAAGAGTTATTTGACAATGCTGTGTTTTCAAGATGTTGGAAGAAACCCATGTTAGGCTTTCCCCAGTACGGCTGCCAATAGAGCCATACGAATGTACATCCCGTTTTCCATCTGCCGGAAATAGGCCGCTCGTGGGTCATCGTCTACTTCCATCTTGAGCTCGTACACACGCGGCAGTGGGTGCATAACAACCATGTCTTGTTTGGCTTTGGCCATCAAGTCAAGGTCGACGACATAGACGTCTTTGAGCTTTTCGTATGCGTCTTTGTCGGCGAACCGTTCCTTTTGCACACGGGTGATGTAAAGTACGTCGATATCGCCAATGATAGATTGTATGCTGTTCAGTTCGGTGAACACGTGCCCACTGGCGTGCACCTCGTCAAGAATGTATCCGGGCATGCGCAACTGGTCCGGTGAGACGAAATAGAACTCGGTATCGTACAGGCTGAGCAGGCGGGTCAATGAATGCACGGTGCGCCCATATTTGAGATCGCCCATCATCGCGACCTTGAGTCCTTCCAACCGTTTCAGCTCGTCTTCAATCGTATAGATGTCGAGCAGGGCCTGGGTGGGGTGCTCGCCGACGCCGTCGCCGGCGTTGATCAGCGGTTTGCGGGCATAGTAAGCGGCAAGCTCAGCCGAGCCTTTTTCTGGATGGCGCAGCACGGTCAGGTCACAATAGCTTTCCATGGTGCGGATCGTATCGGGCAGCGATTCACCTTTGGTTACGGAGGAATAATGGACTTCGTTGATCGAGATACAGCGTCCTCCCAGGCGCAGCATCGCGGCCTGGAAAGATGAACTGGTTCGGGTGCTCGGCTCGTAGAACAAGTTGGCCAGGATCTTGCCATCGAGTAGATTGGCCTTGCCGAACCGCTTGACCAGTGATTTCATCTCGTCGGCGACGTGATAGATGTAATCCAGCTTGTCGTGGTCGAACTGCTTGACCGAAAGGATGTCTTGGCCAAAAAAACCGTTGTTCAGGTGGTCGGCAGGCAGCGCACGTTCTGCACCTTTGATTTGACCAGAAATGTTGTCAATAGCGATCATTTTCTTTTCTCCTGATTATTAGATTTGTCATTGAGCCAGCGGATATGACGGTTGTATAAACGAGACGACGGGCGTTGTCGTCAGGATAAACAATGAACCCACGACCATGATGAGTGGCTACACCTGATGGACTTGCTTGCCGTGTAGGATGACGGATCGGACCATGCCACGCACATGCACCCCGGCAAAGGGCGTCCACCCGCATTTGGTGTAAAGAGTGTGATTGTTCAACGTGTGCCGCTTGTCAAGTTCGACTTTGACGCTAGTTTCGGGTTGTTTGGACAGGCCGTATACCCGTCGCGGACCATCGTAAAGCAGTTCGATCATCCGTTCAAGTGTAAGCCGGTTTTCATACACGGCATTCAACAGCAGTGGTACGGTGGTTTCCAATCCTGGCACTCCGGGCGGCGGGCTGCGGCTTTGCTTTTCGGCCAGCGTGTGTGGCGCATGATCCGAGGCGATACAGTCGATGACGTCCAGGTTGTCCCACAAGGCTTGACGATCTCTTTCGGTACCCAGCTCGGGCTTCATATAACCGAATGGCCCAAGACGGCCCGCGTCTTCATTGGTGAGAAAGAGGTGATGGGGTGTGACTTCACAGGTGATTGTCGCACTCCCTCTCTCTTTCGCCTGGCGAATCAACTCGATTTCCCATTGACGGGCAACGTGGCAGCAGTGAATTGGGCGGTCAAGCAATCGGGCCAGGCCGATGGCGGCAGCCAGCTGCCATCCTTCGGCGTGAACGGCGACGACACCGGGCCAGCGGCGCATCAGGGCGATCACGGTTGCAGGGTGGGAGAGCAAGAGCGAGCCGTGGGTCTGTCCCAGGTAGAGCTTGAGACCCACCGCGCGGTTTGCCAATTTGCCTACATTTTCGATAGTGTGTTCGCTGCCGCCGACAAATTGACTTACTTGGCAGTGTGCGAGTTGGCGGATTTGTTCGAGCTTGCGATCCAAGCTGTTTTCATCAATGATCGATGGGGTGGTGTTGGGCATGTCCAGCACGTGGGTGAACCCGCCGGCGATGGCGGCACGCGTACCGGTCTCAAGATCTTCTTTGTGCGTTTGTCCGGGCGTACGCAAGTGGACGTGGGCGTCGATCAGGCCAGGTAGTCTAGTCAGCATGTTCCAACCTCGCGAAGGCACAAAAAAACACCCCCATCAGTGAAAATGGGGGTGTTGAACTCGAAAGGTGGTAAAGGAAAAAAGAGCAAGCCTTGCTGACCGAGTGTATCAGTCAGCAGCAAGTCGGGGTGTGGATTGTGTTGGTGCCAAAAAGGCATCACCCTCTCCTGTACTTGGCACAAAATGCATCTGGCGCAAAAAAAGGACGACCCCCGTAGAACAAGTCGCCCTTCGTTGAACGATTCATGTGATTTCGGAAAAAATTATACTACAAAGATGGCGGCAGGTCAAATCCGGTTTTGCATCATGGCAACGTATTGGCGCTGCAGTGTGCTGATTTCCTCACGCACAAAACATACGTTGTATACGGTGCCAGTTCGATCTCGAATGGTTCCACCGCCTTGGTTTCTTGCAGCGAAACCAGATCGAGCCAGCTTTTTTGTCCTCGTGCCGCGATCTGAAGCGCTGTCGAAATGGTGCTCACTCCCTCGTTACAGAGGATGTAATAGTCGGCGTCGCCTTTGACGACGTGCCGATAGCGAAGGTCGGGCTGAGCAGGTTCGACGACGATGTCGGGTGTGACGAGCTTGTCGAGCGCAGTCAAGAGGTCTTGCGCCGTATGTGAATGGATGGTTCCCTCCAGCTTGACCGTTTCGTCCTGCCACGCGATCAGTCGTCCGGATCGCGCCAGCGTCTGCAATGCGGGTATTGCCTCTGGTGGGATGGTCCCTACGTTGTCTACGATGAGCGCTTTATAGTGCATGCCTGCCAGCCGGATCCCGTCGGCGTCGGCCTGTGCGTCTTCCCACGTGTGGCGCATCTCCAGGTAGTTGAAATCGTATTGGTGCTGAAAGCATTCCTTGGCTGCCGACCAGGGCAAATGGTTTGCCTGCCCCAGAATGGCAATCTCGCAGATGTGCTGGCTGTCGGTGTTGAGCCAACACAGCCGCCGGCAATAGTCAGCAAAGGGTTTGTAATCATCCCACCACGGGGCGTGTGGCCCTACGTCAGGCGGTCGTTCATCGATGCGCGGGCCACGAATCGAGTAATAGAAGGCGTGGGGGTAAAGCAGGTTTATGCCGCGCACAAAGCACCAGTCGACGATCCATTTCATCTCTTCCCAGGTAAAGCCATGTCCATATGCCCCGAAACACTCATTGCTGTTACGCCGTTGGCCCAGGTGGATCATTGCTGATGAACTGCATTTGCCCTGTGTCGACTCGCGCCCTTCCAGGGCCGAAGGGTGGTTGGGCAGCACCCAGCGCCAGACGATGTCCTGACCGGGGATCTGAAAGTAGCGCTCCAGTCCGATTTCGTCGCCTGTTGCTGGGTGGCCGGCCAGGGCGATGCCGTGTGTCTCACACCAGGATGACAGCTGGGTATAATAGGTTTCTTCCAGGCGATGATCGACGGCACGTGCGTACTCGGCGCGGAATCGCGTGGCATCTGGCTCGTCGTCGTACCACAGTGCGGGCAGGTGCGGGG
>JAFGJF010000186.1 GCA_016929205.1 Anaerolineae bacterium
ATTCCCACCTGCGCAAGCAGGTTCAAAACCAGTTCACACACCGCATGGCGGGGTGACATAGATACCACCAGTTCAATCTGGTGGTTTTGTTTGTTTTGGGCAAATTCGCTCTTGACATCCATTCCGGGTTGTGGTATGCTCTGATGGGTCAGATTGGGTCATCACAGGAGGGGTGTATGCTGCGCGAACGGGTAGCAGAGGACATTTTTGTATTTACAAGCGATCTCTATTTACAGGTCACTGCAAGTGCTATCTTGACATCCGATGGCGCTATCGTTGTAGATACGCTACCCTTTCCACGAGAAACCCGGGAAATGTTGCGGTTTATTGATCGGCGTACCCCAAAGGGTGTTCGTTACGTCATTCTGACTCACTATCAACCCGATCACGTTTATGGCGCGTACCTGTTGGGCGGTGAGGTGGTCGCGCATGAGCGCTGCCGGCGCATTCTACAAAAAGATGGGCAGCAGATTCTTCGAGCCGATCAGGCGCAAAACCCGGATCTGGAAGAGGTCACCATCCGGCTTCCTGAAGTTGTCTTTGATCGGGGCAACATTTCCTTACACGTTGGCAAAAAAACGATCACTTTGCTTCACACGCCAGGACATACCGGAGATAGCATTTCAGTCTATGTCCGGGAAGACAAAGTTTTACTGGCTGGCGATCTGGTGATGCCCGTGCCATATATTGTCGGTGGCGATCGAAACGAAATGCGACAATCGCTCGAAATGATCAAGCAATTGTCGCTGGAAAACATCGTGCAAGGTCACGGTGAAGTCCTTTTGCGCGGTGAGATTGCCGAGACGATCGACACCAGCCTCAAATACCTCGATGCCGTCGAGCGCAAGGTTCGGATGCGAGTCAACAAGGGGATGCCTCCAAGCAGCCTCGAAAAAATCAATATCGAGAGCTGCTACAAATCACGCATTCCCCTGAATGGGATGACCGAGCAACTGCACCAGGCAAACCTCGAATATCTGTATCACCTGCTCAACGAACAAAAACACCAGGAAAGTCTCACAGTTTAGGCGCCGATTGCACAACACTGGCCTGATAAGCATTGCAGATGTTCAGGTGCAGTGAAATGTTGTTCAAATACGTTTGGCGAAAGATGCTGTCGCTGGGGATCAACTCGACTTTGCGCATCGTTTCATTGTACGCATGTTCGAGGTATTCTCTGGCCTGCTCGTGATAACCGTTTGCAGCCAGGGCTTCGCTGTGGCAAAACAGGATCTGTTCGCTTGTACATTCGATGATTTGCACCCCCTGGAGCGTTTGGTAGAGATCGTGTGCCGCTTGTGACCACATCAGCGCACGTTCGTTGTGCATCTGTCGTTCTGCGTCGTCGGCTGTATGCGCCGCCAACTTGAGATGGGCGGTGGACGACGTGACATTTGCAGCCATTTCGTACTGTCTGGAAAGGAATTGCCGGTCGGCGACCAACTGGCGTGCCTCATCGGTAAACACGGCGGCTTTTTGCACGTGGTCTCGATCTCCCAATGCATTGTACAAAAAAGCCGCCACCAGACGAAAGCCGGCATGCCCCATATCCATAGTTGTCTGTCCTTCGAGGACATGTGCACGCGCGAGAATCTCCAAGGCATCATCGTATTTGCCCTGGGCGGTCAAGACCTGGACAATGCGCAGCAAGACGAACAACCCGCCTCTTCTTTCTCTCCAGAATTCTTCTGTCTCGTACAATTGATTCAATCCTTGCTCATAAGCGCCGAGATAGATGCTTTGAATCTGTCCACAATGCATCAGCGCGCTGGCCTGTAGTGGCAAGTGCCCGATCTCACGGGCGATCTGGAGCCGTTTCTCGTGATATTCGGTCAGCATTTGGGTATAGTTACCCTGTCGTTCAGCTTTCATACTCAGCAGACTTAGTAATTCCATTTCCGTTAGTTTGTCGTCCAGCATACGACTGAGCGGCAGTGCCGCCTCCAGGTACGCTACACCGCGTTCTTGTTGTTCGCTCCAGATATAAATGCTACCCATGCTCACAAGAACCTGGGCCTCCATTTGCCGGTCGTTCAACTCTCGTGCCAGTTCCAATGCGTATTCGCCTATTTTTTCGGCATCCGGATCGTGGACGGTCAGGCGTTGCCTGACAATGGAAATCAGGCACAGCAATTCACGGTGGCGGTCGCCAATTTGGCGGGCCAAATCCAAGGCTTGCTGGGTTAGAGAGATCCCTTCTTCAAGTTGTTCTTTGCTCTGCCAGTTCCTGATGGCTGGCTGTCGCATCAGGGCATCGATCATCCAGGCCGGGTCGTCATCCAGTTGTTGCGCCAATGGGAGCAGCGCTTTTGCGTCGGACTTACCGGCGTTGAAATCTCCCAGAGCAAAATAGACATCACACCGTCCATCGAGCACCTCAAAGCGCTGGGTGCGAATCACGTACAGCCGCGTTTCATCCGTCGTTTGTGCCTCCATTTCATTCAACAACTCGAGCGCATTCGTATAGTGTCGTAAAGCCTCTTTGTCAGCAGCATAGATGGTTCTGGCCTGCTCTGCCGCCCGCAGTCTGTAAAACAGTTCTTTGCTCGACTCCTGCGCGTTGCAATAATGATAGGCAAGCAAGTTGTAATATTGTGGCAGTGTCTCGATGCCTAAAAAGTCTTCCAGGTACTCGGCGACTTGCAGGTGGTAGGTTACGCGTAACGTGCTGAGCAGGCTCGTGTATGCCGCATCGCGCATCATGTGTGATTGGAATGAATACTCTTGTCCAAACTCGGGAACCTGCTGTCCTGCACGAATGAATTGTGCGTCTTGGAGCATAGCGAGATGTCGTTCCAACATGGGACGATCTTGGATCAGATAGGCCATCACATTCAGCCAAAAGAGCGGTCCGATCACTGAGGCAATCTGCAAAGTGTGCCGTTCCTGAACCGACAGGGTTTCCATATTTGCCAGCAGCAAGCCGCGTACCGTATCCGGTAGATCGAGTGAGGTGATGACCTGGGTTGTTGTCCACTGCCTGCTTTGTTCATCCCATACCAATGTGCCGTCACGGATCAACATGTTTACCAACTCTTTGATGTAAAACGGATTCCCCTGGGCTTTTTCGACAATCAGGGTGTGCATTTCCACAGGCAGGGCGCGGCTGCCGACAAGATTGTCGATCAACTCGCGGCTTTGTTCGTCGCTCAAGGGACAGAGTTCGACTTGTGTGAGCAGGTTTGCGTACTTGGTTTCGACGAGATCGCATAACCTGCGCAGCGGTTGGGCACGGTCTCGACGAAAAATCATAATCAGCAGCACTGGTTGTTGCTCACAGAGCGGGAGACAGTATTCAAGCAGCTCGAGTGTACTGGTGTCCGCCCAATGTATATCATCAAAGACGAGCACAAGCGGTCCTTGCCGCGACATCGCTTCGAGCCATTTGAGCAGCGTCAGCAAAATCTGCCGTTGCAATCCTTCCCCGTCCAGGTGTTTGATCCGGGCAGCGAACTCGTCGGGCAAGGGTAGAGAAAGGATGGTTGCCAGGTAGGGATAGTAGTCTTGCATCTGTTCGCCCCACAAGGCAGTCGATCTTGCATATAGCCGATCTTGAACGTCTGCCTGGTATCCGTTGCCATCTTCGTCCAGCCAACTATGCAGCAGGTCAAGCCACATCGCATAAGGGCGCGTTTGTTCATAAGAGCGGCAATGTCCAAACAGCCAGGTCAACGTGGGCAGCATATCGAGAATTTGTTTTTTGTCAACTGCTTGGGCGACGATCGCGCGATCGCGTTGATCGCGTTCGCGCAGAGCGGCAACCAACTCTGTTTTGCCCATCCCCTCGTCGCCAATGAGCGTGACGATACCGCCTTGTCTGGTATACAGGTTTTCGACACAGTTATGCACCATCTCGAATTGCGTTTTGTGTCCCACCAGTTTGGAGGAAAGGTTCTGGATGCGCAGCCCAAACGAACGCTGTATGCCTACCAGGGGTTCGATAGGGCGGTAGACTGCGACGGGATGGCTGATGCCTTTGACTACGATCTCGCCCAGCGGTTCCCATTTGAAGCGAGACTGCACCAAATGGTAGGTATTTTCACTCACCAGCACAGTACCCGGTTCAGCGGCCGTTTCCATGCGCGCGGCAAGCGCGATCCCCTCTCCCATCGCCGTGTCTTCGCTATGCTGGCTCTGTTCACCGATGTTGGCAACGATCACCTCACCCGTGTTAAGGCCGATGCGTAACTGCAATTCAACGCCTTTTTGTTCAGCCAGCTCGGCAGCAAAAGCCTTGATCTGGCGTTGCATCGCCAGTGCGGCTAGAATCGCGCGCTCCGGGTCATCTTCGTGGGCCAATGTCGTGCCAAAAAAGGCCACCATCCCATCGCCACGGAATTGATCGACCAGGCCCCCGTAGCGATAAATCTCGGCTTCCAGGATTTGAAAAATGTGATTCATTAGCTCGACCCAAGCTTCGGTGCCCAGTTGTTCAAAGAGGTTGGTCGATCCCTTGACGTCAGCAAGGATGATCGTCGCCAGCCGACGTTCTCCTGCCAATGCGGTCAGGTTTTGAGTTCGGTTCTCATCGTCCCGGGCGGCAGGTGATTCAGCCAACGAACGCGTGTTGTAATCGGCTCGTGTTTCTGAGACCACTTTTCTGTCAAGTTGTTCCGATTGTGGCGTTTGGGCCGGCAAGACGGCAAGACGGTTGCCGCATTGCCCGCAATAGACAAAGGTGAGCGGGTTGGCGAACCCACAGTTGCCACATATCTGGATCAGGCGCGTACCGCACATACCGCAGAATCTCATTCCCAAGGGGCTGTCAAACCCACAATTTGGACAGTTCATTGCCCATCCTCCCCGCTTTCCAGGTAGGGTAACCTTGGCTGTTTTGCGCCAAGTGCGGCGATGATCTTTTGATCCATCACCGGAAACGCATATTGGTCTAATTCATTCAATGTCACCCAACGCCAATCGTTGACGTCGATCGCTTGTGGCTCCGTTTTGGACAGGTATTGGCATTCAAAAGCGTGCAATGTGACGCGAAAATGAGTAAAAGCATGGTTTACAGTGATCAATTCCGGTCCTACACTAACCTGGATCAAAAGTTCTTCGTATAGCTCGCGTTTGAGGCATTCGCGCAGTGTTTCTCCCGGCTCTTGTTTGCCACCTGGAAATTCCCACAACCCACCGAGCAACCCGTCCAGCGGGCGTTGAGCGATCAACACATAATCGTCATCGCGCCAGATGACGCCCGCTGTGACGGTATAGTGTGGCGTCGGTGCACGGCGTATGGATGGCGGGTAAGCTTCTGGATCCCCGGACGCGTATCCCCGGCACGTGTCTCGCAGCGGGCAAAGAGAACAGCGAGGGGCTCTGGGTGTGCATATCGTCGCGCCCAAGTCCATCAATGCTTCGTTGAATCGGCCTGCCTGCCCGGCCGGCACAAGCGTTTCTGCCAGGTGCCACAGCTTTTCGCGCGTCGTTTTCGCTTTGGGATCGTCTGCCAGGCCAAAGAGTCGCGAGAGCACGCGCCGCACGTTGCCGTCGAGCACAGCTGCGTCTTGACCAAAAGCCAGGGACAGGACTGCACCAACTGTGTACGGACCGATGCCAGGCAGCGAAAGCAGCGCCCGGCGTTCCGATGGAAGCTGCCCATCATGATTGTGAACGAGCTTTTGGGCTGCACGATGCAGGTTTCGACAACGTGCATAGTAGCCCAACCCTTCCCAGCATTTGAGCACTTGATCGAGGTCGGCCCGTGCAAGTGATTCGATCGTTGGAAATCGTTCCATCCACCGTTTGAAATACGGAATGACCGTTTGCACCTGCGTTTGCTGGAGCATGATCTCGGATACCCATACGCGATAAGGCGTGCGATTATGTCGCCAAGGGAGGTCGCGCAGGTTATCCTGTGCCCAGTTCAAGAGCCGGGATTGGATTTGTGACTGTGTTGCGTATAGTGGTGTGTCGTTCATCGATTTTCTTTTTCAAGCACAGTATACCACAAAATCAAGATCCGACAAACGATTTGTTGGTCTTTGGGGGGGCGACATCCGGCGATGCGTCGCTTGCGTATCCTGGTGGTGCAAATCGTGTTTTTTATGCAAACGTGGTTTTCTAGTTCGATGGCGTCCGGGCTGCCGGTGTGGATTGATTTGGACATTTTGGCCATCTGTGCTACTATTGGCAGCAGTTGAGCTTCTGGAGGGGTTGATGAAACGAGCCGTTAGCATCAGTATTGGCAGCAGCAAACGCGACCACAAGGTTGAGGTCGAATTATTGGGTCAACATATCCAAATCGAACGTATCGGTACTGATGGTGATGTTGCTCAGGCGACACGTCTTTACAACGAGCTTGATGGGAAGGTCGATGCTTTTGGCGTGGGCGGCGCCGATCTCAATCTCAGCGTGGCTGGCAAAATGTATCCGTTTCCTGCGATTTACCGTATGGTTGCTGGGGTGAAACACACACCGGTCGTGGATGGCGGCGGTCTCAAGCGCACCTGTGAGAGCAGCGTCATGCAGTTTGTCGAGCAACAGATCGGTGAGACGATTTCGCCCAAGACTTGCCTCGTGACCTCTGCTGCCGATCGCTACGGTATGGCCGAATCCATTGTCAAAGCTGGATATGATGCTGTTTTTGCCGACTTGATGTTTGGCCTCGGGTTGCCTATTCCGCTGCGTTCGCTCCGGGCAGTGCAGCGCCTTATTCGCTTTATAGGCCCTATTGTCACGCGCTTGCCTTTTGAGTGGCTCTACCCCACCGGTGGCAAGCAGTCCGAGGTCATTCCCAAGTGGATCGAGTATTACCAGTGGGCGTCGGTCATCGCCGGCGATTTTCACTTTGTGAAACGTCATATGCCTGCCGATATGCAGGGCAAAGTCATTGTCACCAATACAACGACCCTGTCCGATCTCGCCTTTCTTCGCCAGCGGGGGATCTCTTTTTTGGTTACAACGACACCACGGTTGGAGGGACGCTCTTTTGGGACCAATGCGATGGAAGCTGCACTGGTCGCTTTGGCAGGAAAAGGTCGCCCGCTTACCGAGTCCGAGATTGCCGAGATGCTCGTCCAGTTGAATTATATCCCTACGATCAAAGATATGAGGAGGCAAAGCAATGATGCTTGATGCCGTTATTATGGCTGGAGGCGATCCAACTCGAGATGTTGATCTATTGACCTATGCCGGGGGGGTGCCGAACAAAGCATTGATCGAGTTGGGTGGCAAAACGTTTTTGGAACGCATTGTCATTGCGATGCAAGAATCGGGACGGGTACGCCGGATCGTCATTGTCGGTCTCGCGCCCGAGCACCAGATCGATTTGGGGGCGGATGTTGTTTTTTTGCCCGATGCTGGCAGTATGTACGGAAATGGTTGTTCTGGCGTGAATTACCTCAAATCTACAGGCGGGGCCAGCGACTGGGTCCTGGCTTCTTCCAGTGACATTCCACTGCTTACACCCCAAGTTGTTAACGGTGTGATCGATCTTGGCTTACGCTACGACGTCGACTTTTGCTACAACATTGTCGAACAATCGGTGATGGAACGCGCTTTTCCCGGTTCCGGACGGACATTTGTGCCCATTGAAGGTCATCGTTATGCTGGCGGCGATCTAAACATGGTCCGGGCAACGGTCGTAGATACAAATCAGGCCAAAGTCAACGAGATCATTGGGGAGCGCAAGCGCTTTTGGAAGCAGGTCAGGTCTATTGGCTTGGATACGTTGTTTCTGTTCCTCATTCGTCGCCTGACGATTGCCAGGATCGAACGGCGTATAGAAAAGGTATTGGGTTTTTCGGGCAAGGCGGTCATCTGCCCATATGCCCAAGTTGCAATGGATGTAGATAAACCACATCATCTTGACGTGGTGCGCGCAGCATTCGCGAGCCGTATGCAAGAGGCTTAATCCGGGTGAAGGATCTGCTTGGTTGCCTCTATCACTGGGATCAGCTGTTCACCTGCAAGCTTACATTGTCATTGACGTCACGTTGGCGGTGGCTGCCTGCTTTGGGAGCGCATCTCGGTGATGGGCTGTTGTGGTTTGTGGTGGGCGGCGTTCTTTTGATCTGGAGCGGTGATTTTGTTCGTGGCGTAACGCTGGTCGCTTTGGTCGCCGTACTTGTTTCGACCGGCGTTTCGACGGTGATCAAGTATACCGTTCGCCGCCGCCGTCCCCGAGAATTGACCGAGTTTTATGCTGTCAAGCATGACCGGTATTCATTTCCATCGGGGCATGCCACACGAATGGCGGCGATTGCCGTTGCCGTCGGACATTTTTATCCTGCGTTGGCGTCCGTCGGCTATGCATTGGCAACGCTCGTAGCTGTGTGCCGTATCGCCGTTGGCGTGCATTACACCAGCGATGTGATCGTCGGGCTGTTGATTGGCATCGCCGGCGCATCATGCGTTGTGATGGCGCTGTAACGATACCAACCACCAAAAAAAGATTCTCACCAGTTTTGAGGAACCAGGATGAGACGTGTGATGCAGGTAGTTTGGTTTTCCATCCGTGCCGTTTATGACGATCTGTTTGTGTTGGCAGGTATTGGCGGTCTGTGGCTGGTTGTGTCGTTGCTTGTGCCGGCAGCTGTTTTTTGGCTGACCGGGTTTTTCCCAGTTTCGATCGTAACCGTGCTGCTGAATCTCGGCTCATTTGTCCTGGTGCCCCCTTGTACGGCCGCAGTCTACAACGTATCTGTACAAGTCGCTAAAGAAAAGCGGATCGAGTTCGGGTATTTTTGGCAGGGGATCAAGGCGCACTGGAAAACCAGTTACAAGATCGCTGGCATACTTTTCATCAGTGGGGGCATTATCGTCTTTAATGCTCTTTTCTATTTCAACAACAGCCAAAACACATTTTTTCTGGTTGCAGGTATCCTGGTTTTGTGGTTCCTGCTCTTTTGGCTGTGCGTTCAGATCTATTTGTGGCCTCTGGTCATCTCACAGGAAGAAAAGCGCATCGTGTTGATGATAAAAAACGCCAGCGCGCTTACGCTGGCGTTTCCCTTTTTTGCGTTTATGATGATGACGGTCATCGTTCTCGTGACGGTGTTGAGCGTCGCGTTACCGTTCTTGTTATTGCTTTGGATGCCTTTTGTCTCTGTACTGAGCAGCCGTGCCTTTGTGTCTTCTTTGCAGCAGGCCGATGACCTGAAACAAAAGTGGCACACACGTGATGCCGGGACGAACTAGGTTTTGACACGACAGATTTGCGTTCGTGTTCTTGTTCGCGTCAGATGATTTCTTGTTCTTCTTTGACGCTGGCTTTTTGATGCCGGCCGGACGGAGCGACCGGCAATCTAACCGTAAACGTGGCTCCATTCTTGCCATCACTTTCAGCTTCGATCAGTCCTCCATGCTGTTCAACGATGCCATAACTGACGTACAGTCCCAATCCGGTCCCCTCTCCCACTTCTTTGGTTGTAAAGAACGGATCGAAAACCCGACTCAGGTTTTCCTCAGGAATGCCGGGACCGGTATCTATAAAGACGACATGGACTTGTTGATCGACTTGATGGGTTTTGATGTGTATTTCGCCCCCATCTGACAGAACCTGGTGCGCGTTGATCAGGATATTGACAAAGACCTGCTGCAATTGGTTTGAATCGGCCACGACCTCGGGCAAATTCGATGCATACTCTTTTGCTATCTTGATATTGGGCCCATTGGCCTGAGGCTTGACCAAATCCAACGATGCATCTACCACATCGTTAATGTTGACCCGTGCCGGCTTGTAGTTGCTTTGGTGCGAAAAGTTGAGCAGACTTTGTACGATCCCTTTGCAGCGCAGCCCTTCGCGCTCAATGATAGAAAGCGGTCGATGCATTGGATCGTCGTCTTGAACGCGTTTGAGAAGGACCTGGGCAAACCCCAGCATCACGCCAATGGGGTTATTGATCTCGTGTGCCACTCCTGCTGCCAGTTGGCCGATTGACGCCAGTTTTTCAGATTGAACCAGTTGGCGTTGTGTTTCGCGTAGTTCGCGGGTGCGTTCTTTGACGCGTTCTTCCAACTCTTGGTTGAAATCTTTGACCGTTTCGTACAGTTGTGCATTATGAATGGCGATTGCTGCATAATCCGCCAGTGCCTGTAGCAAATAGATATCGTTTTCCGTAAACGCTTTCGGTGATATCTTGTTGTCGATCAGCAAAACGCCGATCACGTTGGTTCCCAGTTTGAGGGGCACATAAAGCAGCGATTTAACCAGGTAGCCGGTTTTTACTTTAAGAGTTTGTACATCGCCCGCATCAAGATAGGGTTCGCCGGTTTTTACCACTTGTCCGGCGATGCTGTCCTGAATCTTGACACGAAAGCCGCGCGCAAACTTTTCTCCCAAGCCACGCGCTGCACGCATATAGAGGTCGCCTGTTTGCTTGTCTAGCAGCAGCAGCGATCCTTCTTCTGCCCCGGTGAGATACAGCCCGGCCTGAACGATGCGACTGAGCAGTTTTTCTACATCGAGCATCGCCGTAACAGATTTGCCGATGCTGTAGATGATCTGGAGTTCCTTGACTCGACCTTCCAATTGGCGATTGATCTTCATGATCCCTTGATGCAATTCGTCGCGTTCCCGGCGCAAGCGTACTTCGGTCAAGGCGCGATCGATCGCCTGGAGCATTTCAGTCGTATCGTAAGGTTTGATGATGTAGTCGCGCGCGCCAAGCCGAAATGCTTGGACGGCTGTTTCTTCCGATCCGTGGAAGGTCATCAGAATAACCGGGATGTGGACATCGCGTTCCTGCAAAGTGGCCAGAACCTCAAGCCCTGTCATCTTGGGCATCTTGAGGTCCATAATGATCAGTGCCGGATCTTGCGACAAGGCAAGTTCCAGGCCTCTGGCGCCGTTTTTTGCCGTGATGAATCTGTATCCGTTGGGCTGTAGAATATAATCCGTCAAAAACTGCAAACTGTCATCACGGTCATCAACGACCAGTACTAATTCTCCGGCCAAGGAATCCTCCTTTGTATCTGGACCTCGACCTCACAGTCGATATTTCCCCCCGGATGTTGGCTCATCTGTCCAGCATATTTGGGCCGCAAGGTGTACAGACGAGTTGGTTAGGGCGTGGATTCGAATGCATCCAGCGACATTTGCCTGTCGATGCCGCGATCGTCAAAAAACACTTCCCAATGCGGCATCCAGATCACGCCAAACGCCTCGACAAAGATGTCTGCTTTGCGGGGGCGTACGAGGACGGTCTGTAATTCTTGATCAAGCTTTTCAGCAATTTCTTGCCAGCAGCTTTGGATCTCACTCTGTTCATTTTCCATATCCTGGACCAAATTCTCGATCTGGCCTTCCAGGTCGGCAATGACATCCCAGGACTCTTGTACTTCAGCCTTGGCTTGTTGAGTCAGCCGGCGTTTGCGGCTGGCGGTAGACAGCATGCGGCTCGAACGTCGTTTCGCGAATAAACCAATGACCGATTCACCTGCCGAAAGGAGTTCCTCTCGTTTGCGAGCCTCAAACTCGATCTCGTCTTGGCCAAGCTCACGTTCCTCACGACGGATGCGCGCTTCAAGGCGTTCAATCTTGGTCTGATATCCCTTTTCCACCTTGCCAAGCTCGGCATCTCGCTGTTCAGCAATATGCTGATAACAACGTCGTTTGAAGCGACTTTCTGGCTCGTCGGGCAAAGCTGTGAGTTTGAGCCGGGGACAGTGGAGCAAAGAGATGGCTGTTTCTCGATAGACAAAGTCTGTAAAGCTCTGCTCCAACGATTTGATCCGCCGTGCGTCTCCAAATTGAGATGGCAAAGGAGCAAAACGCGCATCTTGGGCGGGACGACTGTCCAACGCATCGGTATTAACTGCAAGTGGTTCTGCATCCCAGTCAAGTGGTGAATCGTCCTTTTCTACTTCAAGGATACGCGAAATCGTGATCCGTTCGTGAACGTTGCGTGTATCGTTATCAATGCGAGTTGTCGCGCGGGCGAGGACTGCGGGCCGATAGATCAACTGCTTGTCCCGGTAAATGATGGTCTGTCCATCGTTCTCGGCGTTCCGGATGGCCCATTCGAGGGGCACCTGGACGGGCAAAAAATACTGGTTGATTCCGGCCGGCAGCACAGGCCGCGTCTTGGAAAATGCACTCCAGGCAGGCATTGATTCGGTTGAGGGAGCGGTCACAGGCATAAACGACTCAACCGGCTCGGTAGGATCCACCGCCCCAGATGAACGATCCGTTGCGCGAGGTGCCGCCTCGGTCTGGCGGAGTGATGGAGAGGGCGTGGGCGGTAGGGGGCGCGACGTTGACCGAGGTTGAGTTGTTGCCACCGGCTGAATGGGGGCAGATCGGGTTTGTTCTGGTGCGACAGATGTTGTTACCGCTGGCATCTCTACAGATACAGGCGGGTGTTCAACTGGCTGCAAGATACGAACCTGATCGCGCGTCAGTGGACCGCGCAAGTAGCTCATTGTATGCCGCGTGCGAAACAGCCTTGGGCCCGAACTGTGTACGTTATTTATCAAAAACGTTCGCGGGTCGAGTTGTGATAACATCTTGCCTAGCATCTGGCGATCGAGCATTTGCCCCGTCTCGAGCGATGCGCCATCCAGGCCCTCCAATACCCGCTGCCGGTCGTTCGCGGTCTGCAATTTTCCGATGAACCATGTCCCGGCGTTAGATAGTGCCTTGTAATCCAGGTCGACCGGGTTTTGCGTTGCAAGCACCAGGCCCAGCCCCTGTGAACGTGCTTGTTTCATCAATGCCAGCAGGGGCGCTTTGGTAGGAGGATTAGCCGGGTGTGGTGGCATAAATCCAAACAACTCGTCAAAATAGAGCACTGCTCTCAGGTTGACGGTTCCCTCTTGTGTGCGAAGCCAGGCGCGTATCTGCTCCAACAGCAGGGTTACGAAAAAGAAGCGCTCGGCATCAGAAAGGTGCGCAAGAGAGAAAATAGAGATTTTGGAGCCTTTCTCCAGCGTGTGGAGGAGCGCGTCGACTTGAAGGGGGTCGCCTTGCAGCCACGTTGAGAACTGTGGTGATGCCAACAGCCCGTTCAGGGCCAAAGCCAATTTGGTGCGCTCTTTTGTGGGATAAAAGACTTCGAGAGGCAAAACGCCCAGTTGTTCAAAAGGTGGTTCCTGCACTTGCGTGATTAGCGCTGCCAGATCCATATCTTGTCCTGCACGCCACATACGTTCGATGATGTTGGACAAGAGGCTGTGTTCGCGCCCTGTGATGGGATCGCTCTCAATGTTCAATAATGCCAACAGAGCCGAGACAGTACCGGATATGGTTTCTCTCAAAATCTCGGTATGCTGCTCCCACGCCAGTGGTGGTGCCTGCAATGAATGTACGATGCTGATCGGCCTTCCAGCATCACTCCCGGGTGTGTAAATACTCAAGCTGGCACTGTTTTTGAATTGGGCAATGCGCGCTTGGGTAATTCCACAGTTTGCCAGTTCTGTGCGCCACAGACGTGCCACCTCGTTTGCATAAGCGTCTAGCGAGAGACCTCGACTCCGCGCACCTTCTATATCCACCCAGGGGCGAAAGTCAGAGGGTCGCAAATCGGGAAAAGCCAGCAACAGGTTCGCCATATCCCCTTTGGGATCGATGATCAGTGCGGGGATGTTATTGAGGGCGATTTCTTCGAGAAGGGCAATACCCAACCCTGTTTTACCACTTCCTGTCATCCCGACGCAGACAGCATGCGTCGTCAGGTCGCGTGCGTCATAGAAAAAGAGCTGATCTGTTGGTACATTGTTATCCTGAGTGTAGCGACCAAGATAAAGTCGACCTTTTTGTTCAGAAAACTGCATATTGGGTTCCTGCCGTTTTTCAGAATGAAACCAGATTCACATACTGATAGTACAGTCAGAACGCAACTAGTTTACAACCAATTCTACCAGGATAATGGTAATATTGTCCTTTCCGCCAGCGCGATTTGCCTCACGAACCAGACGATCACACGATTTGGAGAGGCTTTCAGAGGACATTGCCCCTTGCCACAATGCTTTGTCGGTTAACATGCTGTATAGCCCATCTGTACAGAGCAGCAAACGATCTGCTATGCGCAACGGCACTGCAAAAACATCGACTGTGACCTGAGGTGTGCCTCCCATCGCCTGGTAGACGATATTACGGGTTGGATGCACACGTGCTTGTTCTGGCGTTATCTGCCCGTCTGCGAGCAATTGCCCTACCAGGGAATGATCTTGGGTGATCTGCTTGAGTTCTGTGTCATTCAACACGTATGCACGGCTATCGCCTACATTGGCAATATAGGCCATATCTTCCAGTACCAACGCCCAAACAAGCGTGCTACCCATATCGTTGTGCATATCCTGGCCGAGCGCATAGACCGCCTGGTTTGCTTCTTTGGTCGTTTCGGCCATCCAGACGGTAGGATCGACAAATGGGATCGTTCCAGAACTGAGGTACGGCACAAAAACATCGCTTTGTGCTTTCTGGGCAATCGTGTCGATCACCAGTTTGCTGGCCACTTCGCCCGCGGCCTGGCCGCCGACGCCATCTGCCACGGCATAGATTCCGATAGGCAGCCCAACAGAATTACTGATCCGGTTGAACTCGAGGGTCAACAGGCTGTCTTGGTTCGACACCGATTTTTGTCCCGGATGCGTCATTCGCCGAGAGACGAGATCGATGCACAATGGGTAGCCGCCCGCATCTGGTTTCTCATCAACCGTTGGTGTAAAGGCAGCTAAACCAAGGCCACCGCTTGAAGCGTCTTGTACGAAAAGGGTTTGCAAAGACGCTTGGCATTCGCGACAGTACTGTGCAGCATCTTGGTTTTCTGCTCCACACTCGGGACAAATTTGCGTCATCGCCTGCTCCGCCCTGTCAGCAGATCAAATGGATGCCATCCGTTGAACGCCATCTGAAGGATGGTAGAACTTGATCGGGATTTGAGTCAGTATATCACGAAACGAAACCAAACGCAACCCTAAGAAAAAGCCACACCTTCACAGGTGTGGCTTTTAAGGTGTCAAGTTGTAGCGAGATTAGCTGATCTCGACAACAGCGCCTTCGGCTTCGAGCTTGTTTTTGGCGTCTTCGGCTGCTTCTTTGGTAACGGCTTCCAAAATCTTGCTGGGAGCACCATCGACGACCTCTTTGGCCTCGCGAAGACCCAAGCTGGTGAGCTGACGCACAACCTTGATGACCTGAATCTTTTTCGCACCAATTTCTTTGAGGGTTACGTCGAATTCGGTCTGCTCTTCTTCTTCTTCGACTGCGGCTGCAGCGGCTACCATACCCGGCATGGCCATTGCCATTGGGGCGGCGGCACTCACACCGAGTTCTTTTTCGAGCGTTTTGACCAATTCGGATGCTTCCATCAAGGACAAGCCCTTGATTTCCTCAACGAGTTTCTGTAAATCTGCCATTGTACTTGTTTCCTCCTAATCTGGATAAGCCAGAATCAAATAAACAATTTTTTTTTAAAAAATTACAGCGGCTAGGCTGCTTCTTGCTCTTGTAGCTGATCAACGCGCGCTTGTAGTGCATAGAGTACCTGGCGAATACCACCAGCGATAGTGCTTGCCAGTTGGTTGGCTGGTGCACCGATGCCCGCCAGAACTTGGGCAAACAACGTATCCCGCGATGGCAGGTCGGCCAATGCCTTTGCACCTGCTGCATCCAACACATCATTGCCAACCATGCCGCCAACGATTCCAAAGTCTTCTTGGGCAAACGCGTTACCAAAACTGTTAATTGCCTTCACAGTTGGCGCAATGTCTTCCGTGCAAAACGCGACGGCGACCGGGCCGCGCAGAGCATCCGGGATTGGCATGCCGGCTTCCGTCAAAGCACGCTTGAACAACGTATTCTTGACCACTGAATAACTGGCCCCCGTCTCGCGAATCCTGGCCCGCAACTGGGTTACTTGGTTTACGGGCACATGCTGCATATACACGAATACGATGGCCTGGCTATTCTGCAATCGATCGGCGTACAGGCTGGTTAGTTCTTGTTTCTTGTCTTGTTTAATAGCCAAGTTTTGAGTACCTCCTCATAACAACTGGGCCTTTGCATTCAGACTAATGCAAAGGCCCAATAAAACGACTAATGGATAAAATGCTCTCCACCGTTTTCTGCCTCTGCGGGATAATTAAGCGACACTTGGTGCGCACCTGCGGTCTGTGGCAAAATATGAAATTGTTCGATCTAGAACAATGTATGACCTATTCCTCGGTTTCGGAAAAGCTATTCAAAACCCTGGACCAGGATCGGATCTACCTTGATGCCAGGACCCATCGTCGAAGTCAAAACGACCTTGCGAATATAAGTCCCCTTGGCCGCAGATGGACGCGCGCGCCTGACGGCGTCCACAAAGGCGGTCATGTTTTCCAGCAGCTTGGGAGCCTCAAAACTGGTCTTGCCAATGGGGGCGTGCAAATTTGATGTTTTGTCCACGCGGAACTCGACACGTCCGAGGCGTGCTTCTTTGATCACGCGCTCCAGATCGTCCCCTTGTACGATCGTCCCGGCTTTGGGGTTCGGCATCAACCCGCGCGGGCCTAATGAACGTCCGAGGCGTCCTACCACGCGCATCATTGGCGGCGTAGCCAGGACGGTATCAAACTCAAACCAGCCATCCTGAATTTTCTGAACCAGGTCGTCGCTGCCGACAAAATCGGCTCCCGCTTCTTCTGCTATGCGGGCTTCATCGCCTTCGGCAAAAACGAGAATGCGGACGGTTTTTCCCAGCCCGTTGGGCAAAAGCACAACGCCGCGGACCATCTGGTCGGCGTGGCGGGGGTCAACGCCCAGTCGCATATGCACCTCGACGGTGGCATCAAACTTGGTAAAAGATGTCTCCTTGACGAGATCGATCGCTTCTTGCGGTGCATAAGTGCGCTCTGGATCTATTTTTTCTGCTACATTTAGATACTTTTTTCCGTGCTTTGGCATTTTTCTCTCCTGTGGTAATAGCGGGCTTGTTGTACCCTTCCACAAACTTGTTAGAAATCTACACCTTCTACTTGAACGCCCATGCTGCGTGCTGTGCCAATGATCTGGCGTTCTGCACCCTCGATGTCGATGGCGTTGAGGTCTTTCATCTTGATCTCGGCGATTTCGCGCAACTGCTGCTTGGTTATTTTGCCGGCCTTGGTGCGGTTGGGTTCAGCCGAACCCTTTTCTATGCCGGCAGCCTTGCGAAGCAGATCGAATACGGGTGGCGTTTTGGTGATAAACGAAAAACTACCATCCGCAAAGATAGTCAGTTCAACAGGAACAATGCTGCCTGCCTGTCCTGCCGTCCGGGCGTTGTATTCTTTGCAAAAAGCCATAATGTTGATGCCATGCGGACCCAAGGCCGGCCCGACGGGCGGAGCCGGGGTTGCCTTACCTGCCGCAATTTGCAGCTTGACAAAGGCCCTCACTTTTTTCATATCTGTTTATCCTCCCAACCCAGCTTGCTAGCTGGCCTATGCTTTTTCTACCTGCAAGAAATCGAGCTCAACCGGGGTTTCGCGACCAAAGAACGAAACCATCACGCGTACTTTGCCCTTTTCCATATTGATGTCATCGACCGAACCGATAAAGTCGGCAAATGGCCCTTGAACGATACGAACCTTTTGCCCGTGCTTGAACGTGACTTTGACTGTCGGCGCTTCAGCCTCCATACGGGTCAAGATACGTTTGATCTCTTCATCTCGAAGTGGGGTAGGCTTGGTGCCCATCCCCACGAATCCGGTTACGCTCGGCGTATTCCGAACCACCGACCAAGAGTCATCATTCATAAGCATTTCGACCAAGACATAGCCCGGAAAGATGCGGCGCTTGTACTCCCGGCGTTTGCCATCGCGCACCTCGATCTCGTTCTCGGTGGGAACGACAACGCGAAAGATTTGGTCCTGCATGCTCATACTGGCAATGCGCTGTTCCAGGTTCTGTTTGACCTTGTTCTCATAGCCAGAATAACTATGGATGACGTACCATTTGGGCTCAAGGGCTGCAGCCGCGTCTTCTTCTGATTGGTCTTCTATTTCTGGCAAGTCATCGTACAACTCGTCGTCGTACATTTTTTCGTCCTTTGCGTGTAAAAGCCAAATTCGTCTCTAGACAGTCCTTTAACCAGAAGACTTGACAAGAAAACTGAATAGCAAAGAAAAGAGCCAGTCGATCAGCCCAAGCAGCAACGACATAGCAACTGTTACTGCCAGCACGATTCCGGTCAACTTGGCCCCCTCGCTGCGGCTCGGCCAAGTGGTCTTTCTTAGCTCAACCCAAGTTTGGCGAAAATAACGTACAATCGCGTTTTCTTTGCGTCGTCCGTCCTTGGTTTTTTTTTGTTTTTGCGGCTTGGTTGCCTTATTCTGAGCTGATTTCAACACACTACTCCCCAGGGCCACGGTATGGATGCCACACTGTTATCACAGCCGTTAAAACCTCGTGATTTATACTAATCTACGATTCAAGACACCGTCAAAAACAAATATGACGGTGTCTTGAGCGACAGGCGAGGCAGGAATTGAACCCGCAACCTACGGTTTTGGAGACCGTTGCTCTGCCAATTGAGCTACTCGCCTAAGGCTTTGTCTTTTGGACAAAGCTGTAATGGGTACCGATGGAGCGCGTTTTCGCTTCGATCTAAAAAGGTGACGACTAGACTGGCGTAGCGCGCTCATCCCAGTTGAAAATCAATAACCTATCGCGCCTCGCGATGCAACGTGTGCGTACGGCATCGGCGACAATACTTTTGTAGTTCCAGACGACCAGAAGTATTTTGACGGTTCTTTTGTGTCAAGTAATTCCGCTCTTTGCACTCGGTGCATGCCAAGGTTACAGGTAACCGAACTGCTCTTTTAGCCATCGCTCTCTAAAAGGGGAACAAAATACCCCTTTTGCTCCTTCCGTTGATCTATTCAATGATCTCGGTGAGCATACCGGCACCCACCGTCAAGCCACCCTCACGGATAGCAAACTTTGATCCCTGCTCCAACGCGACCGGCACGATCAGC
>JAFGJF010000187.1 GCA_016929205.1 Anaerolineae bacterium
GCTACGAAAAACACTTAGGCGCGGCGCATTTGTTGTTCCAAAGATTTTTTTCCGCACCCGTGCGTGACGCCGTTTACGTGCTGCACTTCGTGTTTCTTTCATAAGTTCCTCCTATACAGAGCGGGGGACAACGCATCCCGCATTTGCTTAACCGATCTTGCCAGCTTTACCAGCCTTACGTCGCACATACTCATCTCGATAGCGTACGCCCTTGCCCTTGTAGGGTTCTGGAGGACGCCAAGCACGAATATCGGCCGCAACCTGACCGACGACTTGTTTGTCGATCCCCAGGACGGTGATTACTGTGCCGCGACTTTCGAGAGTAAAGCTAACATTCGGCGGTGGAACAACTTCAACTGCATGAGAATGCCCTAGATACAAGACCAGATTGTTCTGTCGCATTGCTGCGCGATAGCCGACACCTACAATGTCGAGCACTTTTGTAAAGCCCTCGTTCACGCCAATGACCATATTATTGATCAAAGCACGAGTCAGCCCGTGCAACGCTTTGTGCTGCCGCCCGTCCGAAGGCCGGCTAACGACAATCGCGCCGCCGTCGAGCGAAACGCTCATATCGGGATGGAATGTCTTTTCAAGAGAACCCTTTGGTCCTGTGACCTTGACTGTGTTGCCACTGATGTCTATTTTGACATCGGGCGGCACAGGAACAGGCATTTTTCCAATTCGTGACACCGCATATACCTCCTACATAGTCCTGACGATATCATCAAACCGTGCGCACTCGGCATTTCCCACATATTCTCAGAAACTGTTGCATTGCACAATGGGCGTGCACAGTATCGTGGTCAGGATCAAATACTCGTTGTTATTCCAAAACCAGCCTACCCTGGATACAATCGAGTACGTACAAGCTAAATATGGCTACCAAACATAGCATATGATTTCGCCGCCTACACCTGATGTGCGTGCTTGACGGTCGGTCATAAGGCCCTTAGACGTCGACAATATGGCGATCCCCATGCCGCTTACAACCCAAGGGATTTGCTTTTTGCCAGAATATACCCGGCAACCAGGCTTGCTGACGCGTTTCAAGCCAACGATAACCGATTTACGCGCCTTGCGCTCACCTAGATATTTCAGCCAAACCCGAATCCTAGGTTGTGGACGCGCAGGAATCACATCATAGTTTTGGATGAATCCCTCATCCTTAAGAATGCGAACGATGGACAATTTGAGCTTGGAACTCGGAAAAACGACCGAGGTATGCCCAGCGCTTATTGCATTTCTGATGCGGGTTAGCATATCCGCAATTGGATCTGTCATCATAATACTGTACCCTCTCCAACCTTTAGTGGGTGGCCGACTACCAACTGGCCTTTACTACGCCAGGGATCAGCCCTTTAAGTGCCATCTCGCGAAAACAAATTCGGCACAGCTTGAAACGACGCATATACCCACGCGGACGTCCGCACATCTGGCAACGATTCCTCACGCGAACTTTGTACTTGCGACGCTGCTCTCGATATGGCATACAAGTTTTTGACACATCAACCTCCTGTTATTGTGCGCGTTGCGCAAACGGCATTCCCAGCAAAGATAGCAAGCGATGACCTTCTTCATCACTCTGGGCGGTGGTCACAATCATGATCCCCATACCCCGAACCTTGTCGATTTTGTCATACCTGATTTCGGGAAAGACGAGCTGCTCGCGCAACCCTACAGCATAATTTCCATGCCCATCAAATGCATCGGGAGAAATACCACGAAAGTCTCGGCGGCGTGGCAAAACAACATTGCATAGGCGGTCCATAAAGTCCCACATACGATTTCCACGCAACGTCACTTTGACTCCGATCTGTCTTCCTTCACGAAGCTTGAACGTCGCAATCGATTTGCGTGCTTTGGTCACGATTGGCTGCTGCCCGGTGATCGTCCGCAGATCTTCGACAACGGCATCCAACGCTTTGGCATTCTGCAATGCCTCTCCCACACCAACATTCACCACAATCTTTTCCAGACGCGGAACTTGCATAACGTTCTCATAATTGAACGTCTTGATCATCTCTTCGACCACTTGGGCCTTGTATCGCTCTTTTAATCTTGGTGTAGCCATCACTATCTCACTCCCTGTACGATCAATCGAATTGCGCCCTACACTTTTTGCAGATCCGCATCTTTTGACCGTCCTCGCTCACGGCGTATCCCACACGCGTACGTTCCTGGCAACTGGGACAAACCAACATCACATTTGACGCATTGATCGGCGCCTCAAGTTCAATGATCCCGCCTTGAGTCTGTTGCCGTCCCGCCGGAATAGCGCGCTGGTGCTTGGTCACAATGTTGACGCCTTCAACCACAATCCTATTCTTGCGTGGGTCAACCACGCGTACGGTGCCTCTAGTATCGACGTCGTCCCCACGAATGATTTCTACTGTATCTCCTGCTTTGATCCTCACACTGTTCCTCCCGAGGATAAATGCTCTTGCACCACACCTAGAGTACTTCGGGTGCCAAAGAGACAATCCTCATAAATCCTTTTTCGCGCAATTCGCGTGCAACCGGGCCAAAGATGCGAGTACCCCTGGGATTCCTGGTAATAGGATCCAGGATAACCGCAGCATTATCATCAAATCGAATGGTGGAGCCATCTGAACGCCGGATTTCTTTTTTGATGCGAACGATGACGGCACGCACGACCTCACCCTTTTTAACCGAAGAAGTTGGCGTCGCCTGTTTGACAGACGCAACGATGATGTCGCCAACAGAACCATATTTCCGCCTGGATCCGCCCTGAACGCGGATACAAAGAATCTCGCGAGCACCTGTATTGTCGGCCACCGCAAGCCGGCTCTCTGTCTGAATCATCTCTTCACTACTCCTTACTCGGCCCGCTCTAGAATCTCTTCAACGGCCCAGCGTTTTGTATGGCTGAGGGGGCGAGATTCGACAATGCGTACGAGATCACCAATCCGGCAAGTATTTTCTTCGTCATGTGCCTTGTACTTTTTGGCTACCTTGATTACCTTTTTGTAAAGACGGTGTCTGTACAATCGCTCAACGCGCACCACTATCGTCTTGTCCATTTTGTCGCTGACGACGCGACCTGTGAGATGTTTCTTTTGCCCTTTCATCACTTTAGCCCTCTCCAGCTCGTTCGCGTTCATGTACAATGGTTTCTAAACGGGCAATGTCGCGTCGGGCAGCTTTGAGCACGTTGTGATCTCGAAGCTGAGACGTAGCAAAACGAAACCTCAAGTTGAACAGGTTTTCGCGAGCTTGCTCAAGTTCTTTCCGAACTTCTTCTGTTCCAAGTTCCCGAATTTCGGACGCATTCATTCTTCCACGCCTCCTGCTGCCAGATGATCATAACGCGCTACAACCTGCGCTTTAACAGGCAGCTTGTATGCAGCCTGTTTTAAAACTTCGTGTGCCACGTCTTCGGACAAACCAGATACCTCAAACAAGATTCGTCCCGGCTTGATCACCGCGACCCAGTGATCAACCGCGCCTTTTCCCTTACCCATGCGTGTTTCGGCAGGTTTCTGAGTAACCGGCTTGTCTGGGAAAATGCGGATCCAATAATTGCCACCACGACGCGTTTCGCGCACGATCACACGGCGCGCTGCCTCGATTTGACGACTGGTTATCCAACAGCACTCCAAAGCCTGAAGGCCATATTCGCCAAAAGATACTTTAGCACCACGGCTGGCACGCCCTTTCATCCGCCCACGGAATTGTTTTCGATATTTGACTCTCTTGGGCAACAACATAACAACCTACTCCTTATTGCCACTTGCCTGACAGGAAACAATCTAAAGCCAGCCAAGGTGAGACCAGGGCTGAATCCAATGTGTTCCTATATGCTCGTGGTTTCTTGTCCTAGCACTTCACCCCTAAAGATCCAGACCTTAACCCCGATGCGACCGTAGGTCGTCAATGCTTCGGCGCGGGCAAAATCGATATCCGCGCGAAGCGTATGTCTTGGAATCCGCCCCTCGCTCATATGTTCGCGTCGGGCCATTTCCGCACCGGACAGACGACCGCCGCACAAAATCTTGATCCCTTGTGCACCAGCTCGCATGGCATTCTGCACGGCGCGACGCATTGCGCGGCTGTGCGAAACACGGCGTTCAAGTTGTTGTGCGATGTTTTCAGCAACAAGGTACGCACTCAAATCTGGCTTTTCGATCTCTTGCACGTCGATCTTGAATTTTTTGCCAGTCATGGCTTCCAGATCCTCGCGAAGTTCTTTGACTGCTGTGCCGCGCCGGCCAATAATCACGCCGGGCTTGGCAGTATGAATGATCGTATTCACCAGGTTTGGAAGACGCTCAATCTCGGTCTCGGCAATACCCGAATGTCCCATTCGCTCACGAATGAGATCGCGGACCATTTTGTCTTCGCCAATCAAGTCAGCGTACTCGGCGTGTTCAGCGTACCAACGCGATTTCCAGTCTTTGATGATTCCGATTCTGAATCCGTACGGGTGAACTTTGCGTCCCAATGAACTTCCTCCTTCAAACGACAGATTGCAATTAATCTTCGTATTCTTCCAAAATGACAGTGATGTGTGAGGAGCGTCTCAACCATGGTTTGAACCGTCCTCTGGCTCCAAATCGGCGCCATTTGCGCGTCGGCCCGCCATCCACATAAATCTCGGCGACGTACAAATCTTCACGCGATAGCCCAAAGTTTTCCTCAGCATTCGACATAGCCGAATACAAGAGCTTGTACACGGGCTTGGCCGCTGCTTTGGGCAGAAAACGGAGCATTTCCAACGACTGTAGCAAGTCTTTTTCGCGCACCTGGTCGGCTACAAGCCGCACTTTTTGTGGCGACATCGGCACGTGCCGCGCAATCGCTTTTACTCTTGTCCACAGATGTTCTTCAGACATAAATGATCCCTCTTTTTTGGAAACGGCAAGGCCGAGCTTATCTCTTTTTCTTTTCTTTGATTATGTGGCCACGATAGGTACGGGTTGGCGCAAATTCACCCAGCCGATGCCCGACCATAGTCTCTGTCACATAAACAGGCACGTGGCGGTGTCCGTTGTGCACAGCAATCGTATGTCCAACCATCTGGGGAAAGATAACCGACGCACGCGACCAAGTCTTGATGACGCGCTTTTCCCCACGTTGATTCATAGCCTCGATTCTTTGCAGCAACCTGGGTTGTATAAATGGTCCTTTTTTTAGCGATCTAGACATAGGTGTGTCTCCTTAACGGCTCTTTTTCGCTCGGCGGCGCACGATGTATTGTTCCGTGCGCTTGTTGTGACGTGTACGCTTGCCCAACGTCTTTTTGCCCCATGGGCTCTTGGGACTAGGCATACCGATCGGAGTACGACCTTCGCCGCCCCCGTGCGGGTGATCGCGTGGCGACATAGCCGAACCACGCACCTTGGGCCGATGTCCCAACCATCGGCGGCGTCCCGCTTTGCCCAGCTTGATCAAGCTGTGCTCGATGTTACCGACCTGGCCTATTGTTGCCAGGCACTGTTGAAGGACCAGACGAAGTTCGCCTGACGGCAGCCGGATTTGCGCATACTTGGCTTCTTTGGCCACGATCTGCGCTGACGTACCTGCTGAGCGCACCATTTGCCCGCCACGACCCGGCTGTAGCTCGATGTTGTGGATCATTGTGCCCTGCGGAATGGCCGAAATGGGCAATGCATTGCCAACCCGAGGTTCGGCATCCGGGCCGCTCATCACCGTATCCCCGACCATCAGCCCGAGCGGAGCGATGATGTAACGACGTTCGCCGTCTGCATACAACAAAAGCGCAATGCGTGCCGACCGGTTAGGATCGTATTCGATCGTTTCGATCTTGGCCGAAATGCCAAACTTGTCACGCTTGAAATCGATTTCACGATAGCGGCGTTTGTGCCCACCCCCACGGCGACGAACCGTGATCTTGCCGCGAAAGTTGCGCCCCGCGCGTTTTCTCAGCCCTTGTAATAGAGAACGTTCTGGCGTTGAGCGGGTCACTTCGGAAAAATCCGATACCGACATGCCTCGCCGTCCGGGCGAAGTAGGTTTGTAAACCTTGACAGCCATTTTTACTACACTCCTTCAAAGAACTCGATGCGTTGGCCCTCTGCCAGCGTAATAATGGCTTTTTTCAACCCCGGCTTGCGAACCACAATTCGGCGTCCGTAACGACCACGCTTTGGCTTAACATTGATGATCCGTACTTTGAGCACCTCGACATCAAAGATCCGCTCGACCGCAGACTGGACCATCTGTTTGTTCGCCCGATGATCAACCTCAAATGAGTACTGCGGTTCGTACAATTCTCCCTGGTACTGTGATTTTTCTGTAACAATCGGTCGTTTCAAAACATCATATATGTGCATTTTTGATTCTCCCTCGAGCAATCGGCTCAATTGAAAAGCCGGCTATTGATTAGCCCAGAATTTGCTCAATCATACCCAACGATTTTTGAGGGATGAGCAAATAGTCATGCCCCAACAGATCGCGAATGTTCAGATAGCTTGCGCGCAGCGTTTTGACATTTGCCAAGTTGTGGGCGGAACGTTCTACGTTCTCATTCTTCTCGGGAAGCATAACCAGCACGCTTCCTTTGAGCTCGAGTTCAGCCAATATAGCAACCATATCGCGGGTTTTACCGCTTTCGATCTGGAGATCGTCAACGACAACAATTTGTTTGTCTTGCGCTTTGACCGTCAGAGCAGAGCGATAGGCCGCGCGACGCATCTTGCGTGGCATATGCTTGGTGTACTTGCGTGGCTTGGGACCAAATGTGATGCCCCCGCCCGGCCAAAGGTTGACCTTCATCGAACCATGACGCGCGCGTCCAGTCCCCTTTTGCCGGTAAATCTTGCGCGTCGAACCCCTTACCTCGCCACGTGTTTTGGTACTATGTGTACCGAGCCGTGCGTTAGCAAGCTGACGGACAAGTGCCTGGTGCATCAACGACTTGTTAATTGGTGCGCCATAGATGCTGTCACGCAACTCGACCTCGCCGACGACGTCTCCTTTTGTATCGTATATTGGAACCAACATCTCTATTCTCCTAAACTCGCAAATGCTTGTTGCTTTCAGCAGGGCTTGAAGGTTTGAGCATCCCTCAAAAAAGCAAGAGGATGCTATTGCTTACGCCCCTCGCGGACAAGCACCAAACCACCGTTAGGGCCGGGCACGCTGCCTCTAATCGCCAGCATATTGCGCTCAGAATCAGCGATCATAACCAACAAGTTTTGCGATGTAATTCGCACATTTCCAAGATGCCCTGGCATTTTTTTCCCTTTAATGACGTGTCCAGGATACGCACAGGCACCAATGGATCCCGTTGAACGTACCCGGTCTGTCGCACCGTGGGTCACGGGTTGGCGATGAAAGCCATGGCGTTTGATCGCTCCAGCGAAACCACGTCCCTTGGACGTACCGATCACGTCTACGTGTTCGCCAGCAACAAAGACGTCCGCCTTGATACACTGTCCGACCTGAAAATCGGACGCACCAGTTGTTCGAAACTCGCGCAAGATGCGCAGATCTTTTTCAACAGATCTCAAGTGACCGCGCTGAGGCAAGTTTAACTTGCGTGACGGAATTTCCTCGTAACCAAGTTGAATAGCCGCATATCCATCATTTTCCAACGTTTTGATCTGAGTCACATAACACGGCCCAACCTGGATAATCGTTACGGGAACCGCTGCTCCCTGCTCGTCGAAAATCTGGGTCATGCCGATTTTTCTACCGAGAATTCCCTTCATCTTAATACAGGCCCCGAGACTGCCAGCTGTTTCGCGCCGCATCATCTCTTTGTGGCCCTACCTCCTCCCATATGTTTTGGAGTATGAATTCCAAGTATAGAGGTTCTGCACCAATAAGGTGTCGATTGAGCGAACCCTTGCCTGAATTCGTTGCGAACGTACTTGTCTTTGTTTCAACCAATGCCGTTAGAGTTTGATCTCGATATCCACTCCGGCCGGCAAATTGAGACGCATCAACTGGTTGATAGTCTTGGAATCTGGATCAACAATGTCGATCAGCCGTTTGTGCGTTCGAATCTCAAAATGCTCTTGTGAGTCCTTGTCAATGAACGGAGAGCGCCTGACACAGAAACGCTCGATCCTGGTTGGCAAAGGTACCGGACCAATGATCCCCGCACCCGTGCGCTCCGCTGCTTCCACAATACGCTGTGCTGATTGATCCAAAATACGGTGGTCATAGGCTTTGAGCCGAATCCTGATCTTTTGTTTGGCCATTCCCATCTCTCTTTCACGTTTCTGGAATATCATCCAGAAACGCCCCGATTCATCTTACTCGATGATTTCGGTGAGCATACCGGCACCCACCGTCAAGCCACCCTCACGGATAGCAAACTTTGATCCCTGCTCCAACGCGACCGGCACGATCAGC
>JAFGJF010000188.1 GCA_016929205.1 Anaerolineae bacterium
TCGGCGGCCAGCGACAGGTCGTGCGAGATGAACATCATTGCAAAATGCAGGTCGTTTTGCAGCGTGCGCAGCAGATCGATGATCGTGCGCTGGGTCAGAATGTCGAGCGCCGTGGTCGGCTCGTCGAGGATGATCAGCGGCGGGTTCAACAACAGCGACATGGCGATCAACACCCGCTGGCGCATGCCGCCGCTCAGCTCGTGCGGGTAGGAACGCAGCACGCGTCCCGGATCGAGCTGCACCCGTTCCAGCAGTTGTGAGGCAATCTCGTTCACCTCGCCGTGGGTAGTGGGGCGGTGGGCTTTGATTGTCTCGTACATCTGGTCGCGGATGCGCAGCACGGGATTGAACGCGCTCTGTGCGGCCTGAAAGACCATGGCGCAGTCCTGCCAGCGAAAGTGGCGCAGCTCGTCCTGGTCCATGTCCATCACGTCGCGCATCATCCCGTCTCGCCGGTAAATAATCTGGCCCTGGGTGATGTCGGCCGTCTTGACCAGCAGGCGGATCAACCCCAGGCCAAGGGTGGTCTTGCCGCAGCCGCTTTCGCCGATCAGGGACAGACTTTCGCCGGGGAGAATGTCGAAACTGACGCCGCGCGCCGCCTTGACCTGGCCGCGCTCGGCCCAGTATTCGATGTGCACATCGCGCACGGAGAGCAGCGCGTCTTGCACTTTGCCTTTGCTCCAGGGGAGTTTTTCGATCGTCGTCTGTTCCATCGTCATGTCCTATGATCGTCCTCTCAGGCGGGGGTTAAATACTTCTTCCAGCGAGCGCGTCATCCAGACCATGGCCAATTGAAAGATGGCGATGGCAAAGACCGGGGCCAGGATGTAGACTGCCGCGTCTTTGAAAAAGATCGCCCCCCGGGTCCAGGCGATGTTGATCATCACTCCCCAGTTCTGGCTGGAAAAGGGAACCAGGCCCAGGAGAACCAGGCCGGTCTGCTGGTAGATGGCCGAGGTCATGGCAAAGGCAAAGCTGATCGCGATATAGCTCATCATGTTGGGCAGGATCTCTTTGAATACGATGTGCCAGGTGCCCAGGTCGAGGGTGACCGCGGCCTCGACGTAATCGCGCTCGCGCAGCGAGAGCACTTGAGCCCTGATGGCGCGGAATAACCCGGGCCAGCCGAGCAGGGCCAGGATCAAGGCCAGCACGACCATGCTGCTAACCTGGATAAAACCGGCCAACACGACCAGGAGCGGGAAGCGGGGGACGGCCATCAGGATGTCAGCCAGCATGACCAATGCATTATCGACGCCGCCGCCGAGGACGGCAGCCAGCGCGCCCAGGGTGATGCCGATCGCGGTGATGATCACGGCGGTCAGCAGGGCGGTGAGCAAAATATCCCGCCCACCGTTGACCACCTGGGAAAAAACGTCCCGGCCCTGGTGGTCCATGCCCAGCGGATGCTGCCAGGAAGGCGGCTCAAAGATGCGATCGATCTTGGTCTTGTTGTCGGCAGGGATGAACGTCGGCCCCAAAAAAGAGACCACAAAATAGAGGACGACGATCAGAAAACCGACAAAGCCGATTTTGTTGCGGGCCATCAGTTTGAAAAAGGCGGCGATGGCGTTCAGGATGCCCAGAAAGACGTCCTTGGTCGTGCGTTGGTAAATGGTCGTGCTGCGTACCGCGTCTTCGCTCATGGCTTATTCTCCCCCTCCGACCCGGATCCGGGGGTCAAGAAAGCTGTAAAGCAGATCGGCAAAGAGGTTGGAAAAGATGACGACAAAGGTGATCATCAAGAACACGCCCTGCATCACCGGGTAATCCCTGTTTGTTACGGCGCTGTTGAGGCGGCCACCGATGCCGGGGTAGACGAAATAGCTCTCAATGAGCGTCGAGCCGCCGATGGCAAAGCCGATGTTGATCGCCAATGCGCTGACCAGGGGCAGCAGCGCGTTGCGGCCCACGTAGGCGGTGGTGATCCGGCCGTCGGACAGCCCGCGCGCCCGGGCGACGGTGACGTAATCCTCACCCAGGGTGTTGATCGTATTGCTTTTCATGGCCAGCGTCCAGCCGCCCGCGGTGGTCAGAACGTAGGTGGCGATGGGCAAAGAAGCGTGAAAGAGCACGTCCTTGAGAAAGACCCAGCTAAAGCCGACCTGCATGCCCGGCGTGTACGCGCCGCGCATCTGGGCGATTGGCACCAACGCCTTGCCGTTGATCTTGATCTGCACGCCCAAGAAGACAATGATCAAGATGGCCAGCAAATAGTTGGGAATGGCGCTGAGCAAGGAGGACACACCGGACACAATCGGGTCAACGGCCGTATCGCGCCGGTAGGCAATCACCGTCCCCAGCAGAACGCCGATGGTAAAACTGATCAACAATCCCGTCCCGACGCTAAAGAGAGTCCAGGGCAGCACGGCCTTGATGATCGCGGACACCGGCGTGCCCTGTGCCAGCAGCGACATCCCCATATCGCCCTGGAACAGTTTGCCCAGGTAATCCAGGTACTGGGTGTACAATGGCGCGTCGAGGTCGATGGCAAAAATGGCCTTGGCCTGGTCCATTGCTTCTTGCCGGCTCCGCCCTTCGTTGATCACCAGGTCCTGGACGTACTTTTCGATTGGGTTCATCGGCATCAGCCGCACCAGGAAAAAGATCATCGTCGTGACAAAAAAGATGGTGAACAAGGCTTTGGCGACCTGGCGGACGTAATAGCTGCGATAAATCGTCTTGGCCAAACGGGCCATGTCCAATCCACTGGCAGGAGGTGTGTCCCTGCGTTGAGCAATCGTGCTCACGTTTCTTCTCCTTTCACTGCGCGGCGGAGTGCAGTGCATAGCCGGACAAGGTAAGTTGCGTTTCGAGATCACAAGGAGACAGGTTGAGTGCAGAACTCGAGATGGTGAGAGGGTCATCTCAACCGGTCAATTTATACTATAGAGCGTGTTAATTGTCAAATAATGCCGAGTTCGTTTGACAGCACCAGCGCGGCAGCGCCCAGGAGCACGATGTCGAGCCCCAGGTTCGAGAGACAAACGTGGGTCTCGTCGGCCAATGCCGCCAGCGCACACTGGCCGATCTGCTGCCGGATCGGTTCGAGCAGCTTTTGACCAAGGCAGGTCACGCTGCCGCCCAATACGATACGGCGAATGCCCAGCGCACCGACCAGGTTGGCAATGGCCTGTCCCAAATAGGCACCGGCCCGATCGACGAGTGCCTGTACCGCCGTTCCGTCGCCGTTCGGGTCGTCCACGTCGAGCGCCCTGGCAACGACCTCGATGTCGATCTCGCGTGGGGTGGCGGCGAATTGGTACAGAATCGAGTGTTCGTTCTGGCGCGCAATCGCGCGTGCCTGTTTGACGATCGCTCTACTGCTGACGAGTGTCTCCAGGCAGCCGGTGTGCCCGCACAGGCAGCGATCGCCGTTTTCCACAACCCTGACGTGTCCGATCTCACCTGCGCCATAACCATCGTCGCCGTAATACAGTTGTTGGTTGAGAATCACGCCGGCACCAACGCCCCGGCCGATCTTGATCAAGACCAGGTTGGGCAGCCGTTTGCTTTCGCCAAAGGTGAATTCGGCCAGCGCCGCGACCTGGGAATCGTTGGCCATATATACCGGCAGTGCGTATCTTTTTTTTAACAGATCCTGCAAAGGCAGGTTTTGCCAGCCCATATTGACCGAGTTGATGACAATCCCCCGCTGGGCGTCCATCAGGCCCGGCGTGCCGATGCCGATCCCGAGGATGGGGTCGGCGGCAATCGATATGAGCCCATCGATCAGGTCGTATACCCGTTCCAGCGCCGCTGTGCCGCGCAGATCGTCGGTCGATAGATGGAGGCGGTGCTTGATCTCGCCGCGCAAATTGATCACCGCGCCCCGAAATTCGTGACTCGCCAGGTCGATGCCGATCAGATATCTGGAATCGGCGACCACACCGACCAGGGTGGGGGGTTTGCCACCGGCCGATTGTCCCTGGCCCGTTTCGGCGACAAGCCCCGTTTTGATCAATTCGGCGACAATATCCGACACGGTCGTGGGTGTTAAATGGGTGCGGCGTGCGATATCCGCCCGGCTGATCTCGATACAATCGTAGATCGTTTTCAGGATCAGGTGTGTATTGTGGAGCTTGGTTTGTCGCCGGGTCGCTTTTTTCATAACACAAAAGAGGCTTTATAAGTACATTAGACTTATAAAGCTGATTTTAGCACGGATTCCTACCTTTGTCAAGTGAATGGACAAAGATCTTGACGAAACATGGCTCATGTGTTATACTCTTGACGTGATTTCGAACCCATAATCATAACACAACAACCACAAGGAGACAATGATGTCCAAGGGTGAAATGTCCAAGATCCTCGTGACCGGTGCGGTGGGCCAGATCGGCTCCGAGCTAACGGTCGCTCTCCGCGAACGGTATGGCCATCATAACGTTGTTGCCACCGGTCACCATACCCCTCCCAGTTCCGAGTTGCGCGACTCGGGTCCTTTTGAGTTCATTGATGTAGCTCGCAAAGAAAGCATTGAGGCTGTTATCGACAAGTATCATGTTGATACCGTCTATCACATGGCGGCCATTCTTTCGGCTGTTGGCGAGGCCAGGCCGCACTTGTGTTGGGACGTCAACATCAATGGGTTGTACAACGTTCTCGAGATCGCACGTGAGCGCGAGCTGGTGCGTATTTTTTGCCCGAGCTCGATCGCGGCCTTTGGGCCTGAAACGCCGCGCGACAACACGCCCCAAGAGACGGTGCTGCGTCCCCGAACGATGTACGGCGTGACCAAGGTAGCGGGCGAACTGTTGTGCGATTATTATGTCCGGCGCTTTGGCGTTGACGTGCGCGGCGTGCGCTACCCGGGCATCATCAGCAACGTCACCCCGCCCGGCGGCGGCACCACAGACTATGCGGTTGAGATCTATTATGAGGCTATTCGCAACCAACACTATAGCTGTTTTGTCCGCGAGGATACCGTTTTACCCATGATGTACATGCCGGATTGTATCAAGGGCACCCTCGATTTGATGGAAGCCGATCTCTTGCGCTTGAACCATCACGCCGATTTTAACATGGCCGGGATCAGTTTCTCGGCGGGTGAACTGGCGGCCTCGATCAAAGCACACATTCCAGCTTTTACCGTCGTCTATGAACCCGATCCGGTCAAGCAGGCTATCGCCGATTCGTGGCCCAAGTCGATCGACGACAGCGCGGCCCGCGCGGAATGGGGCTGGCAGCCCAGCTATGATTTGGCTGCGATGACGGTGGATATGCTCGAAAAGCTGGGCAAACGATATAGAGAGGGCAAGCTGTAGAGGAACATCACGTTTGACGCGTCACATTTCACGCATTATTCTTGAAAGGAATCAACGATGACTGACAAACTGGCATTTATTCGAGAAGAACTGGCCACACTCAAGGCAGAAAAGCGTTTCATCCAGATTCGCACGATGGACTCACCCGCCGATGCCTGGATGGTGGTCGACGGCAAAAAGGTCCTCAATTTTTGTACCAACAACTATCTCGGCCTGGCGAATCACCCCGAGATCAAAGAGGCCGCCAAAAAGGCGATCGACAAGTGGGGGGTCGGTCCAGGCGCGGTGCGTACGATTGCCGGCACCCAGGCGCTGCACATCGAGTTCGAACGGCGCGTTGCCCAATTCAAGTCGGTCGAGGCTGCGTTGTTGGTGCAAAGTGGATTCTGTGCCAACCAGGCGGCGATTCCGGCCCTGGTCGGGCGAAACCGGGACACCGGGGAGCAGGATGTCATTTTCTCAGACCGGCTCAATCACGCCAGCATCATTGACGGCGCGCGCCTGTCGGGGGCCAAAATCATTGTGTTTGAGCACTGCGACGCGGCCGACCTGGAGGCCAAGATAAAAGAGAATCTGTCCGATTACCGGCGCGGCCTGATGATCACCGATGGGGTGTTTAGCATGGACGGAGACGTGCCCCCGCTGGATGCGCTCTATGAGGTGGCAGAAAAGTACGGGGTGATGACCATGGTCGACGACGCGCATGGCGAAGGTGTCTTGGGACGTGGCAAAGGCATTGTCAGCCACTTTGGGCTGGAAGGCAAGCTGGATGTCGAAATCGGCACGCTGTCCAAGGCTTTTGGCGTCATGGGCGGTGTGATCGCCGGCAAGGCCGATGTCGTCGAGTACATCCGTCAAAAGGCGCGCCCCAATCTCTTTTCCAGCGCGCTGACCGCGGCA
>JAFGJF010000189.1 GCA_016929205.1 Anaerolineae bacterium
CAAGCTCACCGGCTTGCCGGCCGGACGCCTGGGGTTGGCTGACCGGGGGCGGCTGGCGGCCGGGATGCGGGCGGACGTGGTGTTGTTTAACCCCGAGACGGTGTGCGACATGGCGACGTTTGCCGAGCCGTATCAGTATCCGCAGGGGATCGATTATGTCTTTGTCAACGGGCAGATGGTCGTCTCGCCCCAGGGACATACAGGCGCGCTGCCGGGCCAGGTGCTGGAACTCGGGAGGTAAGACAAAACGTCAAACGTCACTTTTACTAATGTGCGACATTCAGCCTTTAACGTTGAACTCTTTTGGGGGATGCTATGGATCAAGTCGTCGAAAGTTATTTTCAAGCCCACCCCGATCAGGGACGGGCGCTGATCGAACAGCTTTGCCACCAGCCGAGCGTTGCGGCGCAGAACGTGGGTATGGCCGAGGCGGCCGACCTGGTCGCCTCACTGTTGGGAGACGCCGGCTTTGCCGTCCAACGGCTCCACGTTGAGGGCTCGCCGGCGGCGATCTATGGCGAGCAGCGCGGCCGCAGCCCGTTCACGCTGCTGCTCTACAACCATTATGACGTCCAGCCGGCCGATCCGCTCGATCTGTGGGAATCAGGGCCGTTTGAACCAACTGTGCGCGACGGCAAACTATACGCGCGCGGCGTCTCGGACAACAAGGGCGAGATCGCGACCCGCCTGGCGGCAGTTCACACTTTGCGTGCCATTTACGGCGAACTGCCGATCACGATCCGTTGGATCATCGAGGGCGAAGAAGAGATCGGCAGCCCGCACTTTGGTGCGCTGGCCGAGCAGTACGCCGATCTGCTGCGCGCGGATGGCTGCCTGTGGGAAGGGAGCGGCTTTGACACCGAGGGCCGGCCGGAACTGGTGCTCGGTACCAAGGGGATGCTCTATGTCCAGTACGACGTGCAGGGCACCGGGCGCGATGCTCACTCGGGTTCGGCACCTATATTGCCCAGCGCGGCTTGGCGGCTGGTGGAAGCGTTGGCCTCGTTGCGCGACGCGCAGGGACGGGTGCGCATTCCGGGGTTTTACGATCCGGTGCGTTCACCGACGGAGGCCGAGCTGGCGGCGCTGGCCGAGCAGACGGATATGGAAGCGGAAATGCGCGCCGCGTTCCAGATCGACTCATTCGTGGATGGACTGACCGGGATGGCACTGCGCGAACGACAGGCCTTTATGCCCACGAGCAACATCGCCGGGCTGTTGAGCGGCTACATTGGGGAAGGGACCAAAACGGTGCTGCCGGCGCGGGCGATGGCCAAGATGGATTTCCGCCTCGTGCCCGACCAGGATCCGCAGGATATCTATACCAAGCTGCGCGCGCACCTCGATGCCGGGGGCTATGATGACGTGCAGACGACGATGCTGGGCGGCGCCGAGCCGGTCGTCACTCCGATAACAGACCCCTTTGTGCAGCGCATGATCCAGATCTCTGCGACGTTCGAGGGCAAGTGGCCGTCGATCTCGCCGCTGATCGGCGGCACGCTGCCCTTGCTCGGGGCGCTGCGCCGTTATGTCGGCGTGCCCGGTCTCTGTGCGCCCGGGAACCCCGGCTATTGGGCCAGCGGCGCACATGCGCCCAACGAACACATCCGCCTGGAGGATATTCCCCGGGCGGTGCGTTTCAACTGCTACATGTTTGAGGAATTGGCGTCAGACTAGGGCCTTTTCAGATCGCGCAATTGTTCGACCAGATCGAGCAACTCTGGTGCATCTGACAAAGCCTGTTCGGCGGAGGCGAAAAACTCGGATGGGTCGACCAGGCCCTGATGTTCGTAGACGCTGGCCTGCAGGGCCATCTCGAGGCGATCGATCTGCCGGATCAAACGTGCCTCGGCCGATTCGCCCGTTTCGTATTCCTGCCAGGCGGCGACGTAGGCCGGACCGTTGGCCAGCTTGGCAAAAACCCGAGTTATCGATTGGGCTTCGCGGCGGTGTTTTTCTGCCGGATCGATCGCGTCGGCGGGCACGAGGTCCCCGGCATAGATCTCGCCGAAATCGTGCAGCAGCGCGATGCGCAGCAATTTGTCGCGATCCAGATCGGGCCGGTAGGCGTCGGCCAGGAACAGGGCCAGGACGGCGACACCAAACGAGTGTTCGGCCACGCTCTCGCAACGATCCGGCGGCACGCCGCGCCGCAGCCATCCCTGCCGGTAAAGTTGTTTCAACTGGCTGAATTCAAAATACACTCTGACCATCACCGGCAAATCTTGGGTTTGTACGTGCTCCAGGGGATGGTTGCCTTTGGTGCGCATGTGCCTTCTCTCGTGTTTGTTAAGTTGATATGGCTTTATAGGGCGCCATTATAGCCCGGTCCTGAGCAAAAGGCAATACTGTCTTTAACAAAGATTTGACAAATCGAGGGCTTGGGTGTAAAATGCCGACCGTAAGCGGATGCCGCGGTAGCTCAGTTGGTAGAGCACTTGACTGAAAATCAAGGAGTCCCCAGTTCGAGTCTGGGCTGCGGCACTGGCGTTTTCTAGAGTCTAGCGGGCTTGGCTCAGTGGTAGAGCATCTCCTTGCCAAGGAGAGAGTCACGAGTTCGAATCTCGTAGCCCGCTCTGTTTGGTAACATCATTTATGCGGGCTTGGCTCAGTGGTAGAGCATCTCCTTGCCAAGGAGAGAGTCACGAGTTCGAATCTCGTAGCCCGCTCAAATCAACAATGATCAAGCTCCGGTCCGTACAACAGGACGCGGGGCTTTTTTGTTTGAGGCATGGTTGGTTTGGGGGAGGCCAACTTGGCAGGCGAGCCAGCTTGTGGTACACTCGATGGCAATTTGGTTTCAACGGCGAATCGCATCCTATCAAGGAAGAGGTGGTGGGCAATGAAGGTCACAAAGGCGGAAATCGTGCGCGGAAAAGAACCGATCGCGCTTCCAGAACCGTGGCTGGCGGCGTGGTGTGCGCCGGATGGCGAGCCGGTCACGTCGTTTCCATTTGCGTTCTACAGGCTGTATACCGACGAGGGCATCGTCGGCATCGGCCCGCACACCGGCGCGAACCCGGCGCTGGCAGAGGGCATGGATCCCACCATGGTCGGCGCTTTCTGGGAGCGCCACATGGGCGGGCGGCGATCCGGGATGTCGGGCAAGGGGGCAGCCGGGATCGAGATCGCGCTGTGGGACATTGTCGGCAAGGCGGCCAACCTGCCGATTTATAAACTGCTGGGGGCACATCGGGACCGGATCCTGGTCTATGCTGCGACCAGCAGGCTGCTGCCTGCAGAGCAGTTGGTCCAGGTCGTGCAGAGTGCGGTCGAGGCGGGGTTCAAGGCGGTCAAGCTGCGGCTGCATCGTCCCGACCCCGGCGAGGATTTGGCTGCCGTCGAGGCGGTGCGCAAAGCGGTGGGGGAGGATCTGTTGATCCTGGTCGACGCCAACCAGAACAATCCCTCCCAGGAATACGCGTTCTGGTCGCGGCGCACGGCGCTGCAGATGGCGCGGGCGCTCGACGCGCTGGGTGTGTATTTCCTGGAGGAACCGCTGCCTAGGTCTGACGTCGAGGGATTGGCCGAGATCGCGGCGGCGGTGGATATGTTTATCGCTGGCGGCGAGCACACGCCCACAGTCTACGATTGGCGCGAGCAGATTCTTGCCGGGGTCTACGACATCGTCCAGCCGGACGTAGTGCTGGGCGGCAACATGGGGATCACTGGCCTGCGCAAGGTGGCGACGTTGGCCGATTTTGCCGGGCGGCTGATCGTGCCCCACGTGTGCTCGGGGGCCAATAACGGCGTGTACCTGGCGGCGACGCTGCACGCGATGGCGACGGTCGAAAATTGCCCAATGGTCGAATATGCCTATGACCCGCCCATTTTGACCACGGCGACGTCCCAGTCAACGATCGCCACACCGCTGCTGGTTGAGGCGGATGGCTGTGTCCGCCTGCCGGATGGGCCCGGGTTGGGGGTCGAGATCGATGAGACAAAACTGGGTTGACAAGGAGGGGTGTTATGCGCATCGCGATTGGCGGATTGGCTCACGAGAGCTGTACCTTTTCACCGCTGCCGGCCCGGTTGGACGATTTTCACATTTTGCGCGGGGAAAAGCTGCGTGCCAGCTATCCTTTCCTGGACGCGTGGTCTGAGGTCATCTTTGTGCCGCTAATCCATGCCCAGGCACTGCCCGGCGGCATGATCGATCCCGCAGCGTACGAGACACTCGCGGCCGAGTTTTTTGCCGCCTTGCGCGCCTCGGGCCCGTGGGATGGTCTTTACCTGGATATGCACGGGGCGATGTTTGTGCAGGGCATGCAGGACGTCGAGGGGCAGTTTATCGCCACGGTGCGCGACGCAGTTGGCCCGACATGTTTGATCGCCGCGAGTTACGATCTGCACGGAAACGTCTCGCAGCGAGTTATGGATAACCTGGATATTCTTACCGCCTACCGCACCGCGCCGCACATCGATGGCCTGGAGACGCGCGAACGTGCCTGCCGCTTGCTGGTTCACTGCTTGCGGAATGGGATTCGCCCCCACAAGGTCTTTATCCCCGTGCCGATCACGTTGCCTGGAGAACAGGTGATGACCACGGCCGAGTCGGCGGCATCGCTCTATGCCCGGCTGCCGGCTGCTGCTGGCAGGGCGCACATACTGGACGCCTCGATCCTGGTCGGCTACACCTGGGCCGATGAGCCGCGCGTCGGGGCCAGCGTGATCGGCCTGGGGACGAAACCCACAGCGGTGCAGTACGTGGTCCAGGAACTGGCCCAGGCTCTGTGGCAGGCGCGTCACGATCTCCGTTTTGGGATGGTCACCGGCACGACGGACGACTGCATCGCCCTGGCTCTGGCGGCAGCGAAGCCAGGGGTATTTATCAGCGATGCGGGAGACAACGTCACCGGCGGAGGTGTGGGTGACGTGCCGTACGTGCTGGAACGACTGTTGTATCACCGGGTTCAAGATGCGGTTTATGCCAGCCTTGCCGATTCGTTGGCCGTCGCCCGGTGTGACGAGGCCGGCGCCGGCGCCGTCCTCTCGCTGTCCCTGGGCGGCAAGCTCGATCCCGTGCACGGCCAACCGTTGGCCGTTACCGGACGCGTGGTCAGGTTGGAGACGGTCGACGGCGACAATCGCCACGCCGTCGTGCAGGTCAATGGGGTCAAGGTGATTTTGACCCAAAAGCGGGCGGCCTTTACCACCATCGGCCAGTTCAAACAACTGGGCATCGATCCGCAGGACCAGGCGATCGTGGTCGTCAAGTTGGGGTATCTCTTTCCCGAACTGCGACAGGTGGCAACCCGGTCGTTGCTGGCCTTTTCGCCCGGTGCGATCAATCCCGATGTAACCCAACTGCCTTTCCAGCACATACGCCGGCCGATCTTTCCTTTGGACCCGGATATGGATTGGCAGGCATAAAAACGCATAGGAGAGCAAGACGGGTTCACCCATTTTACAGTATAGCATCTCGCCGATGCAGGGACGAGATTTCAAAGGGCTGACCGCTTTGATCAACTCGCTATACGCTCGATGTAAATACAAACCAGGAGGATTAACATGGCAAAAGTAGCGATTATCGGCGCGGGCAGCATTGTATTCTGCAAGACGCTGGTCCTCGACATCCTGGCCACGCCGGGATTGCAGAATACCGAGTTTGCCTTGATGGCCCCGAGCACGCGGCGCACGCCTTACGTGGAAGCGTTCGTCAAGCGGGTGATCGAGGCCAACGGCTTGCCGGCAACCGTCTGGATTACGACCGATCGCCGCGAGGCGGTGCGCGACGCCGACACTGTCATTGCCACGTTCCAGGTTGGCGGCTTGCAGGCCTTTGAGGTTGATTATACGATCCCGCTCAAATACGGCGTCGATCAGTGCATCGGCGATACGCTGGGGCCGGGCGGGGTGTTCCGCGCCCTGCGCAGCATCCCGGTGATGATGGATCTGGCGCGCGATATGGAGGAACTATGCCCCGGCGCGCACCTGCTCAACTATGTCAACCCGATGGCCCCCGTCTGCTGGGCGTTGGGCCGGACGCAGGTGCCTTTTGTCGGCCTGTGCCACGGCGTACAGACGACGATGGACTTGATTGCCGGCTATACGGACCTGCCCAAGGACGAGATCGATTTCCTGTGCGCGGGGATCAATCACATGGCCTGGTTCCTCAAGCTGGAGCACGAGGGTCGCGATCTGTACCCCTTGCTGCGCGAACGGTTCGAGCAGCCCGAGTACTATGTCAACGAAAAGGTGCGCGGCGAGGTGTTCCGGCATTTTGGATATATGATGACCGAGTCGACCGGCCACTTGTCCGAGTATCTGCCTTATTTTCGCAAGAACCAACGGGCATTGGATCTCTATTGTGACGAGCCTGCTTTTGGCGGCGAGAGCGGGGCGGCGCTCAAGTTTAACCAATACGTGGCTGGCAAATACAGCGACGAGCAGATCCTGACCGGATCGTCGGTTGGCTTGCCTTCGCGCAGCATCGAGTACGGCTCTTACATCATCGAAGCGTTGCAAACCGGGCGCACATTCAAGCTCAATGGGAACGTGATTAACGGTGGCATGATAACCAATTTGCCGCCCGACTGCTGTGCCGAAGGGCCGATCTATGTGGATCGCACCGGCCTGTACAAGACCATCGTCGGCGACCTGCCGCCTCAGTGCGCGGCGCTGAATTTGAGCAACGTCAATGTGCAGCGGCTGGCGGTTGAGGCGGCGCTGAGTGGCAACCCCGAGCACGTCGTCCACGCCTGTGCCCTGGATCCGCTGACGGGTGCGGCGCTAACCTTGAAAGAGATCCGCGATATGGCCAGCGAGATGTTAGCGGCGGAACAACCGTGGCTGCCACAGTTCGAGGGTAAGGCGATCCGTCCCACGCCAACGATTCACATTCCGCCAGACGTCAAGCACGCGGTGGTGCCGGTTGATCCGGCGCTGGCGATTGTCGCTCGTTTTGAGGAACTGGGACAGTAAGGGGTGCGCGCTGTGGGCAGACCGAATATCCTGTTCGTCTTTTCTGACCAGCAGCACTGGGCCGCAGCCGGGTTTAAGGCACAGCGTTTTCGTACGCCTAACCTGGATCGCTTGGCGGCAAAGAGCGTCGTTTTTGAGAACGCTTTTTGCACGACGCCGCAGTGTTCGCCGAGCCGTTCTTCGATCCTGACCGGTCTCTATCCCAGCAAGACGGGCGTGATCGGCAACATCGGCGCGGCCGGTGGCGACTCGCTGCGCACCCCGACCCTGGCCCCGGCGCTGCAGGTGCAGGGCTATCGCACTGCTTATTTCGGCAAGTGGCATCTGGGCAAAGATCCAGTGGCGACGGCCGGTTGGGATGAGGAGTTTGGGGTTACCGGGCCAGAGACGACCGATGATGACGAGGTGACACGGCGCGCCGTAGCCACGCTCGAACAGGCTGCGGGGCGAGGACGACCGTTTGCCCTGTTTCTGTCCTACAACAATCCGCACGACGTATACGAGTTTTCTGCCGCCCAAGCCTTGAATGTTCAAGCGGACCGGCTGAAACCTCTGCTTTGCGGGAATGGGAATCGTCGTGAAGCAAGTTCGACCTTACCGGCAAGTTGGTCTGCGCAGGATTTTGAAAACGTGCCGAGCGTGCAATTGCAATTTATGACCGACGACCAGGGCAAGATTATTTATGGCCAGGCAGCGGCGGCCTGGCAGCGATACCGCGAACTGTACGCGGCCAAGGTCGCGTTGTACGATACCCAACTGGGGCGAGTGCTCGACAGCCTGGAACGACACCGACTGACCGAGCAGACGGTGATCGTCGTCACCTCGGATCACGGCGACATGGATGGCCACCACCGCTTGATCTACAAAGGGCCGTTTATGTACGAACAGATGGTACGCGTTCCACTCTTGGTGCGGCTGCCCGGTCATGCGGGACAGGAGACGGCAAGGCACTCGCCGTGTCTGACCATCAACGTCGATCTCGCGCCCACGCTGCTCGACTTGGCCGGCTGTCCCGCGCGTGAGACGGACGGCATCTCGCTGCGACCGGCATTGACCGGAGGGGAAGACAATCTCGGGCGCGACACCGTCGTAGCCCAGTATTATTCCAAGCAGCGCTGGGTGAATCCGATCCGCATGCTTCGCACCCGCCGCTACAAGTATAATCTGTACCAGATGTACGGCGAAGAGCTGTACGATCTGGAAACCGATCCGTGCGAGCTGCGCAATCTGGCGTGCTCGCCGGCTCACCAATCGATCAAAACCCGGCTCAGAGAGCAGCTCGAGCAGTGGATGCGCGACAATGGCGATCCGTTTGCCTCGCTTGTGCCTACCGATCGTCAGGGTCGGAATCTAGCAACTACTCCTACGGCCAAGCTGAGGCATACGCTGCAAGACAGAGGTAGCGCAATCGTATAGCAGGTGAGCAGATGATCCGTGTCGCTATTGAGTACTGCGTATTGCGTACAGTGACGCTAATCTGCGCGATCGGAGTCGGGATAACAACGCCGTAAGCGTGGGATCAGGCGCGGCACGCGCTGCTGGTAATCGCGGTACGCCTCGCCGAATTCGGCCAGCAGCCGGCGCTCCTCGTGCACCGAACCGACGAGAAAGTACAGGGTCGTCAAGGCATACAAGATGAGCAGGTTGGCGGTCATAGTGGGCGTCAACCAGAGCAGAATGAGGCTAAACATGTAGAGCGGATGCCTGACGTAACAGTACAACCCGCGCACCTGCAGCGGGCTTTCCGCGGCCGGCTGCTTGGTCCAAAACTGTTCCAGCCCGGCGAAGTGCAGCGGCCCGGTGCGCAGAACGGTCCAACCCAGGCCGCCCAGAGCCAGGGCTTGAATGCCAATCATTGCCCAGCGCCAGGGTGCGGGTGCGGCATACAGGCCGCGGTCGGGCAGCACGACGACGAGGATCAGCATAGGGGATATGGTGATCGCAGCAGCGGCATTGTAGATCAATCTATACCAGCGTCTTATGGTCAGGCCAAATGTTTGCTCGGCCCAGGCTTTGACGCGTTGGCTGGCCAAAAAGCTATGCAGCCCAGCCCAGGCGATGAAATAGCAGGCTAAAATCAGAATGCTTGATCTCATAAATATCTCCTCGAAGCTTGACGGCAAGGGTCACCTGCCGTATACTGTGTCCAGCGTTTGACGGCGGCAGTGCCCACATGCCTGCATATTGTATCTGAATCTCACCTGGTATGCAATCCAAAAGGAGTGTTTATGGTTGTGCTGAACATGTTGTTTGAGATTGTTTCGGTTATGTTTGCTGCTTTGGCTGGCAATTGGGTGGGAGGCCAAATCCGGTCTGGCCTGACGGGACAGCCCGTGCGGTCGATACGCTTTCAATACACCACTGCTGATGGGAGGACTGTGCACAATATCCCGGTCGTGACCAAATTCTACCCGGCCTTGCTTGTTGGATTATTGGGAAAACCGCGCTGGTTGTGTGCTTTTCTTGCAGGGTGCGCGATGGGCGGATGGGTGGGTGATCGGTATGAACACCTGTTGTGGCCATTCTTGTTCGAGCAAGTATTGCTTTTGCGTGATGCACCGGCAGGAGACACCACTGGAGCGATATAGATAGCGTGGATCGGTTCTGCGGGCGAGATCGGATTGCCATTCGTTGGGCGTAGAAACAGTGGTGAAACGCAATAGACAAATCGTTCTATGGTTCGTTCTTTGCGCCATTTCAGTCGTGTGTTATCTGCCGATCCTCCAGATGCCTCTCAATGTCTATGACGAGGGCATCATCCTGGCGGGGGCAGAGCGAATCCTGAGAGGGGATGTGCCCTATAGGGATTTCTGGTCGATGTATCCCCCCGGGCAATTTTGTACGCTGGCGCTGCTGTTCAAGTTGTTTGGGCCGTCTGTCCTGGTAGAGCGGATCTATGATCTCGTCGTCAAATCGCTGCTTGCTGTGTGCGGGTTTGTGCTGGCCAGGAAACTTGGGTGTTCGAACAAGATGGCGATCATAGGCTGGGGAATGGCGCTTGTTTGGACCGGGGCCAGCGGTTTTGCTGCAACTCCGATTTATGTCGTCTTGCTCTTGATCCTGATGGGCGTTATCGGTTTTTTGCGCTATCTAGAGGAGGGGCGATCGCGCTGGCTGTTCTATTGTGGGCTTGTGATGTCGTTCAGCGCGACGTTCCGGCATGATTTGGCCGGGATGGCGGCGGGGGTTTTTCTGGTCTCATTGTTTCTGAAAAAAGGGATAGATGGGGACAGCAGCTGGCGTGCAGTCGGGGTCTACCTTGGTGGCGTGATGTTGGCGGGCGTGCCGCTGGCGATCTCTATTCTCTCTGTTGCTGGCATCGGGCCGGTGATAGAGCAGTTGATTTTGACGCCCGCGAACGTGATGCCCAAGTACCGCTGGCTTCCCTACCCGGCCTTTGCTGTCATGGAAACGAGCCATTTTTACGTGTTTCCATTCATTTCTGGTGCCGGGCTGCTTTTATCTTGGCTTGTAATCAAAAACAAGGTGCATCCGGTATTCAGTTACGGGACATTTGTTCTATCCTTGACGAGTATTCTGTTTATGAACCAGGTGCGCGTTCGATCTGACGCCATTCACCTGTTCCCAACTGCGCTGGTGAGCGTTGTCGCCGTTCCAGGCTTGCTGTCCTTTATGCTGTCGCGACCGGCAAAGGCGATCAAGGTGGCGGCGATCATGTTCGGGGTGATGCTGTGCGTGCTTGTCGCTGGGTTCGCTTTCACCAAGCTCGACGCGCTTGAGGAACTCGATTGGCCCGCACCGGCTCGTCCCACGGTTGCCCGAGCCGGATACGCGCTGATGGACGAGGACCTGGCGGATGTGGTGTCATTCATACAGGACAACACGGATGAAGACGAGGCGATATACGTCGGGGCCACAAATCACGACCAGTTTCTGATCAACGACGTGATTGTTTATTTTCTGGCGGGCCGGCCGTATGGGACCAAATACCACGAATTGCATCCCGGTGTAACGACCACGTCGCGCGTCCAACAAGAGATTGTACAAGAATTGGAAAACACGCCGGTCAGGTGGATTGTCCTGCGTGACGGGTACTGGTACGAGCCAAATGAGACCAAGGTCGATGCGAAAATCGAACTGCTCGATCGGTACATCCTGACCAACTATCAGATGGTCAAGCGGTTCGGCGGATACGAGATATGGTTTAGAAAACCGTAGAGCCGCCTCGCGCGGCATGAGCGAACATGAGGAGACGTGGTATGTCGTTCTATCCGGAAACAGCGCCAGTCCCGGCGGAATTGAGGACCGAACTCTTTTTTCTACAGCCTCTGTGCGCCAACCACGTTGATCTGGACTATGATGCCTTGATGGACAGCAAAGAGATGCTGCGCACCTGGAGCCAAAGCGACTGGCCGGCCGATGATTTCACCATGGTGGATAATCTGGCCGATTTGGAACGACACGACCAGGAACATGTCGATCGCCAGGCCTTCACCTTTACCGTATTGGACCCCTCGGCAAAAACGTGCCTGGGTTGCGTGTACATCACGCCACCTCTGCCGGCATTATGGGATGTGGTTGTCTGCGGCACCAGGATCGTTCAAGGGCGAGACTATGTGGCGGACGTGTGCTTTTGGGTGCGGCAGTCGCGATTGGTCGACGATCTGGACAGACAGTTGCTGGCTGTATTGCGAACATGGTTTGATCAGACGTGGGCATTTGACCGCGTTGTCTTTCACACCGCACGTCAAGACGAGCGGCAGGTCAGGTTGTATGTCGAGGCTGGGCTGGTCTTGTGCCTCGCATACCCGCCGCACGTCGCCAAGTGGGTTATCTATAGTGAGAGAGGTGAATAGGAGGCTGCCATCCGTTCGTGCAGCACCTCGATCATTCACAGAAGAGAAGGAGGTTGAGATATGGCATCATATGGTCACCATTTTCGACATGTGCTTGTCGACACCGACAATCCTCCCAACCCGCACTGTAAAGCTGCGGGTGATGTCGATGGCGATGGATACGTCGATCTGCTGGCGGCGAGCGCGTCGGGAGGCGGCTTGTTCTGGTATCGCTACCCGGACTGGGCGAAATTCAAGATCGCCGGCGGGACGTTTACGACCGATATGGCCGTGGTCGAGATCGATGGCTGTGTCGACGTGATCGTGCCCAGTGACGAGGGACTAATCTGGTATCAGAATCCGTATCGGGGTGGTGGCGATCCTGTCGAGGACGCTTGGATGGCGATCAACGTCGGCGCTGAGGGCGCGCGGATGCACGACGTAAAAGTGGCCGACCTGGACAACGACGGACAGGTCGAGATCGTCACCCGGCACCAGTCGGGATTTGGCAAGCAGATGGGCAACGCCATCCACATCTGGAAGCGGCAGGTGTCCGGCATGTGGGCGCACCGTACGTTTCCCTGCCCGCACGGCGAAGGGCTCGAGGTCGTCGATGTGAACGGTGACGGTCTGCCGGACGCGGTCATTGGCGGGCGGTGGTATGAGAACCCGGGCGACGTGCTGCACGGCAATTGGGCGGAACACCTGTATATGCCAGCGGCACATTTTGATCAACACTGGACGCGGGGCGATGTCTGCGTGCGGGCCGGAGATCTGACCGGCGATAGACGGCTCGAGATCGTGCTTTCCCCGGCCGAGGGCAGCGGGCGGCTGTCGTGGTTCCAGGCTCCTGCCGATCCGGCGCGAGAGGAGTGGATCGAACGCATGCTGGATGTGGACCTCGATCACGCGCACGGGTTGGGTCTGGCCGATATGGGCGATCCCCGGTCGCCGCGTCCCGACGGGCAGTTGGACATTGTCGTGGCCAAAATGCATCAGGCCAGCGCGCCGCAAGAAGTGTGTGTCTACTATAACGGAGGCGGTGGTGCGTCGTGGCAAAAACAGGTGGTGGCTACAACCGGCTCACACAACATTGTGCTCGTCGACGTGGGCAGGAATGGGTATACGGACATCTATGGCGCGAACTGGAACAACGTGGCCTCAACGGGCGGAGCGATCGAACTGTGGCTGAATACAGGAGGATAAAAAATGACGGAAAGAGTCAAGGTCGGTGTGGTGGGGTGTGGTGTGGTTGCCAGCGCCTATTACCTGCCTTATCTGATGAGAATGGAGACGGTTGACCTGGTTGCCGTCTGCGACCTGTACGAGACGCGCACTCGGGCCTGCGCACGCCTCTTTGGGGCCAAAGAGCAGTACCTGGATTACTATGAGATGATTGAGCAGGCCGACATCGACGCCGTGTTTATCCTGACCGCGCCCGGCACGCATGTGCCCTTTACGTTAAAAGCGGTCGAAATGGGCAAACACGTGCTGATCCAAAAGCCGATGGCGACCAATATGGAGGATGCGCGCACGATTGCCGAGGCGGTGCGCAAGGCCGGTGTGGTCGCGTTGATCGAACCCAGCTCCAACTCGCCGCTCGATCCCGACATCGCCCATCTGCGTGGCCTGGTCAAAAAGGGCGTGTTGGGCGATATCCTGTGGTTTTCGCTGGGCGCGACCGGCCCAACGACCTATGGCCCGTCGTTGGGCAGTAACCCCTACGGCCAGGGCGCGTTTTATGCCAAGGACAGCGGTGGCTTTTTATTCGACCTGCCCTATGCCCCGGCAAATATCGTCTCCGTGCTGGGGCCGTGCAAGAGCGTGATGGCCCATACGGGGATTGCCATCGCTGACCACTATATCGTGCCGGAGCACGAATACGATAAATTTCTGGCTCAGGTCACCGACCCGGACAAGGCAAACTATTGGGATGTGGTGCTCGATCTGCCACGCACACAGCCGGTGCGTATGGAAGCAGTCGACAACGCCTACTCGTTGTACGAGATGGTTAACGGTGGGGTCGGCACCTGCCACGTAGGGCGCATCTTTCATCCCGTTCTGCCCGGTTCCGGCGGCGGGGCGCTGCAGGTGTTTGGCACCGAGGGCAATTTGATTTTTGGCACGGGTTATATGGCGTCGATCATCTCGACAAAGAAGGATCTGCTGCCAAATATGGATGACGATGGCTGGTATCACATCCACCCGCGTGGCGATAGGAGCAAGGCCAAGTGGCCGCAGCCGACGCCCGGCGCATTCAACTATTACCACGAATCGTCGCAGCATTTTGTCGACTGCATCCTGCAGGGCAGCGAACCGTTGGTGAACGTCGACTGGGGGCTGCACATTACCGAGATGATGGCCGGGGCATTGATCTCGTCGGAGACGGGACAGCGCTACGATATGACGACGACGCTGGATTACTGAGGTGGGGCGATGGAGAAAAAGATTCGGATTGGCGTTGTGGGGTTGGGGTTCGGGCAGCATCACGTGCGCACGCTGGCCAACATGGACGAAGCGCGGTTGGTCGCCGTTGCCGACCGTCACCCGGACGTGCCGGGCGGGCTGGATGGCTACGCGCGGCAGTATGGGGCCAAAGCGTATCAAGACGGGATCGAGATGATCGAGCGCGAGTCGCTGGACGCGGTCAGCCTGTGTACATCACCTCGGGGCCGGGCGGCATTGATCGAAGCGGCGGCGGGCAAGGGCCTCCCGATGTTTGTCGAAAAGCCATGGGCAACCGATCTGCCGCACGCGCGCCAACTGGCTGAGCTGTGCCAGCAGTATAAGGCAAAGGTGATGGTCGCCTTTAGCTTTCGTTTCCACCCGGCGATCGTCAGGCTGCGCGAGTTGATCGACGGCGATCTGGGACCGGCTTGGATGCTTAACGGCGAATACGTTTTTAACTGGGTGCCGCCAGCCGAAGCCTGGCTGTGGGACCCGGCAAACGGAAACGGCTTTTTCAACGAGAACTCGTGCCATCTCTTTGACGCGGTCTGTTACCTGCTTGGCGATCCAGTGTCGGTGATGGCCGAGGCGATCAATCCGATGGGAGCGCCATCTGAAAACGCGGCGGCGCTGGCGCTGCGTTTTGCTGGCGGGGCGATCGCATCGCTGACCGTGGGCGGCATCGCTGCCGGTGCGTTTCGGGATTTTCCCCGCATCGACGTAATCGCGGTGAACGGTCAGGCCAAACTGTCCGGTCGAGAGCACATCTGGGACCGCTTGCAGTGGGCGACGCGCGACGGTGACGCCGTGTATGACATCGTCCGCCCGCCAGAAGCGCTGGGCAACACGCGGTACACGCATGCCTTTCGACACTTTTTTGAGTGCGTTCGTAGCGGCGAGGTGCCATCGGTTGGGATCAAGGAAGGGCTGCAAACCGTTGCCCTGGCGATGGCTGTGTACGAATCGGCGCAGACAGGGCAAAAGGTCGAGATAACGGTTTGAAATCGAGGAGGAATCTATGCGACTTGGACTAGATGCAGGACAGCACACATTCGACCTGGCTGTCGAGTACGGGATCAAAGGTGTACCCATTTCCGCCGACCGGCTGGCTCAGGATGGCATTGAGGCGACGTTGTCGCCGCTGCGCGAGCGCGGGCTGGTCGTTTGCCAGATTGGCGCGTTTGGCTACAATCCGCTTTCCACCGACCGTGAGCGGCAGGCAAAGCAGGCAGCGCTGCTCAAGCAGGTCATTCCGATCGCCTCAGAGACTGGCTGCCCGTACATTGTGATTTGTGGCGGCAACTATCATCCGTCCGGGTTCGGGGCCGGTGACGCGCGCAATTTTACGGACCAGGCCTTGGACGAGGTGGCCCGCGCTCTGGCGCCGCTGCTCGCCCTGGCTGAGGAGCACGGCGTCAATCTATCGATCGAGCCCTATCTCAAGACGGCGATCCACAGCCCGGAACGGTTTCTGGCTTTGCAGGAACGGGTGCGGTCGCCCGCTTTGCGCTGCAACATCGATCCTACAAGCCTATATACCTATTGGGACCTCTGGGATCCGCGCGAGACGGTGCATCACGTCTGCACCGCATTGGCCGGGCACTATGGCCTGGCCCACGTTAAAGAGGTGGCGTTGGCCGAGGGATTTCATATCCATGCCGGGTTGGCGCCGCTTGGCACCGGGATGACCGATTGGTCACAGATGCTGCGCCTGATGGCTCCTTATCTGCCGGAAGACAGTTGGGTGATCCTCGAACACGTGCAGACGCCGGATGAGGCTCGATCCAGTCTGGGCTTGCTGCGCGTTGCAGCCGACGCTGCGGGCGTGACGTTGACCTGATTGTATGAAAAAGCGTTGGGTTAGCACCTATGCTTTTCCTGATCGACGCCCCAGACATAGTCGGTATAACATTGAGCAACTGAAACTAGGGTACGGCGCTCGCCGCCAGGACCCGACCCAGCCAGATGGTCCAGGTGGGTGCAGACAGGGCCAGGGCGACAAAGCTTATTGCTGCCAGTGGGTGTTCTTGCCCGCCGATCCAGAAGCCGACCGCCCCAATGATGTCGCTGGCTCCGGCGACAATGCCCGCCCAGGCGAGTCCTGCCAGCAGCGCACCATAGGCGAGTGACGGGATAGAAGTGGCAAGCCACCACAAACCCAGGACAGCCCCCAAGGCCAAGATCGGCTTGAGCGACTGTTCAAAGCGAACGACGCCCAAAACCAACAGAGCCTGCAAGACAGCCATAACCAACATCACCGCGATGCCGACGATGGTCGCGCCCAGGCTTAGCGGAAAAATGTGCCGGGCCAGCAAACGATGCAACGCCAGGGCAAGTGGGATCATGAACAGGAATTGAAAGACGCTGAACGCGTCGTTGATCGGACCGAAAATGCCGCCGATGGCAAAAAAAACGAACAAGGCGATAAAACCAAGGATCCACGCCGTCCCAGCCAGGTAAGCCGACGTATCTGCATGCTCAATTAGAAATGCGATCATACTCTGTTTTCACCACAGGGTAAATCACCCCCATAGTTGCATTGTATCATCTTTCAGGCCAGGTGCATATGACTAAAGTCACTTCCAGGCGAGGATCTTGCGCATGGGTTGGATGGGCAGCCCATGTCCCTCAAAGCTCCCCCCTGAGCGTATGCCTGTCGATCGTTTGTAGCCCATCGCCAGGTAGAACGGGGTGCCATACAAAGTTGCCGCCACGCGAATCACCTTGACCCCTTGTTCGCGGGAAGCCTGCTCAAAGCGCTCGACCAGCTTGCGTCCGATCCCCTGGTGGTGGCGATCGCCCCGGACAAACAGGCTGGCTAAACGTTCCTTTCTGCCTCGCAACACACCGACGATTTCGCCATCTTGCTCGGCAACAAAGAGCATTTCGGAGGCGACCACGTTGGCGATCGCTTCCTGGTGTTTTGGGTCCGGCGAGTAGGCATGTTGAAAAGGTCCCAGGAACGGGCCTCTTGCTTTGGCCGACAAAAAGTCAAGGTTGTACTTGCTATAGGTGTCGGCGATGAGTCGCCCGACGCTTTGTGCGTCATCTCGGTGGTGGTAATCACGGATTGTTATGTCGGCCACAATATACTCCTTGATCTAGTTCTTGTCTTGGTACGAAATATGGTTAATGGGATGGCTTTGCCTTGACAACGGATACAGTATAACAGAAACCAGCCCGGTTTGCATCAGCCAAATGATATATTCGAGGTATATTCTTTGAACTAGTGCGTTGTCTGTTCTTTTGAGCTCGTGTATCACGTTAGCGTGTTTCGTCTATTGCTCGCCTGATGGCGTCGAGAACCAGGTCCGGTGCGTCCTCGTGCAGGTAATGACTGCTCTCTGGGGCCAGCACGAATGTGCCGTTGCTCGACTTGAGCGTCAGTGCCCTGCTCTGTTCGATCCAGAATCGTTGAAAGGCCTCTGCCGCTTCTCCAAATGCCGGGTTGGGCTTTCCTGCCCCGATGACGACCAGGGATATATCGCCGAATGATTTGATCTCGGCGACCTGGGACGCACTCTGTGTGATCAGCGACGCGTGTTCGGAGGCCACCGCCGCCAAATAGTTCGCCTTGGCCCGCGCTTCAGCATCGGCAGATTGGCGTGCTGTCTCGGCCATGTGCTGTAGGTTGGCTGTCTCTTGCTCAAGCACTTGATAGAGTTCTGGAAAGGCTTGCCCGGTGATGAACGACAGCGGCGCAGGATCGAGCAAGACCAGGCCCGCGATCAGGTCCGGGTAGCGATCGGCAAATACCTGCGCGTTGATTCCGCCAAGCGAGTGTCCGACGAGGACGTATGGACCTTGAATTCCGGCTTTGTCGAGCAGCAACTGCAATTCATCTGCGATTTGCCCGCTGTGGCGGGGCACGCTATCTGCCCGAGGTGTACGACTATTACGACAACAGTGCCTTTGCGCCCAACGGCGCACTCAAGCCGGCCTATGCCGATCGTATCGCCCGCGTGCTGGCTTGCGCCGACGAATTGGGCATGGTCGTCATCGTGGGCATGTTTTACTGGAAACAAACGCTGAGAATGGAGGGGGAGGCGGCGATCTGGCGCGCGGCGCGCGAGATGCTGGCTTTTCTGCAGCGGACAGGGCGCAAGAATGTCCTGATCGAGATCGGTAACGAGACCGGCGCGCGTTTTGGGTTCGACCTCTTTTTGGTCGATCGCGCCGCCGAAATGATCAACACCCTCCGGCAAGAGTTTCCCGACTTTCTCTATTCGACCAGCCAGGGCGGGCTGGATGCCGACCGCGGGCGCGAACTGCCCACGCCGGCGTTGATCGAGGCCGTCGATTTTCTGATGCCGCACGGTAACGGCAACACAGCAGAGCGGTTGGCGAGAGGATTGGACGCGATCCTGGCGATGCCGGCTTACCAGGCGGACCCAAAGCCGATCCTGATCAACGAGGACTCGACCGGCGTCGCCAACCTCGACGTGTGTTGGCCCCGTTACGTCTCCTGGGGCTACTATGACCAGGGCAGCAACGGCGAAAGCCACCGCCGTCACGACATTTATGCCGATTTCAGCGCTCCGCGCGAGCCGGACTATGTTGCGCTGAGTGGGTTCCAAACTCCGCCGGTCAACTGGACGATCAACCACGCGCGCAAGCGCGCCTTTTTTGAGCGCGTCGCCGAGATCACGGGGTACGCCGGTGCTGCGGCGCTCTGGCATGGAGACTAGAAGCTAAAGATCATGGTGTGTTTGAGCAGATGACGCAAGGCGAGAGGAGACTATGGCGCGCCTAACTTGGTCAGCATCTCTGTGGCAGTGTCACTCAGATCGTGGAGTAGGGCCCGTTTTTTCGCCGCTACGGCCGTCTCTGGCGGTAAAGTTGCGGCAGCAGCGGTAATGGGCCGGCCGACTGCATTCTGAAACCATAGTGCATTAGCGATCAATGGGTAACGTGACAGCAGTGCCCACAACTCCACAGCACGCTCCACATCATCAAGGCGGACCAGGAGTAACGCGATTCCAGACAGGGCGATCACAATCGACAAGAACGCATCTGCTTCGATGCCCATTTGTAGCGCCTGATAGAGACAGCGCCGAGATTGTATCAGGTCATTCATCCCTAACGACGCATATCCCAGCAATGCGAGTGACCAGCTCTGTGCATCTTGCTGCCCCATCTCGTGATACGCGGCAAAGCTTTGTTCGAACCATCCTTGAGCATCAGTATATTTCTCTTGTGTCAGTGAAATGAGACCCAGCACAAGGCACGTCGCTCCGATCACATACGGATCGACCAGAGCGCGTGCGTGTGCCAGTCCAGTGGTAGCATACGCCCGTGCCTGCTCGTACCGGCCCAACATAGCGTGGTAGGTCCCC
>JAFGJF010000190.1 GCA_016929205.1 Anaerolineae bacterium
CACCGGATCGCCGTGCTCGAGCTGGCTGCCGATGCGCGCGACGAGGTAGAGGACCAGGTGGCGCTGACCTCTCCCCGGGTCGGCGTCGTGACGTCGATCAACAGGGCGCATTTCGAGACGTTTGGCTCGATCGAGGCGATCGAGTGCGAAAAAGCCAGCCTGGTCAAAGCGCTTCCCGTGGATGGCCTGGCCGTTCTCAACCGGGATGACGAACGGGTGTGGCGGATGCGAGAGCAGACGCCCGCGCGCACGATCAGTTACGGCTTTCACGATGGCGCCGATTACGTCGCCCGCGACGTCCACTATCTGGAAAATGGCTTGACCTTTGAGCTGCTTGCCGATCGTGGACGAGAGCGCGTTTCGCTGGCCCTGTTTGGCCGCCACCACGTCTACGCGGCCCTGGCAGCCATCGCCGTGGGGCGCGTCTATGGTGTTCCCTTGGCCGATATCTTGAACGTGCTGCGCCATCTGCAGCCGTTGGCCGGACGTTTGAGCCGGATAGAGGGCGATAACGGCGCTGTCCTGCTCGACGATACGTACGATGCCGGCGCGGACTGCACGTTGGCTGCTCTGGATGCCCTGGCCGATCATTTCCCCGCACACAAGCGTATCGTCGTCCTGGGCGATATGCGCCAGCTCGGTGTGGAGCAGAACAAGGCCTACCGCCAGGTTGGCGAACGCGTGGCTCGCCTTGCCGATCACCTGATTCTCAAAGGCGACGCCGCTCAAGAGATTCGCCAGGCGGCGCTGATGGCCGGCATGGACGAGTCGCGCATGTTTTTCACCTTTACCAACCAGGAGGCTGCGCGCTACCTGGCCTCTCACCTGACCCCGGACTGCGCCGTGCTGATCAAAGGGGGCCGCCAGGAGCGCATGGAAGAGGTCGTTCTCGGGGTGATGCGCGCTCCGGAACGTGCGGCAACGTTTTTGGTGCGCCAGGAAGCGGCATTCAGGCACGTCCAGCTGGCCTTGCCGGCGCGCCCGACCTGGCTGGAAGTCGACCTGGATGCCATCGCCCACAATCTGCACCTGATCCGCCGTATCGTTGGCGAGCAGGTTGGGGTGATGGTGGTGCTCAAAGCAGACGGCTATGGGCACGGCGCGATCCGCATTGCCCAGACGGCGGTCAACAACGGCGCGGCTATGCTCGCCGTCGCCTGTCTGAGCGAAGGCGTCGCCTTGCGCCGGGCGGGCATACAGGTCCCGATCCTGATCCTGGGCTATACACCGGCCTGGCAGGCACGCGAGGCGATCCTGAACGATCTGACGGCGACGGTGTTCGATCTGGATACGGTGCGCGCGTTTAGCCGCGCGGCGGGCGAGGTGGGCGGCACGGCGCGCGTTCACGTCAAGGTCGATAGCGGGATGGGACGGTTGGGGCTGCTGCCACAGGACGTGCTGCCGTTTTTGCGGCAGGCCTTTTTTTTGCCGGACCTGATCGTTGAAGGGATCTTTACCCATTTTTCCGTCGCCGACGAGGCGGACAAGGGGTACACTCAATGGCAGTTGGCACGCTTTGAGGCGATGTTGGCCGACGCCGGGCAAGCTGGTTTTCATTTTCCCCTCGTGCACGCCTCCAATTCGGCAGCCATCGTGTCGGTTCCTCAGGCCAGGTTCAACATGGTGCGTTTGGGCATCGCACTCTATGGCATGGCTCCAAGCGCAGATACGCCTTTGCCGGATGGGTTCCGGCTGGCGTTGAGCTTTACGACGCGCATTGCCCAGGTCAAGACGCTGCCGCCGGGCAGTTTTGTCAGCTATGGCAATACCTACCGGACACAGGCGTACGAGCGGATCGCGGTGATTCCGGTCGGCTATGCCGATGGATTCCGGCGCGCGCCGGCGCATTGGAGAGAGGTGCTGGTGCGGGGACGGCGTGCGCCGATCGTTGGCCGGGTGTGTATGGATCAAACCATGATCGACGTCACCCACGTTCCCGACGCTCGCCAGGGAGACGAGGTGGTTCTGATCGGCAAGCAGGGGGACGACGAGATCACGGTTGAGCAGGTCGCCGAATGGTTGGGCACGATCAATTACGAGGTGGTTTCCGAGATCCTGGCCCGCGTGCCGCGCGTGTCATGATGCCCGGAGGGGGCACCGGATTTTTCCACATAAAACAGGATGCGGCGATGATAGAGCGGCGTGTGAACGTGAATCAAATCAAGATGCAGATCCGGGAATACGAGCACGAGGGAGACGCGGTCATTTTTTTGCATTTTGGCGGCGCCAATCTCGAGATGTGGCAGCGCGCTGTTCCTTATTTTCAGGAGAGGATTTCCAGCTCGTCTGGCAAAGGGACAGCACCATGGTGTGGAACACCGCGGTCTATGCCGTCACGGCGTGAACGGGTGTGGCGTGAACTTGCGTGAGGGTTGGGCTTGCAGTATAATTTTAGTGTGGACTCGACTCAACAGTTTAGAGGAGGATGACTGCGATGGAATTTGATGCGACGTGTTTTTATCAAAAGTCCCATGAATGGATTCGTGTTGACGGCGATCAGGCTGTGATCGGGATCAGCGATTATGCCCAGTCCGAGCTAAACGATGTCGTGTACGTTGAACTGCCCGAAGTGGGAGATGCGTTTGAAAAGGGCGACGAGTTTGGCTCGGTCGAGTCGGTCAAAGCGGCGTCCGAGCTGTACATGCCTGCCGGCGGCGAAGTGATTGCCGTGAACGAGGCGCTGGAGGACACGCCCGAACTGGTCAACAGCGCGCCTTTTGGCGATGGCTGGATGCTGCGGATCAAGCTGGCCGATCCGGCCGACGTGGACGATTTGCTGGATGCAGAGGCGTATCAAAAAGAGTGTGAAAATCTCTAGCGGCGCACTGAAAAAGTCACTCACCGCCAAGTCGCCAAAGGTGCCAAGATTCGCCAAGCCGGCAACAGTCTTTGCATCCTGGCATTGATGAAGGGCTTTTTTTCCCCCCCAGTTTATATCGTTGTTCAGAGGAGAACAGCTTATGAGTTACATTCCCTTGACCGGTGGTGAACGAGCGGATATGCTGTCTACCATCGGCGTTTCGTCTGTCGAGCAGTTGTTTACCGACGTGCCCGAGCGGCACCGCTATCCCCCGATTCATCTGCCCCCTCCCCAATCCGAACTCGAGGTGATGCGCGATCTGCGCGCCTTGAGCGAGATGAATGCCGAACTGGAACACTGTGTGTCTTTTCTCGGTGCAGGGGCTTACCAGCATGCTATCCCCAGCGTGGTCAATCACGTTCTTTTGCGCAGCGAGTTTTATACTGCCTATACCCCTTACCAGCCCGAGGTCAGCCAGGGTACGCTGCAG
>JAFGJF010000191.1 GCA_016929205.1 Anaerolineae bacterium
ATCGGTGCTGCCATTGTCGACGACAATCACTTCGATCAGCTCGTGCGGGTAGGCCTGGGTGCGCAGACTGTGCAGGCAGTTGCCCAGTGTCTGTTCGCCATTGTATACAGGGATGATGATCGAGACCCCCTTGGGAGATAAAAGTTCCGGGACGGCGCGGCGGCGGGAGAGGAGCTGCCGCAGCGCGACCTGGACGAGCTGCACCAGCGTCGTCAGGCCATCGACCAGCACCGGCAGAATCAGCCATATCCCCCAGTAAATGGCCAGGCCCAGGATCCGTTCTCTCATGTTTGCATCCTCTGCTGCAGCCGCTTGTTCAGGACGTGCAGCGTGCCCTTGGTCAGGATGAGCCAATAAAAGGCCGCTACGAGCACAAAAAAGATCAGCCGACCGGCAATGGTGTGGGCGATAAAGATCGAGCGTTTGCCCAGGGCGTGTAAAATCCAAATGATGCTGAGCACGCGAACGATATTGCTGGCGAGTGTCGCCAGCCATCCCAGCAGCACCAGCCAGAGGCGTTTGCCTACCGACCAGGCCGGGTAAAAGAGTACCAACCCGCTCAAGACAGACATCTCAAGCAGGCCGGAACACTCCAGGTCGACGCGCACCACCGTCCAGCCGGGTTCCTGGAACACGACCCAGACCAAGATGTTGCCCGGCGCGGCCTCAAATATCCGCGTTGGGATGCCCACAACGTGGCTGATGGCGTGGGTGCTGTAGGCAGTTGCTATTTCCAGCCATCGTTCCAGCGGCAGCAGGCGCGTCCCGGCAAAAATCAGCAAAAAGGCCAGTCCGACCGAGGCCACGGTGTAAAAGATCAGCCAGATGCGATAGTGGTGAAAAAAGAGCAGGGCCGCGATCCACAGGACAAAGGCGACGATCAAGATGATGAGGTTTGCCGCCATTTGAATCTGCCTTTCGTATACCACGCGATGCCAATGACGGCAGCGGCGATCACGGCTATCCAGGGCCAGCCGAGGACGGGGATCGGCGTCCAGGTGATATCGCCATCGTTGGGCACACGATCCAGGTTGCTCTGATTCTGGTTTTGACTGGCCCCGGCGTACATGTTGACGGTCTGGTGGGCGTCGATGCCGAGATCGGAAAATGAAGCGCGCCACTCGGCGTGTTTGCCGCCCTGGTCTTTAGAATCTCCCCAGTCGCCGCTGCTTGTGCTGATTTGGCTGCCCGTGCCGTCCAAGATCGTCACCGTGACCTCGCCGGCGTTCTTTCCGGGGCTGTAATGGGCTTGCACCAGACGGTCCTGGGCATCCGTATAATCTCCGTCGTTGTTGGTATCCAGGTAGACAAAGTAATATACCTTGGCGTTGCTGCTTTCTCTTTCGAGCATCCAATAGATGTGGTCGTCGCCCGGATTGGTGCCCCAATAAAAGGTCAAAATGTCTACGTTTGAATTTCCGCCGTCATTGTCGTCTTGCACACTCGGCTGCCCGGCCCAGTCGCCGAACTGGCCATCGATGACCAAGGTCGCCGCCAAAACCGGCATAGTCAAGGCCACGAATAGGAGGCCGGCTATAACCCATTTGTAGATCCACGAGCGTCTATTCAACTTGTCCATCTGTCCCTCGTTTTGTACCTGTTTGCCCCCTCTGTAGAAAAAACAGTGCCACCAGGCTCAATAACGCCGCGCCGCTCACCACCTGTCCCAGGACATAGATAGGCGTTTGTTTGATCTGTGTCCTCACTTGGTGCTGGCCGGCCGGCGCGTCAAAGGCCACCAGGTTTTCAAACGAGGTGACGCGAACCGGCTGCTCGTCAACCAGCACCTTCGTCCCGTCGTGATGGGCCACCGGTACCAGGAGCGTCTCAGCGCCGTCCAGCACGTAGGTAAAGCTGTAGCCTGCTTGTGACGGTTGGTAGCTGTCCAGGGGCACGGCTTGGTACGCGTTTTGTTCGCCGGCCGGCAGCGCCAACAGGTTCGCCAGCAGCGCGATCACGGCCGGATCCTGCGTCAGGGCGGCGTGGTAGGGCAAATTCAGGCCCACAAACCACACGCGCCCCGCCCCATATTGATTATACCCCAAAACGGCGCTTTGCGCACCTAAATAGTCGTGATAAAGGATCTCTACATCCATCCCCTGCGGAGTGTAGGTTTGCCACATTCCAGACTGCACACGAAACGATTTCATCACGTTGCGCAGATCGTTGTCGCCCTCAATCTGGATCTCGCCGGCCGGCAACGAGATCGTTTCGCCCCACACGCCGAGAAAATAGGGTTCGCGGGCCAGCGGATCGTCGGGCACACCGGTCAGGTCGATGACCACATTGACACCGGCCCGTGCGACCTGCTGCACCAGTTGCTCGGCCTCTTGGCGTTTTTTCCAGCTAAAACCGGACAAAAAGATCGTGTCGTACACAGTCAGCTCGTCGAGGGCGTACTCGTCCAGGTTAGTGCGGGTGCCGAGCAAGAGCTGTGGAAAGAGATAGGCCAGGTTTTGGGCGCCACCGCCAATGCCCAGTGCGTGCCAGGTGACACGATAGGCTCGCGGCGTGCCGTCACGATGGTAGAGGGTGACCTCTGGCCCGCGATAGTGTGGCAGGAATCCCGCTTTTTCCAACGCGGCAGGCAGGCTGGGATCGATCTCGGCATCGTGGCGCAGCACCACATCGTCGGCTCCCATCAGAGCCAAGCGGTCGAGCACATAGTTCGTATAGCCCCGGCGCAACCCTTCATTGATTGCAGCCACGTTGCGGGCCGTGCGCGCGCCCTGGTAGGCCCAGCCATAAAGCTGCTCCCGCCCGCCTTGGGCGGTGAAAAAATACGAAGCGGCGGAACCCAGTTTACTATAGTCCAGCGTGGCTTCCCGCCAGCCGCGTTGGGCCGGCAGAATCTGGCCGATCGTACGCACGTCGTGGTTTGCGGGGCGGAGATGGATCATGAGCAGGGAAAGCGCACTGTCGGCTACCAGGGAGAGCAAAACCAGCGCCGTGAGCAGCATAGATCTGCGTCCCCAGGTCTCGATCCGCCAGATGACGGCCAACAGCAAGGCAAAGCTGGCCATGCCCAGAAATCGCAGCGGCCAAAAGAGGTTGGACATAGGCAGGGCGCTAAACAGGGTGTTAAAGCCGGGGGTGCTGATCAAGATGCCAAAAATCCCGGTAAGGGTCAGGGCGATATTGGAGCCGTCTCTCCCCCGCCGGACAAAGAGCAGTGCCGTGGACACGATCAACAACGCGGCGCCGGGATAGACAATCTCGGCGTTGCTCAAGCGCAACGTGGGGTTCAGATAGGTGGCCAGCGGAAAGACGGCCAACGCTTCGGTCATCGCCGAGGCGTCCAACTCGGTGATCCCGCCGGTCAAACTGGGCAGGAGCCACCAGCCGGAGAGCATGACCCCCAAAGCGATGCCGGATAGAGCCCACAAGACGTTTTTGATGTCGGCAATGCGCCAGGCCCAGTAGAGCAGGGCCAGCAGGGCGCAGCACGCGGCATAGATGGCGGCCATCATGGCATGGCAGAGCACGATCGTCGCAAAGCAGAGGCTCAGCATGAGGCGATGCCGGTATTTGCCGTCCGGTTCCAGGCCGCGCAGGAGAAAGTAGACGGCCAACGGCAGCAGTGCCATGGCCAGAGTGCGGGGCAGGTTGCCTTCGGCCAGGGCGACGCGCACGTTGTCCGGCAAAAACGCGTACAGGGCGCCGCCGATGGTCGCCGGCAGCCAGCCGAGCCAACGGCGGTAGAGCAGCCAGCTCAGCCCGCCGCCCAACGCGCACACAGCGATAAACCAGTTAGCGGCAGCGATCGAGTTGCCAGTTAAGGCGTCGATGGCGATGAGCAAATAGTAGGGCAAGGGTGGATAGTAGCGCAGCATTTGCACGCCAACGTACCATCCGGGAAACAGGTCCGGGTAATAGTGCCCCTCGGCTACCTGCTGTGCGAGGTATTCAGCCTTGATAACATGTCCCAGCGTATCGGATGCCCACGGGTAAAGTTGGATTCCTGCAGGCGGGAAGAGGATATGCCGGTAGACGTACAGGGTAACCAGCGCGATCAGAGCGATGCTGCCCACCGTTTGCGCACATTGGACAAGTGTCGCCTTTGCTCGGTTTGACGTGCCGGGCACTTGCGTCTCAGTCTTCATTCCGCAATTTTGAACGTCACATAGTTGGTCGGCGATTCCCACAGGGTGAGCGCATAGAGCGTGGCGTCGGTGCCGCGAAAGGCTTTGTCGAGCTCCTCGAACAGGTAGGCGACGATGTTTTCGGCGGTGGGTTCCTGGAAGGTGAACGGCGGCACGTCGTTCAAAAAGGTGTCTTCGTAGCGGGCAAAGAGCTGGCGCATGCGTTCGCGCGTCTGGTCGACGCTGAGCAGCGATTGCTCTCCCAGGTAGCGCGGCCGTCGCACCCGGGCCTCAATTCGCCAGGAGTGAGAATGCGCCGTTTCATCGCCAATCTTGTGGCGGGCGTTGAAAAAATCGACAATCCCGATTTCGTATATGTATTGTTTGCCGGAAGGCTTTGGACGTAAAAAGCTCACTTGATTTTCTCGGTCAACGCTGTACTGTTTTTTCAATTGTACCATATTGTGCAAGGGGATAGCAAGCCATGGTGTTACAGTTTGTCGATGTTTGGGGTTACAGGCGCCGGACGAGCGAGGCTCATCCTGGAAGAGGGTCGATGGAACCGGGATGGCGCAGCGTTTGCCTTACACGAGGAGTCTGGTACAATATGGGCCTCATGTACGCGTCTGCCGCAATCGCTTATGAGTATGAGACCGGGTTTTTAGAGAAAGCCCAATCTCTTATCTCATTGGCCTGCTGCCCATCACAAAGAGGCTGTCTTGATGAAAACGTCATGGAAGCGCAATCTGGCCATCCTCTGGATTGCCGAAGTCTTGTCTATTTCCGGGTTTTCGGTCGTACTGCCGTTTTTGCCCTATTACGTGCAGGAACTGGGGGTGACCGATTTCAACCAGGTCGCATTTTGGTCCGGCCTGTTGACCTCCTCGCAGGCGGTGACGATGGCTCTCATCGCGCCGGTGTGGGGGGCGCTTGCCGACCGTTACGGGCGCAAGCTGATGGTGGCACGGGCCATGTTTGGCGGGACGGTGATTATGACCTTGATGGGTTTTGTGCAAAACGTGCAGCAGTTGGTGGTGCTGCGCGCCATCCAGGGCCTGCTGACAGGCACAGTGGCCGCGGCGACGACGCTGGTAGCCAGCGGCACGCCGGAGGAGCGGCGGGGGTCTGCGCTGGGGATGCTGCAGATGGCGATCTATTCCGGGGCGTCGCTGGGGCCGTTGATGGGCGGGTTGATTGCCGATCAATTCGGCCACCGCCCGACGTTCTGGATCACCGGCAGTTTGTTGTTCGTGTCCGGGTTGATGGTAATGGTGGGCGTGCAGGAAGAGTTTACGCCGCCGGCAAAAAAGGAGGCCGGGCAGAACAGTCCTTCGATGTGGGCCGGCCTGCTGCTGGTGCTGCAAACGCGGGCTTTGCTGGTGGTGTTTGGCATTCGCATCCTGGTGCGCGGGGCGGCGCGGGTCATCGGCCCGATTTTGCCGTTGTTTGTCCAGAGTATCACGACCAGCACCAAGGTTGCTTCGCTGACCGGCACGATCTCGGGGCTTGAAGCGGCTATGAGCGCGGTCAGCGCGGTCGTTTTGGGGCGTATGAGCGATCGTTTTGGGGCGCGACGGATTTTGATTGCGTGCAGCATGGTGTCTGTCGTGCTCTATGTGATGCAGGCCTTTGTGCAGACGACGACACAGTTGATGGTCTTGCGGATGTTCAGCGGGCTGGCGATGGGCGGCATTGTCGCTTCGGTTAGCGCCTTGCAGGCGGCGCTGGTGCCCAAGCAGCGTTTTGGCGCAGTCTATGGCATCGATACCAGCCTGGTGGCGGCGGCGAATGCCATTGCGCCCATGGTTGGCGCGGCACTGACCACGACGTGGGGGCTGTCGGCGGCGTTTGTGGGCACAGCGGTGGTCTATGCGCTGACGACGGTGATCATTGCCGTGGCCGTGCCCAGGCGGCAGAACCGGCCAGCCTAATCCATTGGTGGGTTTGATGCTTCCTGCGCTTTTACGAGCAATGCGCGAATGTCTTGGAGTCCGGGTATGTCCGAACGCTCCTTGCCCACTCTGTCCAATTCCTCGATCGCCTCGGTAAGGACAATGGCGTTGGCTAACGAGATTGCCTCTCGGTAGTCAATAAGCGCTTTTTCGAGCTCTCCCATAACCAGATAGACAATTCCTCTGACGAATAGGTATTCAGCTCGTTCCCACGAACCCAGGCCCTCGACCTGTAAAGCCTGCTGGATGTGATCCAGGGCCTTTTCCAGGTGTGCTGTCGACTCTACTACAGACAGGTGCAAAAAAGCTGTGCCCAGATTCCTTTGTGACCAACTGTAATACAAAGGCTCTTGTTCGACACTAAAAAATCGCAACGCGTCTTGATACAAAGCAGTGGCATGTTTGATGTTCTGCGTCCGTTTACCGGAAGGCAGTTTGATATATGCTTCGCCCAGGTTGTTTTGGGTCATCGCGTAGGCCAGTGGGGCCGCCTCTGGGGTGTAGACACGCAATGCTTCCTGGTAGCAGGCGATGGCGCGCTGCAGGTTGTCGCTGCGGTCGCCGGTGGGCAAGCGCAGGTAGGCGGTGCCCAGGTTGTTTTGGGTCATCGCGTAGGCCAGTGGGG
>JAFGJF010000192.1 GCA_016929205.1 Anaerolineae bacterium
AACATCAAGCCAAGAGATAAATGGTCAGAACCTTAAAATTTGAGCATCCGACCATCCCCAACAATACAACCGGTTGTGCTGTTGGGCAGAGAACAAACTACCAGTTGGTGATCGACCTCCTGTTTTGGGACCAGAACTATATCCGCATGCAAAAAGTACTTGCAATTTCAGGGCTATAGTGGTATAATTAACTCACAATTATCCAATAGGAGGCTTCCCATGCTGGAGTTCAGAGCCTTAGGCCTGGCAGAACCGCCATTTTCGCTGTCACCCGATCCGAGGTTCTTTTATCTCTCGGCACAACACAAAACCGCTCTGGCAAAAATCACGTACACGACCGAACAACGGCAGGGGCTATCCGTCGTATACGGAGATGTGGGCGTGGGCAAAACGACCGTTGCCCGGCGCATCTACCAGACCTATAACGACGATCCGGCATACCAGGCTGCATATTTACCCATGCCGATTTTCCCCTCGGAATTCCAATTTCTGAAGGCCATCTGCAGCGAATTTGGCATTTCGCCGCGCCGCAGTAAATACGCTCAAATTGAGTCGTTGAATACCTACCTGATCAACACCTGGAAACAAAATCAAAACACCATTTTGATCATCGACGAAGCCCAATCCCTGGTCGGCCAACAATTTGAATTGATCCGGCAGCTCCTCAACTTTGAGTCCAATACCCAAAAACTAATCCAGGTTATCTTGATCGGACAAAACGAACTACGCAACAAACTACGCTTGAAAAAAGCGTTGCGCTCGCGAATCGCCACGCGTTCGACGATCGAGCCGTTGGACTTGATGGATACGCGCGACATGATCAACTTTCGGGTCATGGTCGCCGGGCGCAAAGAGCCGCTTTTTACAACCAGGGCCCTGGAAGCAATCTATGTTTACGCTCACGGCATGCCCCGAGATATCTGTGCCTTGGGGCTTAATGTTTTGCCCCTGGCGCTCGTGCAACAGACAACCACCATCGGCATAGACCTGGTACAGCAAGCAATCAGCGAACTCGAAGGACAGTAACACGTGGAGATAACGCATGGCTAAGAAACAACCGGGCACCTTTGCCGATCTCTATGATGTCGAACAGAGCATCCACACACCCCGGTCCGGACGTCCGAGGCGCAAAAAACCACGAAAACAAGTGACGTTGTACCTTACGCAAGAACAAGAGGAAACACTGGCGGATTTGCATTACGCCTGGCGCAAACAATTTAAAGTCGATCGAAGCGACATTGCCGGGCTTGCGTTGGAGGTCATGACCGCACTTTGTACTAAACATAACGAACTTTCAGACTTTCAGAATTTTGAAAGTCTGAAAGTCCATATACTGAGACAGCTAGAAGACTGACCGGCGGCTCACTGCTTGCCAGACCCCGCCCCGTTGAGCCTCAAGGGCAGGGCTCAACGCAGGTGGAAAAAACCGAGAAGCCTTCGACACCCTCGGAACTGACTGGCAAGACACAAGAAAAGCCGATTGAGGACGGCCCCCTCAATCGGCTCGACAGAAAAGCGACTGGCACGCTCGATAGACAATGAGTGCATCATTCCTGATGCCTCGCCATCATGCTTGCGCTTTTCCACTCTAGGATAGCACAACACCTGATCCTTGTCAAGGGCCAAAAGGGATTTGGATATGGCAACCCACATGGAGCCTGACAAAGAACAAGCGATCGTCATCCGCGATCGGAGAAAACCCAACCAGTATACAACCGACAACGTGATAGCGCGGGAGTGGCTGCCGGTACTGCGCGTGGGCGACGCTTTTTTCTTTTATTCTGTTTATCTGTCCATGGCCAATCGCGAAACCGAGAGCAGTTGGGGCAGTCTGCGCACGCTGGCCCAATATTTGCAATGCGGCATCGATCTGATCATCCGTGGCAACAAGCTGCTCGAGATTTGCGAATTGATCTATATCGAACAAGGCAACCAATACACCTCGAACGAGTACTATATCCTCGATCCGCCGGCACTGACGCCAGCCCTTAGAGACCGCATACACAAGCGCCTCGACCAAATCGAATCGCAAGAGACGAGCAAAAACTGGCAAGCGTGGATCAACCAGGTGCGAAAAGCCCTGGCCCGCCACAGATCGCTGCCCGCCATCTGGGAAGACCGGCGTGCCAACCGCGGCGGAAGGCCCACCACGCGCGGCAAGGAAGCGACAGAAATGAGTCTTGCACAAAAGGGTGATCGTGAGTCACAAGCAGGGTTACCGCTGGAAAAGGGTGCTTGTGAGCCACAAGCAGGGCGATTGTGGGCCACAAGCAGCGTAGTTGTGAGCCACACACAGGGTGATCGTGAGCCACAAACCGAACAAGAACAAAAAACAAGTCAAAAGAACAAGACAGATCAAGAAAAGGTTGTATCCTCACCAGAGGTGTTGTCTGTGTTGGCGCGGTGCCAGGCACTGGGCGTGGCGACGACAATGGTAGAGGTATTGCTCGAACGGTACCCACTGGATCGACTTGAACGGCAGCTATCCTGGCTGCCTTCCCGCAAGCCACGCGATCCAGCGGCATTATTTGTACGTGCGGTGCAGGAAGATTGGTCTCAGCCAATGCAATACGATGCGCAGGAGACAGTCGACGTTTGGCAAGACTGGCTGGGAAACGTGGCCGGGAATAAACAGGAGACGGGCAAGAACGAATCGGGCAGCGAACGCGCGGCTGCAGACCATGAAATGGGCGCGTCTGAATCTGCACAACAGGCAGTTGAACTGCCGGGAACGGGACTGACCGTGCAGCAGATATGGCAGCGGGTCTTGCAGGAGCTAGAGATGCAGATGACGCGGGTGACGTTTGACACCTGGCTGCGTGGTTCCCAGGCGGTGGGCGTGCGTACGAACGGGCTCGTGGTGCAGGTGCGCGATGGATATGCGGTGGAATGGCTGCAGGCGAGGCTCTTGGTGGCGATCCAGCGAACGCTTTCTGGCATTGCCGGCCGTCCCGTCGACGTGCATTTTGAAGTCGCTTGAGGGGTGCATCAGGGCGGAGTGGTTAGGCCGGGCATGGCGTATCCAGGCACATCACGATCTGCGGCAGTGAGGACGTCGCTGAGTCTGCCCGGCTCGATGCCTTTTTCGCGGAGCACGTCAATGACCTCGGCAAGCGCATTCGCATCGTCCCAGCAGCCGCAGTGCATAATGACGATCCCGCCGTTGTGCGCTGTAGAACGGATATAGTCGACGACACCTTCACGTGTGACGTGCGGCTCCCAACCACGTGGATCGAGGTCCCAGAATGCGGATTGGTAACCCAATCCAGCGACAAGCCGACGCAGGGGATCGCTTCGTCCGCCATAGGGGAAGCGAAAGTAGCGCATGGGAATATGGGTGCCTACGGCCCAATCGAGCACCGCCTCCGTGTAGGTTACCTCTTGTGTGGCCGTAATTGGTGCAATGTCATAGTAGAGAGGGTGGAAAAAACTGTGGTTGCCGAATTCGTGTCCATCGGCAGCGATCTCGCGAACGATGTCGGGGAACATGTAGACGTACTTGCCCAGGACAAAAAAGGTGGCCTTGACCTCTTTTTCGCGTAGCGTTTGGACAATTTTGCGCGTGCTGTTAGTGCCGGCTTCGCAGTCAAAGGTCAGGGCCAGTGTTGGCTTTTGACGGTCGCCATAGTGGATCTCGTGTTGGGCAAGATAGGTGACCGTTTCGGTGGGATACGCCCTAGGCGCGATGGGAACCGCATTCAAAACGGCGGGATAGTCCATTGTCGGTGGAGGCTTGATCGTGCGGGAGATCAGGATCTGCAGCGTGGGACGGGGGCGATTTTGCAGATCTTGCAGGGAAAGGTAAGGCCCATTCTCGCCGGCGGTGAGGCGGATCTCGTGGGTGTGTGCCAACAGGCGGCTTGTGTGACGGGCCGGAACCGGTTCGACGCGATCAATGGCCGACGCTGTCTGTGTCCCCACCAAGAGGACGAGCACACAGACAAGCTGGACGGCGATTGCTGTGCGTATATGTTCTGCTTGTTCTGATGGGGTGCTCGATTGTGCAGCCATGTTTATCGTTTCATAGGCCCATTGCCTTGCCTTTACATCGGCTGCTGGGGCATAGGCGTTAAGAGCAGGGCAGCAAGTACAAATAACAGAATTCCCAGTACGATACGCATTTTCCCCAGGGGCGCGACAGTGTTAAGCGGCGGTGGGTGTCTCCACCCTGAAAACATGATCAGCGCGGCCCACACATACCATCCATTCCAGACAAGCGCACCGAGCGTAAACATTGTAATCAAGATGATGATGCCAACCACTTGTGTCCACCGGCCAAGAAGTGCATAGATGACGTGGCCGCCATCAAGTTGGCCGATTGGGATCAAGTTGTAGCCAGTAATGATCACTCCAAACCAGGCAAAATAGGCCACAGCATTGACATAGATATCGTGTCCTGGCGGAATCTGCCGGATGACGTGCACCCAGTCTTCGATCCAGCGCAACAGGAGTGGCGAGCCAAGGGTAACGCTGTTGGGTTGTGGGGGCAATACAGGCGATGTGAGCAAACCAACGAAAAAGATGGGCAAAGCGATGACGAGTCCCGCAACGGGCCCGGCGATGCCGACATCAAAGAGCGCTTTACGGCTTTCCCAGGGCGCGCGAATACGGATGATAGCTCCCATTGTACCGACCAGTGAGAACGGCATCGGGATAAAAAAGGGCAAACTTGTGTCGAGACCGTGCTTGCGTGCGACAAAATAGTGGGCCAACTCGTGGACGCCCAAGATGCCCATAATTGTCAAGGAGGCGGGAATGCCGCTCAGGATGCGCCAGGGCTGTTCAAAAAACAGGCGAGGATTTTCGAGCAGAAATTCACCTTGCTCGATCAAGGCTCCCATTAGTGTGGTCGTGCATAACGTGAGCAGGAACAAGACCAGGTTAACGCCCCAATGTGCTTGTTTGCGCGCGACCGCCTGCCGGATGGCCACGACGATATCGAATTCCTTTTGCCGGCGCAGCAGCGGAGTATAGCCCAGTTCGGCAAAACGCTCTCGTAAAGCGGCATAAGCTTGATCGGCGTCCATTGCCAGGTGACCTCGAAAAGCAATGGTTGAGTCGTTGCTTTGGTTCCACAAGGTTTCTGCATCCGGCAGCAGATCGATCAAGCGGGTGCGCAGTTGGCCGATTAACTCCAGACGCGAGCTAGGTTCCGATAGTGAGGCCGGCGCCGGGTCTATGTTGTCTGTATGGTTGTTCATTGTTTCCTCAAATAAAATATGTTGGTAGTTCAGTCTGCATTTCTATGCAAAGCTTACACGTTTTTGGCTGTTCTGTCAAGCTGAATTGTAACCCAATTGTAATGATGTGCCCTTGAGCCCTATGCTAGAATAGGATGTGTTGGCTATTTTAGTGTAAACAGCATCTCGTTTTGTCCTTGCACAAGATCAGAGATGCAGGGGGTGCGGGGTGACAGTCTATAACGTCAACGGACAGCAATTGCACGTGATAGAAGAGGGAAATCCAAACCGGCAGGTGGCGATCTTGATTCATGGCTGGTCGAGTTCGTGGTATGCGATGTCACCGCTGTTAGGTCTGCTCAGCCAGCGGTTCCGCTGCATGGCGGTTGACCTGCCCGGTTATGGCCAGTCTCCGCCATTTCAAGGGCGAACGAGGATCCCGGCGTATGCCGATTTGTTGGCTGAGTTCATTGCCCAGGTGAGTGACGGGCCAGTAGTGCTGGTCGGGCACTCGATGGGTGGCATGACCAGCATTACGCTTGCGTTGCGACATTCCGTGCTGGTAGAGCGGATGGTGCTCATCAGCCCCACGATCACAGGCAAACTTTCGGATTTGATCAACTTTGGCGTTTCGCCGATCACGCTGATGGAACGGTTTGGCCTCGGTGGGCTAATCGTTTCCAGTGTCGAGAATACGTTTGTCGGCTTGACCGACCGGATCATGCGTCCTGCGTCGTTCGCCGAGCGCACGGGGATTACCAAAGAGGATTACAAGCGTATACTGGCCGATGTTCGCCATCCCGGCCAAGGGCGCGTGCGTGCCGAGTGCTTTTTTGCGATGCGTGAAAACGACCTGAGTGGCAAGCTCAAGGATGTGGATACGCCGGCATTGGTGCTGTGGGGTGCGGAGGACAACACGGTTCCGCTGCGCGACGCGGGCGTGGTGGCCGATGAATGGCCGGATGCCGATCTGCGCATCTTGCCCAAGGCCGGGCATTGGCCGCAGTTTGAAGCGCCAGACATCATGCGCCGAATTGTGGCCGCTTACCTCGGGTTGCCACTGACCAGTGACAAGCTGCATTCGCCGGTGGAAGATGAGGAATTGCTGCAGATCCGCGAGATTGCCCAGTTCCTGGCTCATTCGGACGTGGGCAACGGGCTGAACCTGGCTCACCGGACCCGCCTGGCGGCGCAATGCCAGCCACGATTTTACGAGGAAGGGCAAAATATCGTCGAAGAGGCTCAGACTGGGGACGAGTTGTACATCATTTACAGTGGCCAGGTCGAGGTGTGGAAGGAACCAGAAGAATCGGACAATGGCTCCGGCCCGCAAATGCTCGCCGAACTCAAGCCCGGTCAGGTGGCAGGCGAACTGGCTATGCTCGATCAAGGGCTGCGCAGCGCAGATATGATCGCCGGATCGGGTGGGGTGAAAATCCTGGCCCTGGAGCGCGAACGGATGCTGGCCTTGTGCGAAGATGATGCTATCCTGGGCACGCGCCTGTTGTTCAATATTTCCAAGACGTTGGCACAGCGGGTGCGCTTTGTGCTGTGGCAGCTTCACCGGGCGCGGGACCTGGCGGCACAAAAGAGCGCGTAAAGAAAGACGTGATGTGCGTGATGCGTAGGGTATGGGCAACGGCATAGCTGGAATAGAGACGGAAATAGCAGCACACAAGCATCTGGACATATCCAGATGCTTTGTTTTTTATGCCGGACAAGCCTAGGTTCTGTTGACGTTTTGAATTGCGCTTGGATTGTCATGCCCGAATGTCTCTATCGGGCATCCATATGTCTCCATCGAGTATCTACAGGCAAGAAAGAACCGACCTATGTTGGTCCGCATCCATCGTGAAAGTGCCAAGCTGGACCGTTTATGTGCAATCAATGTCAACAGAACCTAGCTGCTCGTTCGGGATCGCCAGATCTTGACAGATTCAGCACATATCTTTATCCCCAAAAGACCACAATCGTTTCAAACTCGCCCGTTTCAAAGGTCATGGTGCGCTTGTCGGCGTCGAATTCGGTGTAGGGTATCCTCTTGCCATCGACGTGAATTTTGGGGCGGGCGGATGCAATCCCGTGCAGTTCGATACGAATGCGAGCGTAGGTTGGAGGCAGGATTGATGGTGCACCGCTGGATGGCCCCGAACTGGAGGCGGGCGAGAGACAGGTCCGGCGGATGGTGAGCTGATCGGGTGCCGGGATATTGCCGTCGAGTGTCGAGTGGAATTCGGTGAGGCGATATGCGCCTTGCCTGAAGGCCCAGGTGCGCCCATCGTCTTCGTATAGCATAGAGGTGCCGTTGCCGGGATAAACGTGCAAGGTGAGGGTCTGGATTGGCTGTTCCCCGATGTATTGCATCGTCGGCCAGGCAGGCACAATGCTGCCCGCACGCACGAGCAGCGGAATGTGGTGGATCGGTGCCGGAAGGCGGGTGATCTGCGGCCCGGCGGTGAGGGCGTTGGACCAGAAATCGTACCAGTACCCTCGCGGAATGTAAGCGCGGCGTGCGGTGGCGCCTTGCTCGTAAACGGGCGCTACCAGAAAGGCGTCTCCACACATGAATTGATCGTCGATGCCGGCAACATGGTCGTCGTCCTGGAATGGGAGGAACAAGGGGCGTACAATGGGCATGCCTGTTTGTGCCGACTGCCAAAAAGCGGTATAGAGGTAGGGCAGGAGCCGGTAGCGCAGTTCGATGAATTTTCGGCTGAGACGCTCACACGCTTCGCCGAACGCCCACGGTTCCTGATCGGCGGTGCCCTTGGCGGTGTGGTTGCGGAAAAAGGGTGTAAAGACGCTCATCTGGTTCCAGCGGATGAGCAGTTCGCCGTCGGGTGTGCCGGCAAAACCGCCCGTGTCCGGTCCGGTAAAGGCGATGCCGCTGAGGCCCATATTGAGCACCAACTGCATGGTGTTGCGCAGGCTTTCCCAATCGCTATAGTTGTCGCCCAGCCAGTGCATGTTGTAGCGCTGCGACCCGGCCCACAGGGAGCGGGTGATGACCAACGGCCGCTCGTCGGGGCGCAATTGCATCAGCCCTTCCGCCGTTGCCCGGGCCATTTGCATGCCGTAGACGTTATGAGCGAGGCGGTGATCGCTGCCATGCCCGTCCAATTCGTGCTGCACGACATCGGGCATGGTGTTGTCGCTGGACCCACTGGTGATGGTCGGTTCGTTCATATCGTTCCAAAAGCCGTCGACGTCCAGATCGACCATGCCCTGGTACAGCTCGCCCCACCATTCGCGCACGCGTGGTGAGGTATAGTCGGGAAAATAACTGTTGCCGGGCCACACCGGGCCGCTGAAAAGCCTGCCATTGGGATATTTGCAGAATACGTCTTTTTCCAGTCCCTCCTGGCAGACCCAATAGTCAGGGTCTACCTTGATACCTGGGTCGACCATGGTCACGATCTTGTAGCCCTGGGCGTGCAGGTCTGCAATCAGCTTGCCGGGATCGGGAAAACATTCGGGATGCCAGGTAAAACAGCGAAACTCGTCCATGTACTCGATGTCCAGGTGGAGTGCCTCACAAGGGATGCGGCGGGTGCGAAATTCGCGGGCAATCTCGCGCACGCGGTCGTGTGGATAATAGCTCCAGCGGTTCTGGTGGTAGCCCAGGGCCCATAAGGGCGGCATAATCATCCGCCCGGTCAGTTCAGTATACCGATCGAGCACATCAGACAGCCGGGGGCCGTAGAAAAAATAGATACACATTTCGCCGCAGTCGGCCTCAAAACGGGTGATGCCGGGCGTGGTCGCCCCAAAGTCAAACTGGCCGCGCGCGCTGTTGTCAAAAAAGATACCGTATCCTCGTCCACGATTCAAGCCCAGGTAAAACGGAATGTTGGCATAGATCGGGTCCTCACCAGGATGGTAGAACGTGGGATCGGTGTTCCACATCCGGGAGGTCATGCCGCGCTTGTCGAGCCGGGTGGTTTTTTCGCCCAGGCCATAGAGGTGCTCCCCCGGCGGGAGCTGTTTCCAACAAGCCACTTTTTCGCCGCACCAGCCGGTGCCTGCCGCGTCGGCGTTGACGATCGTGCCATCCGGATCGATAAAAGTGAGCGCAAAATAGGTCTTGTCGACGCGGCAATGCAGGTTTTGGGTGCGAATGAGCACGGCCTCTGCTGTCTCTTCGAGGGTGAATTGAACCGGTGTCCAGTCCGCGTCTTTTTTTTCGACAGCATAGGAAAAGGGTTCTGCAAAGCGCCCGCTGGGATTGACGCGTACGCGGATCAGATCGGCAGCGAGGACGGTGATACGAACCATTGCGTTTTCGCAGGTCAGTTCGACGCGCTGGCGATCCGGGCCTTTGGCGGCCGAGTTCCAACGATGCGCCAGGACGCGGCCGGGAAAGGTATAGCTGGTGTCGATGCTTGTTTCTTTAGGAGGCTTGCCCAATACAGCAGATATGCCGCGCAACAGCGAGCCCTTGCTTTTTTGAGCACCTTTGACGTCTGCGAACGCGGCCTCATGGAAGGTTTTGCGAAAAGGGTAAATGGCTGCTTGCAGGGTCACGTCGATCCCTAATAGTTTGATTCCTTGGATGGTTTTGGCAATCAGGTCCGAGGGGGTCATAGGTGGCTCCTTGGGCGTGACACGTGATACGTGACACGTGATGCGTGAGAGTGTGGATAGCCGATGTTGCGTAACGTGTGAAGGATCATGGGTTTTTCTCGCGAGAGGGTATGAGGCGGGCAAAGGTCTCGCGGATGGAAAATGGCAGTCGTCCACGGAGGTGGACGAACCATTCGATGATCAGCATGCTCAGGGCGGCCAGGGCGGGCCAACGCCACCACTCGCGCCGGCCAACGCTGCTCTCGGTCTGGGCGCTGATCGGTGTCTGGCCGACGTCGATCTCGTCTCGTGGTTCGATGTACGATTCCAGTTCGCTGAACAGGTTAACGGCAAAGGATGCCTGGCTGATCTGCTGATCGGCTCCCTGCTGCACTCTTTTCTGCTCGACGGTATAAATGCCCGGTTCGTCCGTCTGGGCAAAGGGGATCGGTTCGCTGCCTGCCGCCTCGAACGTCCACTGTTGTCCCGACGGCGCGGTAACGACGATCTCGCTGACGCCGATCTGCGGGCGGATGAGGGCCGGCATGCCGGGGGAGAGTTGGGCGGGCACGTCGACGGCGCTGGTGGGCGCGAGCCAGTAGGTGAGGTTGGCGATCAAAATGGGAAAGGTGATCTTGAGCGGCAGGTCGGACTGGTGCAAGTCAAAAGTCAGGATGGCGATGCGCCTCCCGCCGACCTCGCCGGCCAGCAGCAGCGGGCCGCTGCGAGCCTCGATCAGTGTTTCTGCCCACGACGGCACGCTCACCTCGCGTGCACGGGCGATATTCAGCTCTCTGAGTTGGGCGGCATCGACGTAATGGAGCAGGGGATGGTTGCCTTCCACATCGAGGATGGTTGTGTCGGTCAACATCCCGCCGACCCGGATCAGTTCGTTTGCAACGGGCGGTCCAATAAAGAGCAGGTTCCCCAATTCCGGCAGGTCGGCAGGGGTGAGGGTGTCGAAAATGATCAGGTCGGGAGTGATGCCACCGGGCAAAGTGACGGTATGGGTCAGGGTGTCCGTGACCCGGACGGTGACCGGGTTCAGGTTGGGCATGAGGCCGATGGCGCGTTCCAGAAAGCTGTTACCGGGGGTGACCAGGAAGACTGTTGCCTCCCGATCAGCGGCGCGCACGGCCCAGGCTTGGTTGTCGATGGCCAGTGTGTCGTCGGGCAGGCGGGCCTGGATGCGCTGTGTATCCAGAGGCAGGTCGTCGAGGGCAATGCCGCTTTCACCCCCGGCGGCGATGTCGAGCGTGCGTGCGTCAAAGAGCGACTCGTTGACATCGATTTGCACCAGCGTGGTGACGGGCTGCGTTCCGGCGTTGGCCACGCGGACAAACGCCTGCGGGCCGTGAGGCCCATCGCGAATGGCAAGGGCGGTGATGGCCACGTTTTCGGCGGTGATGCCCGTCGGGATGTAGCGCACCTGGCCCGGCAGCGGCGGCAGGCCGTCCGGCAAGCCGCCGTCGGACAGGACGACGGTGGTGGTCCGGGCCGCTTGCTGCGCGCTCGACTGGGCCAGGATGAATGCCGCTTCCCAGTCGGCTTGGGTGTTGGTGACCTGTGTGGTGCTCAGCGCCTGTCTGAGCACCGATTTGTCGTTACACAGCGAGGCGAGCACGCGCGGTGTGTCTGCGACGGCGATCAGGGTGAGGGTATCGTTTGCCCCCAGCCCGTCGACGATCTGTTTTGCCCGGTCGCGGGCCAGGTCAAAGCGGGTTGCGGCACCGCCCCCCCGCGCGGTGTCCGTGGCCTGCATGCTGGCCGAGGCGTCGAGCAGGATGATGACGTTGCCCTGAAACAGCCGTGATATCTCACTGTAAGGGCGAGCCAGGGCCAGGACCAGCAGAAAGAGCAGCAGCAGTTGAATCAGCATAAGCAGGTTGCGCCGCAGTTTTTGCCACGGGGCATTGGCCTGGCGGTCTTGAAGCACCTGGCTCCAGAGCATGGTGCTGGAGACATGCCTCGCTTCGCGCCGCAGTTTGAGCATGTAGACTATGAGGATGGGGATGCCCAGGGCGGCAAAGGCCAGGGCCAGTGGTGCGAGAAACCCCATAGGTGCCCTTTCGATGTACAGTTGTGGAGGGTCTTGACCCTCCACAACATGGTTTTAACGAGATCAGGGTGAATAGGTTTTCAGGATGACCGGCAGGTAAACCATTCTCGGCTCGGGGGCAAAATAGGTCCCCTTGTTGCTGCTGGCGCTGACGTTGCCGGCGCTGTCGGCAGCCTGCACGAAATAGCTAAACCCTTCAACTTGGCTGGTGACGGTGGTTTGCCACAGCCCGGTCGTGTCGTCATAGGCAAGCGGCTCGCTCGTCCAGTGTCCGGCAGTATCCTCAAATGTGACCCACACTTCAGACACGCCGCCAGCGCTGGAATCAGACACATCGACCGATATGCCGAATGCGCTATCATATTGGGCCAAGTCAACCTGGTGGATAACCGGTGCGGACCCATCGCTGTCGCTCGAACTCAGGACTTTGAGTTCGAGAAAAGTGAACACCCGCTCGGTGCCCGTAATCCCAGTGGTCGATTTATATTGCCCGGCGATGATGATCAGCCGATCTTGATCACCCATTTTGTTGACCGACCAGAACGCATTGGGATACCAACTGGGATATGAAAAAGTGGGCTCGGTCAGAGCCGTATCGGTAACAGGACGGCTGATGGTGGGATCAAAGCCCTCGATGGTGCTAAACGATGCTTCGAGGACCATCACGCCATGGACTTGTTCACCTTTTGGTACGTCGATGATCACGCTGGTGCGTGGCTGGATGGGACGCCCGGCGCTGTTTTGCGTGTCGTTGTCGATGTGATAGTATTGGCCATAGCTGGTCGTTTCGAGAACGGGCTTGAGAGACAGGGGAACGATCGTCTCAGCGGCGGCACCAAGCCCGCTGCTGCTTGCTGCGCTGATCCTTTGCGCCTGACCTTTCAGTGCGATTGGAACGGTATTGGGCAGATCGACCACGTACATAGGCAGTCCGTAGAGCGTAGCCTCAATCAGGCTCTTTTCTTCATAAATGCCACAGCCTCCAGTGCCCTGGCTTTCCCAGAATCTCTGCTTGGCAAGGCGCAATGCCTCACCAACCGACATTGTGTCTTGACTGCCCAACATCTGCTGGAAATAGGTATAGACCTCTTCAGAGCCGGCGATCGAATCGTCCATACCGTAACCGTACCCGGTGTTGGCGATCCATACTGCTGCTCTGCCGCCAAAGATCTGCGGATAGTCGGGGTTCCAGGTGTCGAACTTGCCAGGGCCATTAGGCTGGCTGCTGTCGTCGGGCACGTTGAGGCCGCTGTGGCATCCTATCGAATAGTTGACCGATCCGGTGTAGGTATTGTTGCCCTTGATGATGTCTGTGTTGTAAAAAACGGGCGGACTGCCGGTGTCGGTGGCTGGTTGCGTGCGCCAATGCTCATAGTGACCGTTCACCGCAGCGATATCGACTTGCCTGGTGGGTTCGGTCCAGTAAGCCCGGAGGTCATCGGCATCCCATTTTTCGCTGATCAGCGTTCTGGGGACGAGACCTTGGGCGCTCATGGTCTGGGCGATTGCTTCGGCACTGTCGGTCAAAAAGTCATAGCCCGTATCGAGGGCGGTGTTTGCATTCAGCACACTTGACAGGAGAAAGGCCTCGATTTGGGCAAGGATGTCGGCCGGTTCTTCTACAAGGCGTCCGACGCCGACGTCGGGGATGTAGAGGTAGCGGCCTCTCCACCGCTGCGGAACCCTGTCGCCGTAAAAGTCGTCGGTGAGGATATTGCCGTCAAGCAGTGCCGACCAGAGCGGCGTTTTTTCGATGACCTGGGCGTTGTTGATATAGGTTGCCTCGTTGGCGATACGGGCCTGGTCTGGCACGCGGCGGAAAGGGATCTGCAGGTCGTTGCCAATGAGGACGACGTTAGCGATGGTTGGGTTGGCCGAGAGCACTGGATTGACGATCTGCTTCCAGATCGCCCAACTGACGTCGTTGGCGGCGTCGACGCTGCAGGCGTTGCGATCCCAGGCCGTATACGCCGCTGAAATGAGCAAGTGGTTGTCGACTGGGTAGACCATGCCGGCGACGGCGTTATGCCTGGCCAACTCTTGTAGCCGGGCATAGATTGCATTGCCGGTGGTGACCCCATAGGTCCGATCCAGGCGGGTCTTGTTGAGCAAGATCAGCGTGTTGATCGGTGTTGTCGCCGTATAGACAGGTGGTACTGTGCCGGAGCTGTAAGGCAAGGTGGTTTTGCAGTCGGTAGGCAGCCCGGCGAGTTCCTCGACTTCAACCCTCAGACGGTAAGGCGTAGCGCTGTACGAACCGTTGTTGCTCGCGACAAGAATGTAATGCCGGCCTGACGAGCGGATCGTCCGCACGGCATGTTCAGGCCTTGTTCCTGGTTGCGCTGAAGTGAAATCCCAGGCCCCAGTGAAATCCCACGCGCCGGTGAAATCCCACGCGCCGGTGAAATCCCACGCGCCGGTGAAATCCCAGGCGCCGGTAAAGTCCCACGCGCCAGTGCTTTCAACACCTCCGTTCTCATTTATTTCTTCGATATCCTGGCACGGGCCTACCCCTTTTGCCTCCAGGATTTTGGGCGGCTTGGACAAGTCTTTGAAAAAGTGGAGGTCAAAGTCAGCCCCCAAATTATCCAGAGCAAGTGTTATGATCGCCGGGGCATCGATGTCGATTACATACCAGTCTAGATCGTTCGGATAGGGTATCCGCGAAATGATCGAGTCGCCGGAAACGATGGGCACGGCTTCATCGGGGGTGTCGTTGGGTTCGTAGCTATCCGTGATGTATACGTCTTCGTAGGCAACGGCCGTGATCGGCCCCTCGTTCCCCGAGCTCATTTGCAGCGAGCCAACAAAGGAGCTGCCCAGTGCCATATGGTCATCGAGATGGATGACTCGTGACGCATAGGGAGCAACGGTGACGGCTGTCGAATAGACGATCGTGCCGTTTGGCAGCCGGAAGGTGAGATAGATGTCGGTGGTCTGGCTGTCCAGGTTTTGCACAGCGAGCATTGTTTTCGTCCCATCCGTGCGCATAACGCGAGGCAGGTACGCTGTGGGCCCAACGTTGGGCCAGGTGTTGGCCATGCTGTTGTGGGCAATCAGCAGATTGCCAGACAGGTTATAGTGCGTGCCGATCAATGGACCATCTGCCGACGTGACGAGGGAGGCCTGGGGATTAAAGAGCAAGCTTTCTGGCCAGGGAAACGGCCCGCCCAGAGCACCGGCGGGCAGGACGAGTGGTTCTTCATCGACGGGAGTGCCCATTTCATCATAATACTGGTTTATCACATTCGTGTCTTGTGGCCATGGTCCAAACAGCCAGTATTCAGAGTAGGCGACGCCAATCTCCTGTGTCGCCTGCGCAGTGTCATGGCCGGCGGGGCCTCCTCCCATTTCTTTTACCACGTAAGGGACGTAGAGGCCGGTGGACGTATAGGGGGCGGTCTGGCCGATGAACGCCGCGTCTCCCCCGGTGCCGCCACCCGTCGTATAGGCCATCACGGCAATGCTTGCCTCTGCCAGTGGTTTGACGACCGCCGTGCCGACAAACTCGGGCGGTAACCCCAGATGGGCCAGCGATATGATATGGAGCCGATTGGGGGTAAGGGTACGCGTGTCTGTGTAGACCATCTCGCCATAGGTATCGAGCACGACGAATGTGTAGGTTTCTGTATACGAGTTGGTGTTGAGCATAATCACGTTGCTGGTCTGCCCGCCATAGTCGTGATAGACACCGGGCACGTAATAGTCATTCCAGTGTGCCTGTTGTGCCTCATAGATCATCAACCCGTCTCCATCGCTGGTTGGGTTGGCCAGGCGAGCAAAGGCGGCAACTTCTTCGCCGCTCATTTCACCAGATCCAATGCGGATCGAGCCGGCAAAATTGTCTGGCAAGCTGTCGATCGATCGGAGAGAAAAGAGTTGCGAGTTATAAGGGTCCAAGGTGACTGTGTATGTAAAGACAATATTGCCAAAGCGGTCGTACAGTTCCATCAGCCTGGCGGTCGATGAGCCGCCAACGTTTTGCAGGGCAATGGAGGTGTACCAGCCGTCATAATTGTTGGTCACCAATGGGAACCACAGGTCGGAATATGCATCGGGCATATAGAACGAGGTGTAGGCGGCTGCCCGGTACGGTACTTCTGCGCTTTGCGCCACGGCGGCGCTGTCGAGCGGCTCTGAGATCTGGATGTCCGCCGGTGATGCGGCCTGGGTCTGTTGTCCAGAAGTCATTCCCCAGCCCAACAGAATGATCGCGGCAAGCGGCAAGAGCAGACTGATTGAGACAAATGTCCATTTTCGGGTATTGGTATTCATCACTGAACCTCCTTGTTGAAATGACGCTGTCCCCTCGATTGATACGTTTTAATCCAGGTCCGAGCTTTTTTGTTGACGTTCGGATTTTGCCTGTTCCAGATCCAACTTGGCGCCCAGACGCTCAAAGGTTTCGATCGCCTGTTGCCGCAGGCGGCTGGCCTGCTCGCCCTCTTGCAGATCGTCGTATAGGGCGGCCAGTTCGATCGCCGTCTGGGCCACCTGGTACGGGCTCTGCAGGTCGTCGAGAACGTGCAGACTCTGCTCCAGTTCGGTTTGTGCGCGATGCACATCTTCCTGGGTGCGGTAGATACACCCAAGCACACGGCGCGTGCAGCCTTCTTCGAGCTTGATATCGGCTGCCAGCGCACGAGAAAGCGACTTTTGTGCCCAGTCCTGTGCCTGTTCAACATCACCCTGCCCTAGGTGGGCTTCGGCGAGGTGGCGGTATAGTTCGGGCAGAAACTCCTCCGACCCGATCTTTTCAAACATATCGAGGCTTTGCTGCAGGTGATCGAGGGCGCGCTGCCACTTGCCGCCTCGAATGGCCGTGTAGCCCAGGTTGTTGTTGACCAGGGCTACGCCAAAATTCAAGCCCAGTTCTTTTGAAATACTGAGGCTTTGCAGATACCAGATTCGTGCGCTCTTGAGATTACCTCGATTGAGCATAAGCTCTGCCAGGTTGTTCGAGATGACGGCCTGTCCACGCAACTCGCCGATGCGTTTCAGGATGGCGAGTGCCTGCTGGTAATAGTCGGTGGCCCGTGGCCAATCGTCCAGGTAACGATAGAACGTGGCCAAACTGCTGAATGCATGAGCGATGCCCGGCTGATCGCTCAATTCCTGGTAGGTTTCCAGGCTGCGCTCATAGTAGTGGCGAACTTTTTCGGTCTCGCCCAGACGTCGATAGCTGTTGCCGAGCAAACGGTAGGCGTGAGCGGCAACCTGCCGGGCTTCTTTTGTATCCAGTGTGGCGGTGATGTCGAGACTCAGTTGGCACCACTCGATGACGCGTTTCCATTGACCTTCGCGTTGAAACACCGACGCGCCGCCAAGGTACAGGCGTGCGGTCTCGATGCACGCTGCCGTACCAACCAGTCCCAAACCACGGTCTACCCATTCGAGTGCCGAGTTGTATTCGCCGCGACGATCGTGGATGAGACCGGTTTTGCGGCACAGGTCAGCGCGGTGGCGCTGTATGTCTAGTGTGGGGGATAATAGCTTTAATACGGTGCGTGCCTGGGCATAGCTTTCCAACGATTCCGTATATTGCCCGGTGAGTTCATAGGTATCGCCCAGTCCTTCGTAAGCGACAATCTGTTCTTCTCGGCTGTCCGGCACGTGTTCGGCGACTTGCAAGGCCTGCCGGTAGCGGTGAATGGCATCCTGGTTGGCATAGACGGCCTGCGCACGCTGCGCGGCCTTGATGTGATGGGGCAGCGCCCGAGGCCACTCTTCGGCCAGGGTATAGTGTTCTGCCAGCACCTCCAGGTATTCGTCCAGGTGTGCGTCGCGCTGCGCTTCGATCGATTGAGCGATCTTGCTATGCAGGTCTCGGCGCTCGGCATACAATAGGCTTTCGTAGGCCACCTCGCGGGTCATCACGTGCCGGTATAGGTAGGCGATCTCGGCGAGGGAGGTTTGGCCGCCGCTGGCGGCGCGATCCAGGATCTCTTTTTGGACCAGCTCGAGCAGGCGAGCTTCCATCTCTGCGGTATTGGTCTGGTAGGGATAGACAGACTGCAAGAGCCACTGCTGGAAGGCACGCCCGATCGCCGAGGCGACTTTGAGCATGTTTCGGCTTTGTTCGTCCAGCCGATCCAGACGGCTGAGGATCACCCGGCTGACCGTGTCCGGCACCTGGACGCGATCCAGATCTTGCCGGGCTCGATAGACGCCGGTTTGAGCGTCGTAGCTCATATAGTTTTCGATCAGGGCATGGGCCATCTCGACGATGAACAGCGGATTGCCCTGGGCGTTCTTGAGGATGATATCTTGCAAGCGCTGTGGCATCTCGGGCTCGGTAGGAAGCTGGCTCTGCAACAAGTCCAGGCTGCTGTGTTCCGGCAGCGCCTCCAGGGAGACGGCAGTACAGATGGGCTGTTTGCACGTGGCCAGTTCGATCTGTTCTTCGGGACGGTAGGCCACACAGATGAGCAGCGGGTGAGGTCCGATGTGTGCCGAAACATAGTTGAGCAAAGAGAGCGACGTTTCGTCGATCCACTGCACGTCGTCCAGGACGAGCAATGTCGGGTGATAGTCTGCCTCTGATATAATTACCCCCGCGATGATCCGCTGCAGGTTCTGCTGCCGCAACTGGGGATCCAACGATCGAAGCAGATCGCTTTCATCCATAGGCACGCTTAGCAGGTTGGCGACGAGTGCAGCCCAGTCGATCCATTCAGGGTTGACAGCCGTCAAACGGCCGGTAATCTTTTCACGGCGTTCCTGGTCCGAGTCGTCGTCGCGCAAGCCAAATAGATCGCGCAGAACGGCGTTCCAGGGAGCATAGGGTGTATGTCGTCCATAGGACAGGCAGGCGGTGAAAAAAGAGATCCCGCCTCGTTGTGTCCAACGGTCGATCAACTCTTCAATGATCCGGCTTTTGCCCATCCCCATTTCACCGTGGATGTCGACCACCTGGCATTGGCCGGCGAAGGTATGCTGTGCCACTTGCCAGATCGTTTGCCACTCGTCATTGCGTCCGATGAGCGGCGAACGGTGGATCAATTCGCCTGTCTGCTGGCGCTTGATGATGCCCAACACTTCATAGTTGGGCACGGGCTGGCTTTTGCCTTTTACTTGTACCGGTTCTTTTTCGCCCAGCCGGAAGCCTTTGCCGGCCTGGTTTGCCGTGCTTTGGCTGATCAAGATCTGATCTTCTTGTGCCGCCGACATCAAGCGCGCGGTGAGGTTGACCTCGTCGCCCATCACCGAGTATTCGTGCCGCGTTTCCGATCCCACGTTGCCGGCAAAGACGCGCCCACTGTTGATGCCAATGCGTTGTCTCAAGGCGAATGTGCCTGCTGAAGTGTCGAGTGCGGCAAAGGTCGACATGGCGGCCTGCATTTCCAGGGCGGCGCGCACGGCACGTTCCGGGTCGTCGACGTGGGCGCGCGGGGCGCCAAAGAGGGCCATGATGCGGTGGCCGGTCACATAGCTGTCGACCTTGTCGATAACGCCCTCGTAGCGGTGGATGATCTCTTGCATTTTGGTAAAGTGAGCGTCGAGGATGGCCGTGATCTCGCCGACCTGGCTGGGGCCCAATTGTTTGATGATCTCGTCAATGCCGTAAAAGTTGGCAAAGATAGTGGTCACAGGGCGAAATTCGCCCTTTTCGCGGCTGGCCATGTGCAAAGGGTCAAAGCGCAGCAGTTCAAGCAGTCCAGGTGGCAAAAAGGAGACCAGCGCGTTGAGACAGGTCGTGGTTTGTTGCAGATGGGCCAGTTGCGATTGGACGTCATCGGTTTTGAGGTTGGGCAAAACGTCTGCCATCGACAGGATGGGGCCGGGCTGCGAGGTGCCGCGTACCTCGGTGACTTGGTAGCAGCCGTTGCGGATGTCGCCTACCGTGATTTGATCCTTGACGGCCTGGTAACTGTTTTCGTCGATAAATATCTCGCCGCCCTCGGCCTGATCCTCGGCAAATGCCATATTAGCCAGCGCTTCGCCCATCACCGTGTATTCCATCTTTTCGGCCGTGCCCAGATTGGCTGTGAACAAGAACCCGGAGCCCAGCCCGACGGTCATTTTTAGCCTGAATATTTCGCCAAAGGCCTCAACCTGGCTAAAGCGGGCGATGGCTTGCTGCATCTCGGCTGCGGCGTGGCAGGCATCGACGATATGATCGACGGTGACCGGATCGTTGTCACCCAGAAATGCGACCAGCAGGGCGTCGCCGCCGAACTTGAGCAAATCGCCCCCGTGCCGGGTGGTGATGTCGAGCATGGCGGTGAAATAATCGCCGACGATGTTGGTGATTTTTTCTGCGCCTTTCTCGCCTTGCAGCGACAGCCGTTCTGACATGGCCGTAAAGCCCGAAATATCGGCAAACATGATCGTCGCTTCGCGAAACTGCCCGCCGACCTGTCCGGGCACGGGGTCGGCGAGTTGTTCGGCGACCAGGTAGCGCGGCAGGTAGGTGGAGACGGCGCGTAATAGGGCGTCCAGGTGATCGTTGCAAGGACGGAGCGTTGCCAGGTCTGGCTGGGCCAACAAGGCGTCGGTCTGTGACCCCGGCAGATAGCGATGCAGGTCGGGGCCCAGCTTTTGGATATGCGTTGTGAACTGTGTATGGTTCTCTGGTTGCATGAATGGTCCTCGATGGGGCATTTTGCTCAAACGGACGATAACAGACTGCGCGTCTCTTGCCAAGACGGACACAGCTTGCCCACTCTATCATACCACAGAACGCGTGGTTTGTGGGTTAAATTTGTGTAATTGTTGAGCCTATACGTCTCATTATACCACAAAAATCCCACATTCTGGTAAAGAGAGAGAAAAAAAGAGCCAACGTCAATCAGACGTTGGCTCCTTTTTTTCGCGATGTGCGGGGCGCAGACGGGGATTAGGCTTCGCTAAATTCGCCGTCGATGACGTCTTCCCGTTCGCCCGAAGGGCTGTTTCCATAGGCCGTGCTGCCTGTCGCAGACTGAGTCGCTGCCTGTTGTGCATACATTTGCTGACCAATGGCATAGCTGGCCTGCTGCAACTGCTCGATCAGCTGTTTGATCCGTGCCGTGTCGTTGCCTTCCTTGGCGACTTTGAGATCCTCGATGGTACGATTGATCGTCGCCCGGTCTGAGGCCGGTACCTGGCCATTCAGGTTCTGGAGCGCCTTTTCGACCTGGTAGATGGTTGCATCTGCCGTGTTGCGCGCGTCGATCAGCTCTCGGCGCTGGCGGTCCTCGGCTTCGTGCTGCTTGGACTCACGCACCATCCGTTCCACATCCATTTGCGTCAGGTTTGTGGATGCAGTGATGGTGATCGTCTGCTCCTTGCTGGTCGCGTTATCCTTGGCGCTTACGTTCAGGATGCCGTTGGCATCGATGTCAAAGGTGACCTCGATCTGGGGCATACCGCGCGGCGCGGGGGGAATGCCTTCCAGGTTGAATTGGCCAAGCGAAATATTGTCCGCAGCCATCGGGCGCTCGCCCTGCAACACGTGTACGGTCACTGCCGGCTGCCCATCTTCTGCCGTGCTGAATACCTGGCTCTTGCGTATCGGGATAGTCGCGTTGCGCTCAATCAACGGTGTCATCACCCCCCCCAGGGTTTCGATGCCCAGGGTCAGTGGCGTCACATCGAGCAGCAGCACGTCCTTGACTTCGCCCCCCAGCACGCCGGCTTGCACGGCCGCGCCTACGGCGACGACTTCGTCCGGGTTCACCGACTTGTTGGGCTCTTTGCCGCCGGTCAGCTCGCGCACCAAGTTCTGAATCATCGGCATCCGTGTTGCCCCGCCGACGAGGACGACCTCGTCGATCTGCCCGGCGCTCAGTTTGGCATCCTTGAGTGCCTTCTCGACCGGCTCTCTGCAGCGCTGAACCAGATCTTCGGTCAACTGTTCCAGCTTGGCTCTGGTGAGCTTCATCTGCAAATGCTTGGGGCCGCTGGCATCGGCGGTGATGAACGGCAGGTTGATATCGCTCTCAGTCACGCTGGACAGCTCCACCTTGGCTTTTTCCGCTGCCTCTTGCAGACGCTGGAGCGCCTGGCGGTCTTTACTCAGATCGATGCCCTGATCTTTTTTGAACTCGCTTGCTACAAAGTCTACGATCCGGCGATCCCAGTCGTCGCCGCCAAGGAACGTATCGCCGTTGGTGGCTTTGACCTCGACCACGCCTTCGCCGACTTCGAGGATCGAGACATCAAAGGTCCCTCCACCCAGGTCAAAGACCATGATCGTTTCCAGTTCTTTTTTGTCAAGACCGTAGGCCAGCGAAGCAGCCGTCGGCTCGTTGACGATGCGCAGCACATCCAGACCGGCGATCCGGCCGGCGTCTTTGGTGGCCTGGCGCTGGCTGTCATTAAAGTAAGCGGGCACGGTGATCACCGCCTGAGTGACCTTTTCCCCCAGGTAGGCTTCGGCGTCCTCTTTGAGCTTGCGCAAGATCAGCGCCGAGATCTCTTGCGGGGTGTGGGTTTTGCCTGTTTGTGGGATGTGCACCCGCGCATCACCGTTGGCCCCTCTCGTGATCTTGTAAGGCAGAATCTCGCGTGCCCTTTCGACCTCGGGGTCGTCGCTCCGGCGGCCCATCAGTCGTTTGATCGAAAAAATGGTGTTTTCGGGATTGACGACGGCCTGGCGTTTGGCCACCTGGCCGATCAATCGTTCACCCGCCTTACTGAATCCAACGACAGAGGGACAGAGCCGGCCGCCCTCTGCGGTGGGGATAATTGTTGGCTCGCCGCCTTCCATCACGGCAACGGCCGAGTTGGTTGTTCCTAAGTCAATTCCAATAATCTTGCCCATATCCTTATTTCACCTCTCTCAGATGTAAGAAAAATCCCCTTGTTGTAGATAAAGGAATGTGCCCGTGGCTTGTTGTCAACTCGCGACTGGACCATTCATTCGCCTTCAAAAAGGGGCCTTTAACGGAACGTCGACGATGGACGACGTTTCCGTACCAGACAATTCAGTTGGAAGCGCATATGATCTATCCTAAACCACATCCGATCCTTTGGTTCTAATGATATGTTACACCATTTCCATTAGATTTTCATTAGATGAGCATTAGAAATGCATTAGAGGACAGTTACCAGCGCACTCGGAAATGTACCAGGAGAGAGGTGTGGTGAAGGCCCAACCGGTCAAGGGGCAGTCTCGCTGTCGCACCGTCAGACACGCCTACCGGAAAAGAGATCGACAGCGGAACGGCTTTTTGGAGCATGCCGCTGCCCTGGCAATGAGGGCAGGGGGAAAACCAGCTTCCTCCTTGCCCCTGGCAGGTCGGGCAAGTGGTTTGCACTGGCAGCCTGAGCTGGACCTCACCTCCACGGCGGGCTTGTTCCCAGGACAGGTCGATCGCGATGTGGATATCTTGATCGGTACTGGTTCGAGGCCGGACCCAGGGGGCAAAATCGTTCCACAGATCGTCAATGTGGTCACGGAATAAAGCGTCAAGGGATTGACCGTAAACGGTATCTTGGACGGGGCGCTGTCCGGCGTGCCGTTCCGTGGGGATGAGCGGCTCTGGCTCGAGATCCCGCAATCGGCGCGTTTGTCGGCGCGTGTGTCGTTCGCTCGCCAGCTTGTTGTCGTATACCTTGCGGCGTGCTGGATCGCTCAGCACTTCGTAGGCCTGCTGTACGTCGTGGAACGGTTCGCATGCCCCCCCGGAGCAATCGGGGTGCACGCTTTTGGCCTTTTCGCGGTAGGCTGATTTGATCTGGTCCCGGGTGGCATCCGCGCCTATGCCCAGGATCACATAATAGTTTCTTGCCACGTCATGGTCTCCTGTGTCCTTGCGATCTAGCCGATCAAAGCCAAGATGGTCGTATTGCAGGTCGTGCTCGCCTTTATTTCCATGATACATGTTTCTGCGTTGTACGTCAAGAGGGTTTTTGTGCTGGATTGCAGGTGTGTATCGCGTATGCTATAATAGGATCAACGTAGAGGGAACCGGATGGTAAGGCGCGGCATGGTGCAACACGGTTTGAATGGAACATCAAGTTGTAGAGGCTGATGACATTCCCAATCTCTTTTTCCTATCCCTGGTATCTGATATTCCTGGCTCTGCTCGTGCCGGTGATCTGGCTGTGGCGGCTTGGGCTCGGTCAAATGCGCCGTGGGCGCGATGTGACCAGCCTGGTGCTGCGGATCCTGGTTTTGGTATTGTTGGTGTTTGGCATTGCCGGGTTGCAGTGGGTGCGGGCCAGCGACGAGCTGGCTGTCGTCTTTGTGCTCGACGTATCGGACAGCATTGACCCCGAGGCGCGCCAAACGGCCGTGGCATTCATTCGCGAGGCGCTGTCCGAGATGGGGCCGGACGATTATGCTGCGCTGGTGCTTTTTGGATCCGATGCCCTGGTCGAGCGATCCCTGTCGCAAGCCAAAGTGTTGGGCGAGTTGCTCTCCATCCCAACGACCGGCCACACCGACATCGGTGAGGCCGTGCGGCTGGGGTTGGCTCTGCTGCCGACGACGGCGCAGCGGCGGCTGGTGCTGCTGTCGGATGGCATGGATAACGTATCTGATGGCAGCGTGTCCGGGGCAGAGATGGCGGCGCAGTTGGCGGCGGCTGGCGGCGTTGAGCTTGATACCGTCGCCTTGCCTGCGCGCAGCGGGGAGGAAGCCTGGATCGACGCCGTTGACGTGCCGTCGGTGCTCTATGAGGGGGAGCAGTTTAGCGCTGTCGTCCGGGTGCGCAGCCTGGTATCGCAGCGGGCGTTGGTGCGGCTTTTTGCCGACGGTAGTTTGATCGCTGAAGAGCCTGTGCTGCTCAACCCCGGCCTCAATTCGTTTCTCTTTGACCTCACGGCAACCGAAACCGGGTTCAGCACCTTTGCTGCGCAGCTTGTGCCACAAAAGGACGTGTTTTACCAGAACAATGTGTTGGGCGCGTTTTCGATGGTGCGCGGCTCCCCGCGCGTGCTGGTTGTGGCCCGCGCCGCTTACGAGGACAAAGAAAGTGGTGAAACAGTCGACGATGCTGCGGCGTTGGTGCGGGCGTTGGAAAGTGCCGGACTGCAGATCGACCGGCTGTCCCCGGCTTACATGCCTGCCGACCTGGCCTCGTTGGGCGAGTATGCGTCGGTCGTGCTGGTCAATGTGCCCGCGCCGGAGCTGGCCCCGCGCCAGATGGCGTTGCTGCAGGCCTATGTCCGTGACCTGGGACGGGGCCTGGTGTGTGTGGGCGGGGAAGAAAGCTATGGCGTCGGCGGGTATTTCAGGACGCCATTGGAAGAGACGTTGCCGGTCGAGATGTCAATCAAGGACAAAGAACGCATGCCCCCACTGGCGATCGTGTTTGTCATTGACCGCTCAGGCAGCATGGACGCCGCAGCCAGCGCGGGCGGTCCGCGCAAGCTCGACCTGGCCAAGGAGGCGATCCTGCGCTCGTTAGAGCTGATGAATCCCGGCGACCGGGTGGGTGTGGTGGCTTTTGAAAGTACAGCGCAGTGGGTGTGGCCCATCTCCGAACTGGAGGATATAGAAGCAATCCAGCAGCAGGTGATGACGATCCGGGGAGGGGGCGGCACCGATATCCGCGCCGGGTTGAGTGCGGCGGTGACGGCGCTGGAACAGAGCGACGCCCGGCTCAAGCACGTCATTTTGCTCACCGACGGCGGGGCCAGCCAGGAGGGACTGCAAGAACTGGCACTGAGATTGAAAACGCTGAACGGCACCCTTTCAACGATCGGTGTGGGGCAGGATGCTGCAGCGTTTTTGCGGCCTCTGGCTATTGAAGGCGGCGGGCGTTATCATTTTACGGATAACCCGGCGACGATCCCGCAAATTTTCGCCCAGGAAACAACGCTGGCTAAGCGGGCCTACATTGTCGAAGAAACGTTCTATCCCTCCTTGGCCGGGCGCAGCGCCATTCTGGAGGACATTGATGCGGTGCCGGCGCTCTATGGCTATGTGGCGACGTCGACCAAACCCGCGGCACAGATGATCCTGGTTTCCAACCAGCAAGACCCAATACTGGCGCAGTGGCAGTACGGGCTGGGGCGGTCTGTGGCCTGGACGTCGGACGCCAAGGGCCAGTGGGCGAGGTTGTGGGTCGCGTGGGAGCAGTTTCCCCGCTTCTGGGTGCAGGCCGTGCGCTGGACCGTTATCGAGCGCGCCGAGAGCGATCTGGAGACACAGATTACCGATGACGGCAGCCAAGCGCACATTGCCGTCGACGTGGTTGGCAAAGAAGGCGAGTATGGCAATGCCCTGGAGGTGACGGCCTATTTGATTTCACCGTCGCTCGAGCAAACACTGGTACCGCTGCCCCAGACAGCCCCCGGGCGTTACGAGGGCGATTTTTCGCCACAAGAAGAGGGCGTCTATCTGGTGCGCATTGTCGGTATGGACGCAGCCGACAGCGCCGCGACAGGCGATGGTTCGCAGGCGTTGACACAGGTGACCGGATTTGTGCGCACCTATTCGCCTGAATACCGTGCCTTTGGTGCGGACGAATTTTTGTTGAGACGGCTGGCAGAAGCGGGTGGTGGTGAACTACTCTCTGACGCAACGCAGGTCTTTACCCACGATCAAGAAGTGGTGCGCACATTTAGCGACGTGTGGCCTTGGCTGTTGGGGATGGCGGTCTGTTTGCTGCCACTCGACGTCGGTGTGCGGCGGGTCGTGATCGACTGGAGTGATCTGCGCGCGGCCTGGAAAAGGGTTCGCGCGCGATGGCGCGGTCTGGTGCGGCGCAAGCCTGCTGTTGAGCAGCCTTCAGAACGACATTTGTCGCGTTTGATGGCGGCCAAAAGCCGCGCCCAGGTCGAGCCGGGTATCGAACCGCCATCGGTCTCCCCAATCGTGCCGGAGGCCGCCACAGGATCGTCAGTTGAACTTGAGTCTGGGACAGGATCAGAACCTTGGCTTGCTGCGGAATCCGGCACCGAGCCAGAGGCAGAGTCCACACAGGCAGCAGCGCCCGGTGCCGGAGGTGAACAGGAATCGCTGACGCTGCGGTTGCTGGAGGCGAAAAAGCGCGCCCGGCGCCGGCAAAACGAGTGAGCGCGTGGGTGGTTTGTGGCGCAGAGATGTTGAGGTTTTAGCGAAGGATAGGTGGTTGTGGAGCGTGGATGCATGACAAGAGGAGCGAGTCTATGGATGAACTCGAAGCGCGTACGAGGCGGGCCATCGAAAGCCTGCTGGAAAATGAAAGCCTGACGTCGGGTTTGGACGACGCGGCGGCCCAGGTGTTGTTGAACTGGGGGATGGATTGTGTCAAAGCGATCGTGGCGAGCACCGCCGAACTAGACGCTGCGTCGCTGGAAGACGCGACGTATTCGCGCATGCGCGCCCTGCGCCGGCTGATGCGCCGGGTGAACAAGTGGGCGGGGCAGCGGGACGGCCTGGACCAGTCGGGAGACGCTGCGTCCCTGAAGGAGGTCATCGAACAGGCAGCCATTGTTTACGGGCCCGACTATGCAGCACCAGAGCAGGGCCAAGATCGTTCGTTTCTAATGCGACTCGCGTTTTCATCACAGCCTGAGCAAATGATTGCCGATTTGCGGGCGTTGGTTGAAAACGCAGACCAGACAGTAGGGGGGAAATCTTGACCAAGTCAACACGTACATCTACGACGCGCAGCAGCTCAAATCAGACGCAGACACGCTTGAATCAGATCCTGATGGTTGCCGGAGCGGTGATTGTGCTCATCTTTGGTTGCCTGTACCTCGTCAGCGGCAAGGACCCGCTGGGCTTTTTTGAGCCGGTCGAAGAAACGCCGGTGACCAGCACGCCTTTGCCGGATACGGTCGGCAGCGGTGGCGATTGGTGGCAGGTCTATTTTACCGATCCCAACAACCAAAATGATGCCAGCAACTTGACGGGATCAATTCCTGAAAAACTGATTGGCTATATCAACGATGCTAAAAGCACGATCCACATCGCGTCGTTTGAATTCAATCTCACGTCCGTTGCCGAGGCGCTGATCGCTGCCCACAAGCGCGGCGTCGACGTGCGGTGGATGACCGACGACGAGTACGGCCTCGAGGCCGACGAAGAGGATGACCACGGCCAGTTTGCGATGCTCGAAAAAGCAGGGATCGAGGTCAGGGACGACGCGCGTGGCGCGCTGATGCACAACAAGTTTTGGATCTTTGACGGTCAGATCGTATGGACCGGATCGACCAACATTACCACGAACGGCAATTTCCGCAACAACAACAATGTCATTGTGCTGCGATCGACCAGGGTGGCTCAAATCTACGAGCTCGAGTTCCAGGAGCTGTGGGCCGGACAGTCGGGACCGACATCACCGTCGACGGTGGATCAACAGTCTGTGACCATCGACGGCACACCGGTGCAGATCTTGTTCGCGGCCGAGGATGAGGTGGTCAGCCACCTGGTGCCGATGATCGCGGGCGCACAAAAGAGCATCCGCTTTATGGCCTTTTCGTTCACGCACGATGATCTGGGGGCGGCGGTGTTGGCGCGGGCCAACGCCGGCATTGACGTCAAAGGTATTTTTGAAACGCGGGGTAGCGAGGCCGAGTACAGTGAGCTGCCGGTGCTTTACTGCGCTGGCGTGCCGGTGCGGCAGGATGGCAATCCAGGAACGTTCCATCACAAAGTCTTTGTGATCGACGACAAGATGGTGATTACCGGATCGCTCAATTTTTCTGAAAATGCAGATGATAGCAACGACGAAAATGTCGTCGTGGTCACCAATGCCGATATTGCTGCTTTGTATCTGCAAGAATTCGACCGCCGCTGGCGCGAGGCCACGGCGCCAGACAAAGCGGATATGAACTGCAAATAAACCGGGAGGCTGCTCAACGAATGGACCTCTATGAACACGTTCCAGACGAGATCGACGAGGTATTGTCCTTGCGGAACCAGATCTTTGGCCACATCAGCCTGGACCATTGGCAGGCGATGGGGTGCACGGCGGTGGTAGCCCGCGATGCCGGGCATGTGGTCGGCTTTATTCCGCTGCAATTTCGTGAGCAGTGCCTGCGGCCGGGGGTGACGATCCCGGTGGTGTATGAAAATGCGGTGGGCGTGGCCGAAGCAAGGCGCGGTCAAGGGTTGGGCACGCAAATGATGGACGTCGCTGCCGGGTTTATCAGCGACCGGGTGGATGCGATGATGGTCATTCGCAGCGGCGAGCGGTCGCCCGGGTATCGATTCTATCGTAAGACCGGCCATGGCGACGTGTCCTATATGCGCAACTATGTCCTGTCTTCCGAGTCGCCTTTGTCACCAGCCGACGCGTCCGGCATAAAAGTGGTCAGCCGCGAGCAGTGGCTGGCGATGGAAGCGCGCTTGCTGTCCTGCTATGAGGCCCGGTACGGGCGCTTTGGCGGCGCACGAAAGCGGCGGCCCGGTTACTGGCACACGATCCTGGATGGACACGTGTACCGAGAACGGCCGTGGTCGCTGGTCGTGATGGAGCCCGAACGGGATCGCCTGGCGGGTTATATGGTCGCGGTGCGAGGGTTGTGGGCCGACACGGACGAGGTCTACATTTATGAGGTCGTTGGAGAGGATGACCACGTGGTCGAGCAGCTGGTTCGTTTTGCGCGTTCTCTGTCGGCCAGCGGAGGCGTGATCGGGCACGAACTGTCATTAGCCAATCCGGTTTGTGCTCTGTTCAAGCGGCTGGGCTTTGAGGAGCGTGACACGTCGCCCCATCTGATGGCCCGTATCCTGTGTCCTGATCGCATTTTTGGTCGGCTGGCAGCGGGTTCTGATTTGCTGGAGACCCTGTCGCTGACCGTGAACACGCCGCATCGATCGATTGTGGTGAATGATCCCGAGACGCCCAGCTACCGGGTGATTGTGCAGACCAAAGAAAGCCTGCTTTCGCGGCTCTTTTTGTGCCGCCTGAACCTGGAAGCGGCAGTCGAGATGGAGATGGTACGCTGGAACGTCGATGACCGCGGCCTGGCAAGGGCACTGTACGACGCGTTTGCCTTTGCCGATTGGGTACAGTGGTTTACCGATTACGTGTAAACTGAGGAATGTCGTCTATGCCGAACGTGGCTGTGATGCAAGACCAGATTGCCGAGTTGGAGCAGATGGTGCAGGCGGCGCAGGCGGACCTGTTCACCCGGGAGTCCGAATTGCTCGACCTGCGTGCCGAATGGACTGCTTTTGAGCGCCAATACGAAGCCCGGATCGGCACCAAGCTGGCCGAATTAAAGTCCCTGGAACAAGAGATCAAGATCTGCCGGCAGCGTCTTGACGAGGTTCGTATATGGGGATCCGGGGGAATGCAGCGTCGTTATGGGCCACAGGTTGCATCCTCGAGCGAGCAGTACAGGCAGGCCAGGCAGGAGCGCGACGACGCCGGGTTCTCCTTTGCCTCCTTTGCCGAGCAGTTGGTCGAACAGCCGCTGTCGCCGGAGGATGAGGCCCAGCTCAAGCGATTATATCGCCAGCTGTGCCGCCGGTTCCATCCCGACCTGGCGCAGGATGAAACCGAACGGGCATGCCGCACCGAGATGATGGCCAAAATCAACGCCGCGTACACGGCACAGGATCTGCAGGAACTCGAGTCGCTGGTCGAGCAGCCGGATTGTGACCAGATCTCGCCCGAGATGGCGGCAGAGCGGCGGCTGGCATCTTTGCGCGACACGTTGCAGCGGCTCCAGGAGCGGCGGCAGGTCGTCGATCGTGAGATTGACCAATTGATCCACAGCGATTTGGTCGACCTGAGCGTGGAGGTCAAGCTGGCGAGCCAGCAAGGACATGATCTGTGGGCCGAGATGGAAGCGGACGTGAACGAGGCGTTGGCCGAAAAACGGGCCGAGTTGGCATCGCTAAAAGAGCAGTTGCAGGTTTACGACACCGCGCCTGGTACAAAATAGGTGCCG
>JAFGJF010000193.1 GCA_016929205.1 Anaerolineae bacterium
GGCTGGCCGAAGTTGCACCCGACAGCCAATACGTGGTGACCGTTCGCGGTTACGGTTTTCGCCTGGATCCGACAGGCGGGGGGTGATCGGGCAATCGATCGCTTGGCTGCACCGTCGGGCCTTGGGTTGGAAGCCAGTTCCGGAAAGCACGGTTCTGGATGACCAACCCAAGGCCCGATTTAGTTTATGGTGTCACGCCGGCGACAAGCTGAGCCTGGGCCGCAATCTGCTCTAATTTGGCGCTCAGGTCGGCTTGCTGGCGGCTGTCCAAATCTTGAGCTAGCAGCTTGATCGTTTGAATGAGCTGCGGCGTGACCTGTGCCGCATTGGTTTGCAGCATCTGGCGCGTCTCGTCCGGATAGTCGGCCTCCAGCAGTTTCTGAATAAACCGAACTTCGGGCGGCATATTTTCGGTCGCTATCTGTGTGATCAGGTTCCTGATCTGTTGGAGCGCCTGCACTGCCTCAGTATGGTTGTGCTGCGTGCTTTCCTGGAGGTTCATCGACAGAACGGACATGAAAGCATTGTCGATCTCGTCGATGCGAGCGCGAATGATCGATGCCGGATCCTCGCTCTCGAGAAGCGTGGACAGCAGTTCGGCCTTTTCTTCCATAGTCGCCCTCACCTGCGCGTCCAGTTCCTGGGTCAAATCGATGAGCTTGGAGCGCAGCCGTTTGGCCCTGTCGACGAATGCCGCATCCCCGGACTGCTCCGCCTTGTCGATCCGTTCGGTAAGCAACTGGAAAAACCGGTAATCGACCAGCGGCCGAGTCATGCTGATCAAAACCCCCAGGATTTGATCCTCCGACTTTGAATCGATCGAGAGCACGCGGTTGACCAATTCCTCCTGGCCCAGGTTTTCGTCGATGCCTTCCAATACTTTTTCAATCTCTTGTTGTTGTTTGGCGATCTCTAGGCCGGTGGGCGTTTGTTCGAGAAGCTTTTCGAGCAGGACGTTGAATCGTTCGGCCGATTCGGTTTCTCCTCTTTGTAGCGCCGCCTGAACGCTGCCCGAGAGCAGTCCAAAAAACTCCTGGTCGAATAGATCGGCATTTTCGGCAATCATGTTGGCCAGGACCAGGCTATCGCCAACGGACTGGGCCATCGTCTGGATCAACCGCAGCTTTTTCTCCTGTGCCTGCAGCATTTCTTTCGTGATGCCATCTCCTTCCAGGATGGCTTCGGCGAGGGTCTGCAAGGTCAAAAAGATGCGCGGGTTGAGCAAGTACCCTTTTCGCCGCTCGGCAGGCAGCGCGTTGATGACCGCACGTGACATTTCGCCGATCACGCGCTGGCGATCCGGTTCGCTCATACGCAGTTCCTGGGGCACCAGGCAGAACAAAAACTCTTTGTCTGCGTCGTGATAGATCATTGGCACGCTCATCATTCCTGTCGCGTTGCAATAGGGGCACGTGCTGACATTCAAACGTCCCTGCAAGAGCAGCGTCTTGAGTTGGGGGGCACTTTGCACGTCAATCACGCCGGTCACCGGAGCGTTATACGCGCGTTGGCACGAAGGACAATTTACACTTACCATTTGTTGTGGTCGATTGGACGACATTGAATTCACCTTTCGCGAGTTGTTGCTGTGAGGCGAACGGGTTACGGTAAGAACCGCTCGGCCCAAACCGGGTTATTATAGCACAACTGGCCCTTTTGCCAAAGCGTGAGACACACGGCGATCGCGACTATTGGGCCGCCTCGATCGTGGGAGCCTGCCGCTTTTCCGGTGTGGCCATGCCATCTGACCAAAGCCAGTAATCACTCTGCCGGTCGCCGGCGCGGCTGTAGGTCAAGACGTGGTGCTGTTCATCGCGGTCAAAGGCATAGATGGTCACCCGGCCCTTGTACTGCCACATTGCGTCGTGCAAATCCTGGGCTGCGGCGGATACCGCCTCCTGGATCGACAGGCCCATTTTGAGGTAGAGGGTGACGCCGCGCGCCGTGCCGGTGCGGATCGTCATTTCACCAAATCCGGTACAGGCTGCAGCGCCGTAGCGGTCGTCGGCATAGTTGCCGGCGCCGATGATCGGTGAGTCGCCCAGCCGGCCCGGATATTTCCATCCCCAACCGCTGGTGCTGACACCGCAGGCGATGTTGCCCCGGCGGTCGCGCGCCAACAAGCACACCGTGCCGTGCGCGGTTTCGGGGTCGGCGGTGAGTCGGGCCCACGGCGCGAGTTTGTCGGCCGGCCAGGTGGCCCATTCGTGCGGCGACGTCCGCTCTTGTATCCATTCGGCCCATTTCTCGCGCACCTCGTCGGTCATCAGGTCGCCGCGTTCCGCGCCGATCTCGTCGGCAAAACGTGCTGCCCCGTCGCCGACCAGCAGCGCGTGGGGCAGGTCGGCCATCACCCGGCGGGCGACGCTGATCGGGTAGATAAAGCCGTGCAGCGCGCCGACGGCGCCGGCGTTCAGCGTGCGTCCATCCATGATGCTGGCGTCCAGTTCGTGCTGGCCCAGCAGATTGGGCCATGCGTCCTGGCCGACGCTGTGCACGTCGGGAGCGACCTCGACCAATCGGATCCCTACCTCGACGGCGTCCAGGGCGCTGCCACCGTCCTTTAGCATTTTGACTGTTGTTTCCATCCCGGCTGCGGCTGTAGAGCTGGCAAGAACGATCATGATTTTTTCTCCTGGTTTGTTGTGTGTACAGAAAGAGAGGCATGGGTAAATGGCTTGAGCAGCAGGACGAACAGGATGCCGCCCAAAAGCCGCCCCAACCCGGACAGCGCAAAATCCCAATAATAACCGAGGTGGTCGACGGCATAGCCGCCGACGATGGGACCAACGATGTTGGCCAGCCCGATCAAGGTCATATATCCGGCCGTAGCCTGCGTGCGCCGTTGGGGATTGGATAATTCAAGCTGCAGGTTGAAACTGGCCAGTTCGAACCCGGCCCACAAGAACCCGGATGGGATCCGGATCAAGATCGCGTGCCAGGGTTTGCTCATAAAGTACCAGAGGAAGGGCAGGATCGGAATACTTAACGCGCAAGCGGCGAGCACCCAGCGCGAACTGCGCCGGTCGACGATCCGGCCCCAAAAGAACTGGCCGATGAGACCCGTGACAGACATGGCCATGCTCAGCCATCCCATCGTTCCCGGCGTGGTGCCCAGTTCCTTGACCTGGAATACGCTGAAAAAGGGGCCGCCCAGTTGCAGCGAAAAATTCCACAGCATGGCGATCAGGGTAAAGAGCAAAAAGGTGCGGTTGCCGGCAAACGCCTGCCTGAAGGTGATGTGCAGTTTGTCCCGCTTGAGTTTTTTCGCGCTCGCCACAGCCGGCTCGGGGATTTGGGCGTAAAAGATGAGGGCGGCAAAACCAAAGAGCGCCGACAGGCCAAAGGACCATTGATAACCCCGCGGTTCGCCCGCCCAGTCGATGATCTGGCCGGCCAGGGGGACAAAGGCCATCGAACAGAGGGCCATGGCCATGTTGCGCGACGAGAAAAAGCGCCCTCGGCGTTCGGGCGGGATAATATCGCCGGACAGGGAGACCCACGCCGGGTGCGCCAGGTTGGCCAACCCCGCCCGCAGCGACCAGAGCACGATCACGGCCAGGATCGCGGCCTGGCCGGACAGGAAAAAGGGCACCAGCACCAGCAGCAGGACCAGGGAGCGAACGACACTCCACACGGCGATCACGACTCTGCGGCGGCTGCCCCATTTTTCGGTTAGTTGAGCGCCCGGGAGCGGGGCCAGCATCGAAAACAGGCTGGCGGTAGAGGACAGGCTGCCGATCTGGGTGTTGGTCGCGCCAAAAGCCAGGGCGTAAAGCGGAATGTAGGTCAGCAGAAACGCCCCCGATATCGAGGAGAACACGCTGTCGAGCCAAAAGGCGCGCATCCCTTTTCGATAGTGGGGGGCAATGCCGCGCGTGGCAAACAGATCCAGGTTTTGAAGGCGTTGTTTGAAACGAATTTTCATGGACGGGTCAGCGGTTCAATTCTAGCCACAGGGCGCGATAATATCCCAGCAGCCGCTCGCGGTCTGGGCTGTCCTGGATTTCAGCCAGGGTAAACCGGTCATAGCCCGACTCGCGCAGCAGGGCAAACAATTCGCGCCAGGGATAGGCCGGATCGGCGAGACGGTTGATGTGGCAGGAGCGGATCCACGGCTTGAGCAGATCGAAATTGGCCTTGATCGAGCCGTTTTCGTCCTGTTCGCCGGGGTTCGAGTTCCAGCAAAGAAAACAGTTGTCGTGGTTGGCGGTCTGGATAATGGTATGCATATGCCGGGGATCCTTGGTGCCGCTTCCGTGCACTTCCATCCACAGCTCGATGCCATAGTCCCTGGCAAATTCGCCGCATTGGCGGTAGGCCAGCCCGATCTGTTCCAGCGTCTGTTCTTTGGGGATGCCGGCCTCTTCCTGGAAGCCGTTGGGGCGCACCTTGACCCCCCTGGCGCCTACGTCGGCGGCGAGCCTGACCCAGTTTTTGGTTTCCTCGATGTTGCGCTCGAGTTCGGCGCGGTCGGCAGCGTGGAAGGCGCAGGTCGTGCCCAGGCCCCACAGGGTCACGTCCGAGTCGGCAAA
>JAFGJF010000194.1 GCA_016929205.1 Anaerolineae bacterium
TCGCACGGCGTGTACCGGCCCGGCGGCTCGGCGTTGAATTCGGGCCAGGTGGGCGGCTTTCGCGCGGCGGCATACATCGCCAACCGCTATCGAGACTGGGCGGTGTCGCAAGGTGCGGTTCACCGGGCGGCGATGGATGCGGTCACGGGCTTGCAGTCCTGGATCGCGCGGTGCGAGGGGGCGACCCGGACCTGGCAGGCCGACCGCGAGGCGTTCCAGGCGCGCATGACGCGTGCAGGCGCGCACGTGCGCTCTCGTGACGAACTGGCCGGTGCGATCGAGGAAGCCTGGGCGCAGTGGACGCGTTTGGAGACGTCGGGCTGCGTTTATGAGGGGGTTTTGGGGTTGGTCGAGGCACTGCGAAATCGGCAGTTGTGTTTTGCTCACGCCGTTTACCTGGAGGCGATCGCCTTTGCCCTGCAGAGCGGCGTCGGCAGCCGGGGTTCGGCAATCGTGCTCGACCCGGAGGGCAGGCGGATTCACGAGGGGTTGGGCGGCGAATGGCGTATCGCGCCGGAGGATGAAACGTTTCGCGACCAGGTGCTGGAGACGGTCGCCGATTTGTGCGGGCCGGCGGTTCGGAGCGAATGGGTGCGGCGGCGGCCGATTCCCGATAGGGAGGCCTGGTTCGAGACGGCCTGGGCACAGTATCAAAGTGGTGAGGTGTACGCGCTACCGGTATGAGTAGATTGATCGATGGAGCCAACGAAAGGAGTGGATAGATAGATGAAAAAGGTCGTGACTTTTGGTGAAGTGATGCTGCGCCTGTCGCCGCCGGGTTTCCAGCGCATTTTCCAGGCGCACAGCTTTGACGTCAAGTATGCGGGCGCAGAGGCTAACGTGGCGGCGTCGCTGGCCCGGTATGGCATTCGCGCCGAATTTGTGACGCGATTGCCGGACAATGATCTCGGCGATGCGTGCATCGGGTATCTGCGCCAGCACGGCATCGGGACCGAGTACATTGCGCGCGGCGGCGAGCGGCTGGGGATCTATTTCCTGGAAGCGGGCGCGGTGCATCGCGGCAGCAAGGTCATTTACGACCGTGCCCATTCGGCCATTGCCCAGATTGAGACGGGGATGATCGACTGGCGAACGGTCCTGGACGGTGCGGGCTGGTTTCATTGGACAGGGATCACACCTGCCTTGTCTGAAGGCGCGGCCAGGGTGTGCCTGGAGGCAGCCAAGACGGCCCGGGAAATGGGCGTGACCGTCTCTTGTGACCTGAATTACCGGGCCAAGCTGTGGAAGTGGGGCAAAACACCGGGCGAAGTGATGCCAGACCTGGTCAGCCAGTGCGATGTCGTGATCGGCAATGAGGAGGATGCCGAGAAGGTTTTTGGGATCAAGGCTCCGGATGCAGACGTGATCGGGGGCAAGGTCAAGGCCGAGTCGTATGTTTACGTGCTCGAAGAGATGGCCAGGCGATTCCCCAACGTGAGCATGGTTGCCACAACGCTGCGTGGATCGCTCTCGGCGAGTCACAATACCTGGAGTGCCGTTCTGTTATGCAGGGAGGCGGATGGCACCATGACCACCTATGCTGCGCCGACCTATGATATTACGCACATTGTCGATCGCGTTGGCGGCGGCGACAGCTTTATGGGCGGGTTGATCTGTGGCCTGGATCGTTACCAGGATCGGCAGACAGCGCTCAATTTTGCAACAGCGGCTTCGTGCCTCAAGCATACTATTCTCGGTGACTTTAACCTGATGAGCGTGGCCGAAGTCGAAAAACTGATGGGCGGCGATGCGTCGGGACGGGTAAGCCGGTAAAGAACGATCCGGTAAGCCGATAAAGGACAATTCGGCAAGCCGGCAAAGAACAATTTGGAAAGGAGAAAAACCATGGCTCGTTTTAGTCGAATGCACGTATTGAACACAATGTATGAAACAGGGCTGGTGCCGATCTTTTACAATGCGGACCTGAACATCTCCAAGGAGGTGATCAAGGCCTGTGTGGCAGGTGGGGCCAAGATTGTCGAGTTTACCAATCGTGGCGACCGGGCGTGGAATGTGTTTACGGCATTGGTCACGTTCCTGGAAAAGGAAGCGCCGGATGTGATCATGGGCGTCGGATCGGTGATCGATGCGCCGACGGCGGCGATGTACATTTCGAGCGGGGCCAATTTCGTCGTGTCTCCGGTGCTGGTGCCCGAGACGGCCAAGCTGTGCAACCGGCACAAGGTGTCCTATCATCCTGGCTGCGGCACGGTCAGCGAGATTTCCGAGGCCGAAGAGTTAGGGTGTGAGATCGTCAAGATCTTTCCCGGCGGCGAGATTGGCGGCCCGGGCTTTATCAAGGCGATCAAGGGCCCCATGCCATGGGCCAGCATTTTGCCAACGGGCGGGGTTTCGCTGGAGAACGCCGAGGAGTGGATACAGGCTGGCGCGGCTTGCCTGGGTATGGGCAGCCAGTTGATCCGCAAGGACTGGGTTGCGGCAGGCGATTACGATCTGATCCGCGAGAACGTCGCATCGGTGCTCAGACTGATTCAAGAAGCGAGAAAGGTATGAACTATCGTCGGATATTATCTTTGAAAACGGCCGCTGATTTCCGGACTTACCTGGAAGCAAGTGGGATCGCGCTGGGCTTTGATGACGAGGTGCAAGCGGGGGTTGGCGCGCCGTTGGCACAGCCTTTTACGCTAAAAAACGGATTTACGATCGGCAATCGCTTTTGCGTGCTGGCGATGGAAGGGTGGGATGGGACGACCGATGGCCATCCCACCGACCTGGTCAGGCGGCGCTGGGCCAACTTTGGCATCAGCGGGGCCAAGCTGATCTGGGGTGGCGAGGCGGCTGCCGTGCGACAAGACGGCCGCGCCAATCCCAACCAGTTGATGATCGTCGATGAGACGGTCGACGACATTGCCGCACTGCGACAGGTGCTGGTTGATGCTCACCAGGAGCGATTTGGTCGTGTCGATGACCTGTACATTGGCCTGCAATTGACACATTCGGGACGTTTTTGCCGGCCTTATACCAATGCCGGTCTAGCGCCCAAGATCCTGTACCACCATCCGGTTTTGGATCGTAAATTTGGCGTCGATCCGGACCTGCCGGTGATGACCGACGATGAAATCGATGAACTGGTGGGGCAGTTCGCCCATGCCGCCGTGCTGGCGCAGCGCGCGGGCTTTTGTTTTGTCGACATCAAGCACTGTCACGGCTACCTGGGCCACGAATTTCTCAGTGCGATCGATCGGCCGGGCAAGTACGGAGGCCATTTCGAGGGACGCACGCGTTTCTTGCGGCAGGTCGTAGCCGGTATTCGCAAAGCAGCCCCTGGCCTGGCGATCGGCGTGCGGCTGAGCGCGTTTGATTTCGTGCCCTTTAAGCCTGGACCGGACGGCGTTGGCGAGCCGGAAGCATGGGGAGAGGGCGCGTACAGGTACGCGTTCGGGGGAGATGGCAGCGGGGTCGGCATCGATTTGACCGAGCCGGCAGCGTTTATGGATCTGCTGCAATCGCTCGATATCGAGCTGGTGTGTATCACCGGGGGCAGCCCATATTATACGCCGCACATTCAGCGCCCGGCTATGTTCCCGCCTTCCGATGGATACCAGCCTCCGGAGGATCCGTTGCGCGGCGTGGCCCGGCATGTCGACGTGGTATCCGAACTCAAGCGCCGGCATCCCGATTTGGCCTTTGTTGGCTCGGCCTATTCCTATTTGCAGGAATGGCTGCCCAACGTGGCTCAATACGCAGTGCGCACAGGGGCGGCCGATTTTGTCGGGTACGGGCGAATGGTTCTGCCTTATCCCGACATGGCGAGCGACATTCTCGAGGGACGGCCGCTGGAGCGCAGACGGATCTGCCGCACGTTTAGCGATTGCACGACTGCACCGCGCAAAGGGATGGTGTCGGGCTGCTACCCGTTGGACACGTTTTACAAAGAACGTCCCGAGTATGCCAGGCTGGTCGAGATCAAGCGCGAGCTCTAGCAGTCCGTCGAAGAAAGCATATCGTTTCGATTTCCGAATCGTGAATTGACATAGGAGACCGTTCTCGCGTGGAAAGGCGCTGGAATGCTGAAAATCGTCGTGGTGGGTGCCGGAAACCATAGCCAGCGGAACCATTTGCCGTCCCTGGCGCGTTATGCTGATGCGCATTCCGGCGAGATCGAGTTGGCTGCGCTGTGCGATTTACGTCACGATCTCGCCTCCGCGATGGCCGATCGCTACGGTTTTGCCCGTACGTACATCGACCTGGACGAGATGTTGGGCCGCGAACAACCGGATGGGTGTGTCGCCGTCACGCCGATAGCAGTCACAGCACGGATCGCGTCCAGCGTCATCCGCGCGAGGGTGCCGTTGTTGATGGAAAAGCCGCCGGGAGCGACGGTCGCGGAGGCGCGGTCGGTGGTCGATTTGGCCAAAAGGACGGGCGTGCCGGTGATGGTCAGCATGAACCGTCGTTTTGATCCTGCCTTGTGTGCTGCGCTGGTCTGGAAAAAGGCGCATCCGGCTGTCTACGTGCGGGGCACCATCGTACGCCGGCGGCGCCAGGAGCCCGAGTTTATGACCGGGACGGCGATCCATCCGCTTGACGCGATGCGCGCCATTGCCGGGGATGTACGCGATTTTGAGGCCGATGTGTGCAACGTGAATGGTGTGCGCTGGTACGTTGTTCACCTGTCCTTCGAGAGCGGTGCGATGGGCGTATTGGAGGTGCTGCCTGACGCGGGCACCGAGGCCGAGTGGTACGAGATATTTGGCGATGACTATCGTATGGTTGTGCAGGTGGGCGAGATCGATGCGGGACGGGTTTGTTGTTGGGAGGGCGGGCAGTTGGTGATGAGGCGAGATCCAGCCCAGGACGAACCCGATTTTGTCCGCAATGGGGCCTATGGCGAAACGACCGCGTTTATTTCGGCGCTGGCAGAAGGCTCCACGATGTATCCGTCGCCGGCTCAAGTGCTGCAATCGGTTGAGTTGTGCCACGCAGTTGAAGACCAATGGAGAAAGTGCTAGTCTATGCAACCCTGGAAAACCCGTTCGCGACGCACAATTTTGGATCGAGGCAAGTTTCTGGTCGTCGAAGAGCACAGCGTCGAGCTGCCGGACGGTCGGGTGATCGACGGTTGGCCATGGGTGATTTCGCCCGACTTTGTCAACGTGGTCGCCGTGACACCACAAGGTGAACTGTTGTGCTTTCGCCAGACCAAGTACGCGGTGGAAGGCGTCTCGTTTTCGGTCGTGGGAGGATATATCGAAGAAGGTGAAAATCCGCTAACTGCCGCTCAACGCGAGCTGTTGGAAGAAACCGGCTACCAGGCCGATGAGTGGACAGCGTTGGGCTGCTACCCGGTGGATGGCAACCGCGGAGCGGGCAAAGCGCATTTTTTCCTGGCCCGGGGAGCGCGACCCGTTGCCGAGATCGACGCCGATGACCTGGAAGAACAACAGTTGCTGTTGTTAAGTCGTTTCGAGGTCGAGACTGCGCTGCTGTCCGGCGAGTTCAAACTCTTGCCGTGGGCAGCGATCGTGGGTCTGGCCCTGCATCACCTGGATCGTTCTTGAATTTTCTGCGACAAAGCCGAGCTGTTTTGCGTAAAAGAGTTGGTGGCCAATCATAAGGCACCAACTCTATTGTTTTGGGGGATAGGCCGGAATGACATTCCGACCTATGATGTCGTAAAAGTGTGGGAAGGAGAATCGGTATGGGACTGCTCTCGTGGATTGTTTTTGGCGCGATTGCCGGCTGGGTTGCCAGTCTTTTGTTGGGTCGAGGACGGCGAATGGGCTGCCTGGCCAACGTGATTGCCGGCGTTCTTGGGGCTGTTCTGGGCGGCGTGTTGATGAATCTGTTAGGTTCTTATGGTGTCACCGGGTTCAACCTGCGCAGCTTTGGCGTTGCCGTTTTGGGGTCGATCGTTTTCCTCGGCGTGACCGGCTGGTGGTCTCAGCGGCGCAAGGATTAGGTCGCCGCTGTTGAGAAGGGGCTATGTGATGTCCAGCAAGCCGCGTTTGATGGCGAGGACGACGGCGTGGGTGCGGTCGTTGGCGTGGAGCTTGGAGAGAATTTCGCTGACGTAATTCTTGACTGTGCCTTCACTGAGGTGCAGGCGCTGGGCGATGCCGGCGTTGGTCAGTCCTTCGGTGAGCAGTTTGAGGATGGTTTCTTCGCGCGGCGTCAGTTCTTCGAGCGATGCCCAATCCTCTTTTTCGGGCAACTGGTCGGGCGGCGGCGTTCGGCGGTGGATGACATCGGACATACGTTGAAACTCGGTCAATACCTGAGCAGCGACGGCCGGATCGATCTGTGCTTCTCCCCGCGCCGCGCCGCGCACGGCTTCGGCGAGTTGGCTGCGGGTGATGTCCTTGAGCAGATAACCTGATGCGCCGGCACGGATGCCTTCAAAGACGAGTTCGTCTTCGCTGTAGGTGGTCAGGATGATAATGGGGATGTCGGGCTGTGCTTGGTTGATCTCGCGCGTGGCCTTGATCCCGTCCACCTGAGGCATCTTGATGTCCATCAGGATCACGTCGGGCCGGGTACGGCGGGCGAGTTCGATCGCTTCGCGCCCATCGGATGCCTGTCCGACGACCTGGATATCGGGCTGCGTGTTGAGGATGATGGCCAATCCCTCTCGGATGAGCGGCTGATCGTCGGCAAGCAGCACACGGATTTGCATGATCTATGCCTCCCAGGGCTCTGCGATCCGGATCGTAAGCGAGGTCCCTCGTTCAGGGGCGGATTCCAGGACAACCTGACCGTCAATCAACTCGGCGCGCTCACGGATGCCAACCAAACCGTAGCGATCGAGATCCACTGCCTGTGGATCAAATCCTTGACCATCATCCTGGACGACCAGGGTAATCCCGCTGTCATAGTGCAGTTGCAGGATCAGGTGGCTGGCCTGAGCGTGGCGCTCGACGTTGTACAACGCTTCTTCGGCGATGCGGTACAGGGCATTCGCCTGTACGGGAAGAAGCGGAAAGGGATCTCCCTCGATCTGGCACTCGACGGTCAACCCATTTTGCTGCTGGAATTTTTCGGCCAGTTTGCACAATGCTGCCGCCAGCCCCAACTCTTCAACCGGTGCGGAGCGCAGGTCCTGGATAGCCATGCGCGCTTCGTCGAGCCCGGTGCGCGTACGTTGTTTGATCTTTTTTATCTGTATGGCGGCAGCAGTGGGGTCGGTTTCTTGCAGGGCATCCACAGCCTCAAATTGCACCACCAGGGAGGCCAGGGTGTGAGCCAGCGTGTCGTGCATCGTACGGGCCAGGCGCACGCGCTCGCGTGAGGTGGCCAGGTGTTCGATCGTCGTCGCGTAACCACGCAGGTGGCGGTTGGCTTGCTGGAGGGCGTCGTGTTCCTTGCGCCACGTATCCGATAAATAACCGGTTATGATCGGAAAGACGTACAACACGGCGATGCGCAGCGGCAGGAGAACGAGAAAGCTGCGCAGCGAGGTGCCGGACCGCCAGGTGATGATGCCTATAGTCAGGTGCAGAGCCACAGCCCAGTTGGCCGTTCTGATCGCGCCGCGCGTCCCATAGGCGGCACCGCCGAGCAAACAGGGGACCAATACCAACAGGATCATCTCGGTCGGCACCCAGGCAAGGCTAAGTTCGCGTCCCGACGCCAGTGTGATGCGCACGTTGGTGCTTGGAAAAAGGTATTCGGCGCTCGATTCAGCCGTAAAACTCAAGATGGTCAATGCCAGGGCAATGGGCAAATAGGAACGTCCCAGCTTTTTGTTCAAGCCGGGAATAAACAGATACAACATCGTCACCAACGTGGGCAGTACGATCAGGCCCAACATCGGGTGCATGTCCATTATTTCAGCCGGGCCGATGATGGATGAGCGAACAGCCAGGATCAACCCGCCAAAGACCATCATAAAGAGCCGGAAAACAAACAACCCGCGCAGAACGCGGGTTGTGTTTCGCACAATGTTGGTCATCCGGTAGGTGCCTCCAGAATGTCGGTACACAAGCGCCGCAAGGCCAAAGGGAGTTCCTGGCTGGCTTTGATGACATACACGGGTATGTGCCTGGTTTCAGACCGGGTGTGCAGCGTCTCGATCAGCGTGTCCGCGGCGTGAAGGGCCATATCAACGACGATCTTGTCGACGGTTTGAGTGGTAACGAACCTAAAACCATCCAGAACGTTGGTTGCACGTCGTGCTGTGTCGTCTTTGCAGCCAATCTCTCGAACAAGTTGCTCGTAAAGGATATCGTTTGCCGTAACAATCAACTGTATCATACCATCTTTCCTTAAAAAGGTCTAGTTCTATCGCTTTTCGAGCCAACGCTCAACCCAGACCAATAGCAGCCACAGCCCAAGAATGGCCCCTGCGCCGCCCAGCAAGCAGGGCAGCGCTGCCAGCATCTCGATGGGACCAAA
>JAFGJF010000195.1 GCA_016929205.1 Anaerolineae bacterium
GATATTGGGCGCTGGCCCGCCGCCGTCGGTGATCACGTAATGGATCCGGGCCTCGGTGATGATGTGCTCGCGAAGATAGTTGATCCCGACGTTCATCAGTTCCACGGCGTCGAGCGCGCTACGCCCGTTGTGCGGGTCGGCTGCGGCGTGGGAGGCGCGACCGCAGAATTTGAACCGGACCTTGTAATTGGCCAGCATATTGGCCGACATGACGCCGTTGAACGTGCCTGGGTGCCAGGTCAGGCACAGATCGACGTCGTCGAACACGCCCGCCTTGACCATAAACGCCTTTCCCGAACCATTTTCTTCGGCCGGGCAGCCATAATACCGAATCGTGCCCGGCACGTCACCGGCGTCGATCGCCTCCCTGACGGCCATGGCTGCGGCGAGGGCGCCGACGCCGAGCAGGTTGTGGCCGCAGCCATGCCCGCTCCCGCCCTCCGGAAAAGGCTGCTGGCGGGAAACAGCTGCCTGGCTCAGGCCGGGCAGAGCATCGTACTCGCCGAGGATAGCGACCACGGGGCCGCCGTTTCCATAACTGCCTACAAACGCGGTCGGGATGCCGGCAATGCCGCGTTCGACCACAAACCCGGCCGCTTGCAACGCATCGGCCAGCAGCTTGGCGGATTGAGTTTCTTGATAAGCCAGCTCTGCCAACTGCCATATCCGGTCGCTCAGGTTGACAAATACCGCTTGCTTGCGGTCGATCCATTGGGTTATGTCCACATCATTCTCCTTATCAAAGCAAACCCACTGTCTTGTCCGATTTGTAGGCAATCTCGATCGTGTTATTGGGCAAGAAATTGGAAGCCAGGTATTGCAGCGATTGTTCACGGTCCTGATCGCCCGTGCTGTTCAGAAATATCTGCTCGCAGTAGACGGCAATATCCTGCACGATCCGTTCGTAACGGTAATAGGCCAAGGCGGCGGGATCGATCTGCGTCTGACCGTACCCCCGATAAAACAACGTCTCCTCTTCTTGTGGCGTACGCCATGCGCCCATCAATCCACCGCCGACATACATCAAATCACGCTCCTTGGGAGCCATGATCGGATCGTCCCAATCGACAATGTAGAACGTTTCGTTGGCGGCAATGTGGATATTGGCGGCGTGAATATCGGAGTGACAGGCGATGTATTCTCGAGGCTCCGCTTGAAGCGCACGAGCCAGTCGTTCGGCGTGCCCGACAAGATCAAATATCGCATCGCTTTTGGCCCTCATCAATTCCGCCATTTCCACGGCGACAGGGTCACCCAAGGTGGAAGCAAAGCCATTGTCCTCGACACGCGCCAGGAACGACTTGACAGTGTCTCGTCCCCATGGCGGGTACGTTTCTTGCCGGATACATTTGGCAAGAGAGGCCGGCACGGCAGCCGTGTGAATGCGTTTAAGGGCACTGCCAAATTCGACCCATTGACGATCCGACAGGCCAACCTCGTAGCCATTGCGACCATCGACAAAAGGGTAAAGAATCAACTTGAACGCATCCAGATCTGCCCAGAGCTGCCCGGTTTCGGTCGCTAGTGGGGCAATGATCTGCGAGACACCCTGGTCGTAGAACAGTTTGGGCAAGGTGACAGAAATCGGGTCAAAGATGCCCCGCCTCAGCTTGACAAAATAGGGTATGCCATCGCCTGCGACGGCGCAATAGACCGCCGTGTTCAGGTCGGCTCCGAGAGGAAGAAATGCGACCTGCTCGACGGCCAGCCCATACATATCCCGCAAACAGGCCACGATTTTTCGGTCATTGAGATCGGGTTTTTCAAGCATAAAAGCACGCGTCATCCATATATGACATCCAGCATGGACTGGATCGATTGGAAATCTTGCGGGGTGACCAGCGTGGCATAGATGCACCTGGCTTCGACGCGTCCGGTGCACAGTGACACACCGTCGATTTTGACCAGATTGCTACCCTTGCATGTTTACGATGGGCATCACTCGCTCTCCTATCAGGCTACGTCCAGCACATACAGCACCACGCTTCCCAGCTCGACGACATCGACCGCGCCAAATCCGGCCTCGCGGGCCAGGGCGCGCACCCGCGTGCCCGGCAGGCGGCGGGACATCAGCGGGCCGGCAAGCTGGGGGCGATAGGGCCATTCCAATACGGCCACGCGCTGCCGGGCCACCCGCCGCGCCTCCGCCAACCCACGAACCATATCGTCGAGTTCGTGCAGGACGAGGCCCATAAAGACCAGGTCAAATGTACCGTTCTCGAAAGGCAGCATTTCCGCCAGCGCGTGACGGAAATCGCCCTGCGGCACGACCTGCCGGGCTGCGGCGACCATCTCGGCACTGACATCCACACCAGCCACGCGCAGGCCGCGTTTCGCAAAGGCCTCGGCAAACAGTGCGCTGCCTGTGCCCACGTCGAGCACGCTCGCCATGGCAGGTCCTCTTACCACGACACCTTTCAGGCACAGGTCGACCACGTGCCCGACCTGAAGCCTCTTGACACGTCGGCTCGACCTCAACCGTGCTGGCTTGCCCTTGAATCGATGTTCGCTCATTACGTCCTGCACTCCTTTTTCGTGTCAATGAGGTTTTTCAGGATTCCGCTGAAAAGCGGTTAGGTTGCGTCGCCGTCCACTGCCTGATGCCTGACGAATGACGTTTCACATCTCCAAATTCAGCCACTTGAGTTCCCGTTCGCTCAATTCGATCTCAAAGGCGCACACGTTTTGTGCAAATTCGTCGCCGTTGGCCGCGCCGACGAGCGGAAAGACGTTGAGCGGCGAGTGCAGGATATAGGCCAGGGCGATCAAAGGCACGCTCACTGCCTTTTCCTCGGCCAGTTGAATCGCCCGCCGCAGCCGCTCAAAATTCACGTCGTGGCAGTAGGCAGTCAGGCAGGCGCGATCGAGCAGCGATCGCGTCTCCTCAAAATTGTCGGGCCCGAAACTGTCGGGCGTGATCCGTCCCGAGAAAAAGCCGCGCGCCAGGCTGGAATAGGCCAGCACTGGCATGCCATTGGCCCGGTACCAGGCCCGCGCCTCGCCCTGTGCCGGCCCGCTGAGGCTGACGCAGCCCGGCCCCCACGGATTTTCGACCTGCTCGGCCAGACCGAAATTGGGGCTGCTGACCGTAAAGGGCGCCAGGTTGTGGCGCGCCGCATAGTCATTCGCCCCCTGGATGCGCTGGTGCGTCCAGTTGGAGCCGCCAAAAGCCCGGATCCGCCCCGCTTCCAGGTGTTCGTTAAAGGCCTCGACAATCGGCCCAACCGGCTGTTCAGAGTCATCGCGGTGCAACATATAAACGTCTACATAGTCGGTCTGCAGCCGGGCCAGCGAGTCGTACAGATCGGCAGCCAGGTCGAAGGGGGTAACGCGCTTGCGATCAGCGTTGTGGTGGCAGCCCTTAGAGATAATCACCACCTCGTCGCGGTTGCCCCGGACCTGCATCCACTGGCCGATCCCGCGCTCGCTGTAGCCGCCGGCATAAACGTGGGCCGTGTCCAGGGCGTTGCCGCCCAGGGAAAATACAGCATCAAGCAGGGCAAAGCTTTTTTCTTGCTCACGGCTGTCGACGATCATGGTGCCCAAGATCAGGCGGGAAACCGGCTTGTCGACGCCGGGAATGGTTCCATACTGCATGATTCACCTCCTCCTCTTTTCTCTATCTCCCCTCTTGGTCTCGCCTCTGTGCCTTTCACTCATTCCATCGGGTACTTGAGCCCAATCTGGCGGCGTACCTCGTCCATCGTCTCGGCGATGGCGATCGACTCGTCCAAGGGCATGCTCGCGCTCTCTTTGAGGCCGGCACGCAGGCAGGCCATCACTTCCGCGGCCTCGTAATGATAGCCAAACGCGCCGGTGCAGGTAACCGGCTCCTGGCCCTGGACGGCCAGCGTCGCCGACGCGGCGTGCCAGAACGCCGGGATGTGGATCGCCCCCTCGGTGCCTATGATCCGCGCCTCGTGCGGCGTGGATGCGCGCACGGCGCACGAGAGCAGAGCCAACTGCCCCGCACCGTACTTGAACAGCATGGCCGTCTGCTCGTCGACGCCCGTCTCGCCGATGTGCGCCGAGGCCTGGATCTGCGCAGGCGGGCCGCCAAAGACCATAGCCGCAAAGGCGACAACGTACACACCCACGTCGAGCAGCGCGCCGCCAGCCAGGTCGAGGTTAAAGAGACGGCCCTCGGGATTCAGGCCAGCGCGAAAGCCAAAATCGACCTCCAGCAGCCGCACGTCGCCGATTTTGCCCTCGGCCAGCCACTTGCGCACCTGCACGGTCACCGGGTTAAAACGCGTCCACATAGCCTCCATCATGAACACGTCTTCCTCACGCGCACAGGCGACCATATCCCGCACCTGGTCCGCGTTGACGGCCATCGGCTTTTCGCCGAGCACCGCCTTCCCACTTTGAAGACACAGAATGGCGTGTTCGCGGTGAAAAGGATGCGGCGTAGCCACGTAAACCACATCCACCTCGGGATCGTTGACCATGCCGGCATAGCTGCCATAGGCCCGGTCTGCACCGACCTCGTCGGCAAAAGCCGCCGCCTTGTCCGCCGACCGCGAGCCGACCGCCGCCAGCTTGGCATCATCCAGGTTTTTCAGGTCAGTAGCGAATTTGCGGGCGATGCTGCCCGCGCCCAGGATCCCCCAGCCGATCTTGTCATTCATGTTTTCCTCCTCCAACCGGGCTAAACCGGATACGATGATCATTCACGAGCAAGTTTAACACTAATTCGCCAATTGTGCAACCGCCAGGGCTTGCGCGGCCGATCGGTGGGCCGCAACGACAATTGACATAGCCCGTTTATCATGCTACAATACGCTACAGTTATACGGGCAAGATGACCTTCGAGGAAGAAGGTGAGACAAGATGTCAAATCGCTATATTGCTTCGCAAAACGTTCCACCTTGGGCAAAACGGAAACGTGATCGATTTACGTTGTCTCCTTTACGTGCGTGTTGATGAATGCTGTGCCGGCGTTGGTGCAGCATTCTTTTTGTTTGTTTTCCAGTAAATCATCTCGGTTCAAAAACAAAAGACAGGAGGAAACATGTTTGCAAAGAAATGGGTTGGCATCTGCGTGTTAGCGACTTTGCTTGTCATAGCCGCAGCCGGCTGTCAAAAGCAGACCGCAAGCACCGAGCTCAATGTGCTCTGCACGCCGCAGGAAGAGTGGTGCCAGGGCATGAAGCAGGAATTTGAGGCCAAGTACGGGATTACGGTCAACTATGTGCGCATGTCGAGCGGCGAATCGCTGGCCCGCATCCGCGCCGAAAAGGACAACCCCCAGTTCGACATCTGGTGGGGCGGCCCGATCGACAGCTTTGTCGCCGCCAAGCAGGAAGGCTTGTTGGAGGCGTACGACTCGCCCAACTACAAGAACCTGCTCGACCAGGCCAA
>JAFGJF010000024.1 GCA_016929205.1 Anaerolineae bacterium
AGTGGACCAGTTCACGCTTTTCTATCGTTTCGGTGCAGCACTGGCTATCGGATTTTTGATCGGACTGGAACGGGAACATGCACACAGCGGATCGGATCGGGATACCTTTGCCGGGGAGCGCACGTTTACGTTGATGAGCTTGATCGGTTGTGTGGCAGCGATGACGGCTGACGTGCTGGCCTCGCCATGGCCGTTCGTCATCATTTTGGCCTTGATCGGTGGATTGGTGGCAGTTTCCTATCTTGTTTCCGCATGGCGCGGAGAAATTGGTCTGACCACGGAAGTGGCAGCGCTGCTCACCATTGTCTCCGGGGCACTATGTTATTGGGGTTACCTGGCGTTGGCAGTTGCACTGGCGGTCGTAACCACCGTCCTGCTTTCGCTAAAACCGCAGATGCATACTTTGGCACAACGTATCACGCGCGAGGACGTTTACGCGACCCTCAAGTTTGCCGTTATCACGGCCATTGTCCTGCCCGTGCTGCCCAACCAATCCTTTGGCCCGGCACCATGGGATGTGCTGAATCCATACAAGATTTGGTTGATGGTTGTTTTCATCTCGGGAATCAGTTTCCTGGGTTACGTCCTGGTCAAGATAGTTGGTTCCAGGCAGGGCATCGGCCTGACCGGCCTGTTAGGGGGACTGGTGTCCAGCACGGCAGTGACACTCAGTTTTTCAGAACGCAGCCAGAAAGAAACGGCGTTGGCCAAGCCATTTGCTCTGGCGATCACGGTTGCCTGGACGGTCATGTTTTCTCGCGTGGTGGTCGAGGTCGCGGTGTTGAATACCGAGCTACTCGGGATATTTTGGATGCCGATGGCGGCTTCGGCGGCAGTGGGATTGATTTACTGTGGTTACCTCTACTTTTCTCAGCGCACTGACGAAGAAGGGGACGTGAGTTTCTCCAACCCGTTTGAATTGGGGCCGGCGGTCAAGTTTGGGCTGATCTATGCTGCAATCTTGTTGATCTCTAAAGCGGCACAAATGTATCTGCCTACGGCCGGCGTCTACCTGGCCAGTATTGTCGCCGGACTGACGGACGTGGATGCCATTACGCTGTCGATGGCCGAGCTGAGCAGCACGGGAGGCCTGGATCTGACCACTGCAGCCCGGGCTATTGTGTTGGCCGCAATGTCGAACACCGTCGTCAAAGGAGGTATTGTCCTCTCTAGCGGAGCCCCCGCTTTGCGCAAAGCATTGCTGCCCGGATTGATCGCCATGTTGGTTGCCGGTGTAGGCGTCACGTTTCTCATCTAGGTTCTGTTGGCGTTTTGAGTTGCGCTTGGGCTGTCATGCCCGAATGTCTCTATCGGGCATCCATACGTCTCTATCGAGCATCAACAGGCACAAAAGAAGCTGGATTCCCGCTAAAAACGCGCGGGAATGACATACGCTAGTCCGCATCCATATCGTGCAAGCGTCAAACTGGGCCGTTTATGTGCAATCAATGTCAACAGAATCCAGAGACCTTTAAACTGGTTACAGGTCTTTCTTTTTTTTTGCGCCCTTGCTGGCTAATCACTAAAAACAACGCCACCGTGGTCGTAATGACCGCGGTGGCGGATTTTACGACCAGATTTGTTTGCTGTTAGATGTATCCCAGCGCGCGCAGGCGATCTTCGACTTCGGCTTCGTCTTCTTCGCTATAGACCTCGTCCTCCGGCGACAGGTACCCGAGCTCAACCAGGCGATCGAGGATGATCTGCATACTCTCTTCGATCGTCTGCGTGCCCGAGTTGACGACGATCTCGGCATTGGGCGGCGCCTCGTACGGGTCCGAAACGCCGGTGAAATTCTGGATCTCGCCCGCCAAGGCCTTCTTGTACAATCCCTTTACGTCGCGCTCGATCAGCTTTTCCAGCGAGCACTCGACATAGCATTCAACAAAGTTGCCGATTTCCTTACGGCTCTTGTCACGCCGCGCGATGTATGGCGAAATAAACGAGCACAACACCGCCACGCCGTTGCGCGTCAGCAGCTTGGCCACAAAGGTTACCCGCTCGATGTTTTTGTCCCGATCTTCCTTGCTGAATCCCAGATCACGGGTCAGGCTCTGGCGCACGATATCGCCATCCAGCCGCTCGACCTTGAGACCGCGCTTGCGCAGTTCGGGCTCCAAAAGTTTTGCCAGCGCCGTCTTGCCCGAGCCCGACAAACCTGTAAACCACAATGTGAATCCTTTTTGTTCTGCCATTATTCTAGTTCCTTTCAAGTCAAATTTGTAGACCGCAAAACACTACGCCTCGGGCGTCATTTGCGATTTGTTATTCGTTTCTGTCATCATCCACGTATAAAGTCTTGTAACATCCCACGCCCATCCGGCTCGATTCGTGAATCATCTCCGGCCAACCACTCGTCGACCAAAAAAAAGTGAGCATCCCTGCCGCCTGTGCGGGTTCGATGTCGCGCTGCGCATCATTGCCGACCATCACACACTCGCCGGGAGAAACACTCAACACGCCTTGGCGCGTTTTACCACAATCGCTCCTCACTCATCTCTGCCGGGACATCCATGCCCAACATCTCGAGCATAGTCGGCGCGATGGCGCGCCAGGTGCGATCGCGGCTGCCCGTCACTGCTGCCCGTTCAAATGACCCCTCTTGAGGAGGACAGAGCATAAACATGCCGTGCTGGGCGTGGTTGGCGTCGTCAGGGCCGGTGTCATTCTCAAAGGTATGGATTGCCTCATTCCCCAGCGTTCCCACCGAGCGCCAGGCCAGATCGCCAAAGTAAACGATCAGGTCGGGCGGGATGTTGTTGACCTCGGCATAGACCTCTTGTGGTTGAAAGACACGCGTGCCAATCATATTGCCATCCAGATCGGTGATCGCTTCCAGCTTGGCTATGATCTCTGACTTGAACGCCTCCACCTCATCAGCAGGGATAATGCCTTCTGGTTCACGGCCTTGTACGTTAAAGAACAGACGACCATAGTAACCACCGGCCCCCCAGGCCTTGGTTTTGCTCCAATCTACCTCACACATCGGCATGGAGACGATACCCTCTGGCTTGTATTCCAGCGTCAGGTATCCCTGTTCGATCAACCAGTCATTGATACATATCCCGCCAATCATCGGCTGCGCGCCGTGATCGCTCATCACCAGCACCGCCGCATCGTCGGGCAGTCTTTCGAGCAGACGGCCAATCCGCTCGTCGATGAACTGGTAGTATTTGCGGATCGTATTTTGGTATGGATTATTTGCTTCATACTTGGGGTGACGCGGATCGGTGTATTTCCACATCCCGTGATGGATGCGATCTGGCCCCATATCGACAAACATGAAAAAGTCCCAATCGGATCGTGTTTTCAGCAAGTGTTCTACCAAGTCAAAACGCTGCCGCGACATACGGTAGACGTTCTGCAAGAGACGCACCTTGTCGTTGGTGCGAAAGTCAGATACGTCGAGCATATAGTCACCCACCACGTTCTGGATCTCGTCCCTAAACTCTGGCGGATGTGTATACGCGCTTGCCGTGCTGGGCGTCAGAAAGCTGCTCACCATAATCCCGTTGACTGGTTTGATTGGAAAAGTCTGTGGCACGCCGGCCACAATCACTTTGCCCCCCGCATCAGAGACACGATTCCACACTCGCGGAAAACGGATCTTGTCCGCAGTTGCCATCGACATCTGAGCATAGGAATAGTCCGCTCGATTGCGGAAACCATAAAATCCCTGCTGTCCTGGATCTTTACCCGTCAGCATGCACGTCCATGCCGGCACGGTGATCGGCGGGATCGTGCTCTCAAGCCGGCCATAGACACCACGAGCAGCCAACGTTTTCAGGTTGGGCAGATCATCTAGCCACTGATCAAAAACCAATGTCGGATCAAAGCAATCCAGACCAATGACAAACAGCTTTTTGAAAGACATTCTTATTCGCCTCGCAGTGCTTTGTAACCGTCGATCAAGATCTGTGCTACTTCGGGCCGCGTGATCTCGGGCGGAGGTGCTTCGCCGCGTTCCAACATTTCGCGCACCTTGGTGCCACTCAAAAAGAACCAGCTATCCTTGCCATGCGGGCAGGTCTTGGCCGTAACAACGGCATCACACTTGCGGCAAAAGAACGCATGCTCAAAGAACAACGGCGTGATGCCGATCTCTTCCGGCTCAAACTCGTCAAAAATATACTGTGCATCATAGGTACCATAGTATTTACCCACACCGGCGTGGTCTCGACCAACGACAAAATGCGTACAGCCGTAATTCTTGCGGCACAACGCGTGGAAAATTGCCTCGCGCGGCCCGGCATAACGCATCGCCGCCGGGAAAACACCCAACAGCACGCGGTCGGCCGGATAATAATCGCGTAAAATCGTCTGGTAACTCTCCATCCGTACATCGGCAGGAATGTCGTCACTTTTCGTATCGCCGACCAGTGGATGCAAGAACAACCCATCGACGATTTCCAGCGCCGCCTTCTGAATATACTCGTGTGCTCGGTGGATGGGATTGCGTGTCTGGAAACCGACGATTCGCCGCCACCCATTTGACGCAAACATTCGCCGCGCCTGGATCGGATCGTATCGGAATTCGGGAAATTCACGGTCCACCGGGCGATTGAGCATCGTGATCGGGCCACCCAACAACACATCACCCTGTGCATAGACGCGAGCGACGCCAGGATGCGCATCTTCGGTGGTCTTGTACACCTCGCGTGCTTCGCGCTCTTTATCATAGGTATATTTTTCGTCGACGTGCATGGTGCCCAACAGATGATCGCCGTCCTCTGTAGGCTGGTAAAGCGCGATCTCGTCACCCTCCTGAATGCTATCTGCAAACTCGGTGCTTACCGGCAAGGTCACGGGGATCGACCAAACCAGTCCGCTCGCAAGACGCATTGATTCGACGACACTGTCATAATCTGCTTTGCCCATAAACCCCATCAGCGGGCTGAACGCACCAATCGCAAGCATCTCGACGTCGGAAACACTCACTGACGAAAGGCACAGCTTGGGTAAATACGTTGCCTTTTCCAGCGCTCCTTCGCGCGCCACGCCGCGCAATTCACAATTGACCAAAGTGCCCCCATGGGGCTTGATTCCAGGAACAGTTGCCACTGCAAAATCCTCCTAAATGATTTGTTAGCAAACCTTTACCAGTGATGTTTCATTGATGCATCAATGAAACATCACTGGTATTATAATACAAAATCAAAACCAAGTCAAATTGGGGAAAAAGGTCCTCTCTAGAGCAAAATTATGGTATAATAAAACGGGGGTTTGAGGTCAAAAACAACGCGACAGGCTGATCGATTTCGGGCAAATAGCGCACCTTGTGACCAACTCGGGCGTTAGCTCGACACAGTGTTCGATAACAATCAGAAAACGGGAGAGACGATGAACAAAGAACAACTCTGGCCCATTATCGAAAGCGCGATAGAAGAAGACGTAGGACACGGCGATGTGACCAGTATGTGGATATTGCCTGCCAATGTCATTGCCCGGGGGACCCTTGTCGCCAAAAGCGCTGGCGTTCTGGCGGGCATACAGGTAGTCGAACAGGTATTTAACCGTGTAAATCCTCTAATTGCATTTGTCCCCCTCAAATCCGACGGGCAGACCATCGAGGCCGGCGACGAACTGGCAACCGTCGTTGGGCCTGCTGTAAGCGTCTTTACTGCCGAAAGAACGGCACTCAACTTTGTGCAGCGCATGTCTGGCATTGCAACCCTGACACGCCAATATGTCGAGGCCGTACAGGGCACAAATGCCATCATCCTCAGCACCAGACAGACCGCGCCAGGTTTGCGGATGATTGACCAGCAAGCCGTTCAGATTGGCGGCGGTGGCGTTCATCGCGCCCAACTGGACGATATGGTATTCATCCGTGACAGCCACATCGCGATTACGGGCAGCATTACCGCAGCGATGAAACAAGCTCGCCAACGAAACACCGACTTGCAGATTATGGTTCAAGTGCAAACCTGGGAAGAGTTGGACGAAGCCCTCCCCCTGGCACCGGATCGCATCACGCTCGACGGTATGTCTGTACAAGATATTCAAGATGCCGTCAAGTGGGTCGCCGGACGTGTGCCGTTGGAGGTCGCGGGTCCAATTACTTTGGACAACGTACGTGCCGTTGCCGAAACTGGCATCGATTATATTTCCGTCGCCTCTCTGACACAGTGGATCAAGCCCCTGTACATCAGTCTGAGAATGGAAAAATCACAGATCTTTGCAGACTAGAGGCTGGCACTTGAGGCAAAAGTGCGTTCCTCTGCCTCCAACGACACGCTTTTGAATGGGCGAACCACAGCGCACACAGGGCAATCCTGTTTGCTGATATACGGCCAATCCTTCTTGCTGCCGGCCTTGTTCTCCTTCAGGACGGATAAACACGCCATCAAAAGACGTGCCGTGATGGTCCAACGCCTGGCGGAGCACAGCTTGGATCGCGCTATGCAATCGAATGATATCATCTCGCACTAGCGTATCAACAGGTCGCTGCGGATGCAATCCCGCTCGAAACAAGGATTCATCCACATAGATATTGCCCAACCCAGCGATAAAACGCTGATTGAGAAGCAGCGGCTTGATCATACCTCGCCGCCCGCGCATCCGTTCAGCTAAAACCTCTGCCGTGAACGAATCGGAAAGCGGCTCGGGGCCCAGGTCGCCAACTATTTTTTCAACATCGTCAACCAACCAGATGCGGCCAAACTTGCGAGGATTGTAGAAATAGAGATGGCTGCCATCCGAAAAAGCAAACAGCACGCGCAAGTGTTTCGATGGCCCCCTCGCTTTCAAGAGCAATCGCCCGCTCATCCGCAGGTGAATGACCAGGCTCATCCCATCATCCAAACGAATCACGACAAACTTGCCACGCCGCCACACGCCAACGACCTGACGCCCGATGACACCCAAAGAAAAACGGGGGATGTCTTGTCTTGGTTCGTCAATCGTCTTTGCCCAATCGACCTTGACCGATACGATCGTTCGCCCGACCAAGTGCGGGCGCAATTCACAAACAATCGTCTCTACCTCGGGCAATTCAGGCAATGCTCGCTCCCAAAAGACAGTATTTCCAACAGCCTAATCCTTCATCCGGTGCGAAATGACACAAGATACGCCATCATCACCCATCGAAACGCCATACACGATATCAGCAATTTCAATGGTATAGCGATTATGGGTGATAATAACAAACTGGGTTTGTTCGGCAAGCGACTGCAGCACCGATCGAAAACGGCCGACGTTGGCTTCATCCAACGCAGCGTCCACTTCATCGAGAACACAAAATGGGGTCGGGCTGATCGTCAAAATGCTAAAAATCAACGCCGCCGCCGTCAATGCCCGCTCACCGCCGGACAGCAAGGCCAACCCTTGCTGTCGCTTGCCCGGAGGCTGAGCAACGATGTCGATCCCGGTCGTCATCAAATCATCCGGGTTGGTCAACTGCAAGCGTGCTGAGCCGCCGTTGAACAACTTGGTGAAATGATTTTTGAACTCTCGAGCAACCGCTTTGAACGTGAGATTGAATTCGCGCTCCATCACGGCGTCTAATTCAGCAATGACCTGGTGTAACTGTTCCGATGCCTGCTTTAGATCAGCAGCCTGGGACGAGAGAAAAGCGTGACGCTCGCTGACCTGTTGAAAATCTTGGGGCGCATCGGGATTGACAGCGCCAAGACGGCGCAGCCGGCGTTTGAGCGCGTGGATCTGATCTTCCAATCCCTCTGGCAAGACATCGACTTGAGGCAGTGAAGAAACGAGCGAACCCAAAGGCAATAGCGGCTGGCCCGACAAATCGTCTCCCATATCCAGGGCCACCAGACCCAGGTCGTCCTCGATCTGGCGCTGCAGATTTTTCATCTGTTCCTCTTGACGGGAAACCTGGAGTCCGACATGGCTGTAACGAGACTCCAGGTCTTGTTGTCGTGTGCGTGCCTGGCGTTCGGCACTTTCCAAACGAGCTTGTTGGCCTTCCAAATCAGTCAGCTTGGTTTCTGCCGGCACGATCTGGTCCGTATAGGCCTGAATTTTGGCGCTCAAGTCACTCTCTTGCTGCCGGACCTGTTCCAGATCTTGATCCGTTTGTCTCAACTGGGCAGATAATGTTTCAGACCGCTCGCGATGAGTGTTCAGCCGCTGCTCCACCTGACGCAGCCCTTGCCGATAGCTGTGCAGTTCGGCCTGCTTGCTCGCTTGTTCCTGGTGCATCAACGCACCCTCGGCGCGGCATTCGGCCAACTGGGTGCGGATAGCGCTGTCATCGGCGTTTTCGATTTGCGTTTCCAGGTCAGCGAAACGCGCTTCGACGCGTTCGATCTGCGCGTTCAAACCTACCAACTGCTGTTGCAGCGTCTCGCACCTGGCTTCCAGCTTTTGCCATTCGCCTACAACACTCTCGACACGGGAGACAGACCACTTGATCTCTTGGGCCAATTGATCCACCTGGCGTTGAGCCTGATCGCGCTCTTGTACCAGAGTGCGCTGCGTGTCATCCAGCTTGGTCCTGGCTCCCACCAACTCGTCCATCCTGGTACGCGCAGCCTTTTCTCTCGCTATTGCTTGATCGAGTGCACCCAGAACCGATTTTTGCACCGTTTCCAACCTGAGAACCTGTTCAGGCAACTCGCGCCACTCACGTTCCCGGGCCAGCATACCGCTCTGCCTGTCTTTTCCCCTGGTGCCACCGGTGACGGCGCCGCTGGAGCGCACAATTTCGCCCTCAATCGTCACAATTTGACAATGACCCTCGATGCGATCAAGTGCATGCCGCGCAGCAGGCAGGTCCTGGCATACCACCGTCCGGCCTAACAAAAACGTTACCACCGAGCGCAGCCTGACATCGCTATCTACCAACTCGCTGGCGAGCCCGATCACGCCCGGCAACTGCGGTGTGCGCAGCGGTTCACCGGGACGCAACGTATCCAATGGTAAAAACGTCGCTCGCCCACCGCGCGTGCGTTTCAAATAGCCAATCGCGGCTTGCGCGTCATTCCAGGATTGCACGATAACATCTTGCAGTTGTCCACCCAACGCGACCTCGATCGCCGTCTCCAATTCTCGCGGCACGCGGATCGCCTCTGCTACTGTGCCAATGACACCTGCCAGACGATCTGTCCCCTGTTCGCCCGCCGCCTGCAAGACGTTACGTACGCCATCGTACAGGCCCGCACCCTCTTCACGCATCCGCGTCAGCACATCGTACCGTTCGCGCAGGCGTCCCAGACGCTGCTCGACGGTATTCAGTTGGCCACGTTGCTCTTGCTGCTGCTGCTGCGCCTGGACAATGCGTTCTTCCTCGCTGACAATCTGTGCTTTCAGCTCTTGTGCTGCCTTGACCACCTCTTGCAGCTTACCATCCAATGCCGCCAGGCGCAAGTGCAGCACATCAGTTTTTTCCTGACAAGATTGGCGAGCCAATTCGTGCACGGATTGTTCCTCTTGCAGCGCGTTTTGGCGTTCTTTGTACTGTGACTGTCTGCTCTCGTGATCGGCCACCTGCGTACGCAAAGCATAAAGTTCGTCCTGTATGGCAGACTGCGCAGCAACCAGCGCGTCCACGGTCTGGCGATGGTGGGACAGGCGCAGCTCGATATCACGTTCTTGAGCCTGCCATGCATCGAGCGTTTCGGATAGGGCTGCCAACTCGGATTCAGCTTGTGAAACGCGCTCTGCCTGTGCGGCACGCTCGGCCTCCAGGGAGATGCTTTCAGCAGAGACCTGGTCCTGCTGCTGAATGAGCATGCGGCGTCGTTCTCCGGCAACGGCAATGTCACGCTGATGTGTCTCCGATTGCGCGTGCAAGACGCTGCTGGCCCGGTGCCATTCGCTCAGTTGTCGACGCAATTCGCCCTGCGCGCTGCGAATCTGCGTGATTTGTGCCCCCAGATCAGTGCAAAGCGCCTGCTGCTCGTCAAGACGCTCTTGCTGAACCCGGGCCACGGTACGAATCCGTTGCAGCTCTTCACGCCCTCGGCTCCACTGGTAGCTGTACCAGATGCGGTGCGTATCCTCCAGTTCCTTATAGAGCAACTCGTACTCTTGAGCTCGTTCGGCCTGGCGTTCCAATTGTTTCATCCGAGGCAAAATCTCTGCCATCAGGTCGTGAACGCGCAGCACGTTGTGTTGGGTCTCCTCCAGCTTGTTCAAGGCATCGGCACGACGCGATTGATACAGCGTCAATCCCGCCGCCTCTTCGATCAAGGTGCGGCGCTCCTGCGGGCGCAGCGATAATGCGGTATCGATCAACCCCTGACCAACAACCGTATAGGTGCGCTTTGACAGGCCGCTTTTGCCCAACAGATCGCTAATGTCGCGCAGACGCACCCTGCTGCCATTCATCAAGTACTCGTTTTCCCCCGAACGGTAGGAGCGCCGCGTAATCGTCACCTCGCTGAACTCAACCGGCAGCCAGTTATCAGCATTGTCCAGGGTCAATGTCGCCTCGGCCATGCCCATCCGCGCGCGTTTGGCACTGCCGGAAAAGATCATATCTTCGCCTTTCTTGGCACGCAGCAAAGAAAAGCTCTGTTCTCCCAGAACCCAACGAATGGCATCCGCCACATTCGATTTACCGCTTCCATTTGGGCCGACGATAGCGGTGATGCCACCCTGAAACGAAAACTCGACCTGGGAGGCAAATGTTTTGTATCCTAACAACCCGAGATGTTTGAGACGCATCACAGTTTATAATTAATCCTTGATAGTTTGTACATTCAGGCGTTACTTTTTCTCAACGACCACACCGTTTCGGCAAGCCAATTTCAAAGCACAATGCGCAAAACGACAGGAACAAATAGCAAAACCAGGTTGGCAGTCATATGGCAAACAATGGACGTCGCCAGGCCATATCGTTCGTACAAAAATCCGTACACAATGCCCAGCACGGTTGCCACGCCACAGACAGCAAGCAATACGACCCAGAACCCATCGGCTGAGGGTAAAAACAAAATCGCGTTGGCGATGGCATAGAATCCGGCGCTGACCACAAACCCCAACTCGCGATGCAGAATGTTGCGGAAAAACAACCCTTCTGCCAGTGGGGCAACCAACACCAAAGACACAAACATGAATGCGCCAAGAACGTCTGCCTCGTTGACGACAAGTGATTCAGTAGAAGGCACCACACCCGATGGAATTGAAACACCAACGTACAAGATAGGGACGGCAACCATCAACTGTCGATACGTTAGGGCAAGCAACGGCAGGCAGATCGCCAACCCAAGCCCGCCGCCGCGCCCAAGCTCGGCGAACTCGTACCGCAACCGTATTGACTGCCCCTCTCGATACACCAACCACAAGAGAAGCAACATCGTCCAAAGAATGGCCAAACGGACGCACGTCGGCAGGGTCCACGTGCCCAACCCTGCCCCGGCAAAGATCAAACAAGCAAAATAAGGATCCAGGCGAAACCCGGCAGCCTTTACACTGGAACTGGATTTTCGCTTCGTACCTGGACGACTTGAGCTTGTACGATTCGTACTCGACTGCCGCCTGGTCACATTACGCGCTCCATGATCTCACGAATGGCCAAGACCGTCTCGTCAATATCGGCAGCCTCAATGCCATAGTGAGTTACAGCACGAATTCGCCCCGGACCCACAGGCAGCACCAGAATGTCGCGTTCCGCCAAGGCGTTTATCAACTGCACTGCTGAAATCTGCGCCGATACCACGTCAAAATAGACGATATCCGTTTGCACGGTTTCGAGGTCGACGACAACGCCAGGCACTTGGGCAATGCCTTCCGCCAGTCGCCGCGCATGGGTATGATCGTCCGCCAGGCGATCGATCATCTCGTCCAAGGCCACAACCCCGGCAGCAGCAATCACCCCGCACTGGCGCATGCCACCCC
>JAFGJF010000196.1 GCA_016929205.1 Anaerolineae bacterium
ATCGCAGATCATGTGGTGACACATAATCACCAAGTCGGACCGTTCTGGCCCGTGGAGTAGGATGAATCGCAGCGGCGGCCGCCGGTCGAATTCATAAGGGATGCGATACGCTTTCAGCGTTTCCTCGATCCAATGCTCACCGGAACGTCGAGAAACGGCGTCGACGACGATCTCCTCCGCGCCGTCCGATGTAAACCAGGCAGTGCCATCGCAATCGAGGGCGACGCGGGCGGAGAGCAGGCGATGCCGCCGCTGCACCTGCTTTACGGCAGCCCGAAGGGCGCTCACAGTGACCTCGCCCTTGATCCTGACATTGAGGACCACACTGGCATTCGGTCCCCTAAAAGGCCGGCGCTCGTGCGATAACAGCTTTCGTTTGTACGGTTTGGGTTGCTGTTGCATATTGTCATTCTCCAACTTGTCGTTTGTGAGAAACCGGGGTTTGCAGGTAAAGACCACCTGTCAAAACCCCGGTCTCTTTTTCCTCTCCAACGCCTACGCCCGCTCCAGAACCTCGACGATCCCCCTCCCACCATCGACGCGGACGCGATCGCCTGTATTGAGGCACAGGGTCGCGTTGCCGCAACCCACGACGGCCGGGATGCCGATCTCGCGAGCGACGATGGCAGCGTGCGATAGGGCTGCGCCGATGTCGGTGACAACGGCCGCGGCGCGCGGAAAGAGCGGCGTCCAGCCCACGTTGGTCGTGCTCGTCACCAGGATCTCGCCCGGCACAAACTGCGCACACTGCTCTGGGCCATCCATACGGCGGACGATCCCTTCCACGCGACCCGCCGAACCGGGATGGCCCCGGACTACGTCCTGAACAGCAGCAGTCGACGGCACTCTTGCCGTCGGATCGAACACATCCAAACGACGATCCGGATCGGACGCCCATTGCAGAGGATCGAACCGCCCCCGGATCCACACCGGCAGCGGAGGTAAAGCGCGATACGCCTCCAGCGTCTTTTTCCGAGCAGGGATGGCATCCACTGCCGTCGACCTGCCGTCTGCGGCCAGCAGATCACCGACCTCGTCCAGGGTCAGGTAAAAGACGTCATCGCCCAGTGCAGTCAGCTCGCCGGCGCGCAAAAACAAGGCGCGGATTGTGCCAATCGTCCGGGTCAGTTCGGAGCGCGTCCACTCGCGCACGGCGTTGGTCTCCGAGATCCGGTTGATAATGCGCCAAAGTGCCTGTGTCTTCCGGGCGGGCAGCACCCGCTCGATCTCGCACCATGCAGTCTCGTACTCAGTACGCCGCTTGCTCAACAGGGAAGCAACGTCAGCCGGCGATCCATCAAGCAGGGCCAACTGCTCGTCGAGCCAACCCGGCGCTTCATAAGGACGCGGCTCAGCCAACTCGTTCTCATTCGGCCCACGATGTCCATATCGATCGAGGTAGGTCTCACGGTCGATCTCGCCTCGTTTCAACTGCTGCAATCCCATCAGCGGACCCAGGCTGGCCAATTGATCCGAGTCGCCGCTCACCGTCGCCAGCAGCTGCTCTGCTTTGTCTTTGCCCAGTAGGGTCACCAGGATGCGTTTGGCCTTGCCGGTCCGGTTTTGCAGCTCTTCGTTCAGGCTATCCTGGAGCAATTGCAGGTCATCGAATAGGGGTTTGATCTGCCGGTGCCAGATCGGCATCAAGGCAACTTTATCCCGGGTGCGGGCGATCTCGAGTTGCAGCGCGCGACAGCTCGCCTGAACGGACGACAGAAACGCGTCGTGATCCTTTTTGAGTCTGGATTTTGCGATCTCGTTTTTCATTTCGCGCGGCATCACCTCCAAAAGCACCGTTCTGATTGGCACCTCGAACGGCGGGATCTCGATCCCATCTGGAGGCACGCCGATCGAGTCGCCAATCATATCCATCACTTTGCCGGAGCGCCCCATAAAGCGGGTGATAAAGGCATACATCAGGCTATAGTTGAGATACGGGCGACCGGCAATACTGCCCATTGTGGACACGCGACCAAAAGACAGCTTGTTGAAAAAGCCCTCCTGCCACACCGACCACGCAGCCGGCGTCAGGGGCTGGGGAAAGACTTCGCCCAGGATCATGTTGGTCCACAGATAATCGCCGGTCAAGGTGGCATTCTGCTCCCCGGTGGCCGGGTCGCCGGCGAGTAGCGTGGTGATCGGCCGCGACTGGAGCACGACCAGCCGGCCGCCGGCGAGGCACCACTCGATATCTTGTGGGCAGCCAAAGGTTTGCTCCAGGCGCAAGGCCATCCGGAACAGGCGGCGGGCAAAACGTTTCAGGCGCGGCGGGCCGTCATAGCGTCCTTTGGGACGTGACAGGGTAAAGCTGTAAGCCTCGGCCTCGCCGGAAACGAGGGCATCACCCAGGCCATAGACATAGTTGCCGGCCATGCGAGCGCGGCTGCCGCTCACCGGATCGGCAGTAAAGAGCACGCCCGATACATCAGTGCGGACCAGCTTTTGGATGACAACAGCCACCTGGTGCGTGCTGTCCATGCCCTTGACCTGGCTGTAGGTACGCACTCGCTCGCTATGCCGCGAACGGCGCACCGTGTGGATCGCCTCTCGGATCATATCGTCGGTGTGCACGTCAAGCACCGTCTCGAATTCGCCGGCAAAAGAGGCCTGCACTGAATCCTCACTCAACGCTGAAGAACGCACGGCAAAGGCGACACGATCGCCCCCCACTCGCAGGCGAGCCAGGTTATCCTGCACCTGCTCCCAGACACCGGATTTGAGCTCGTCGCCGGCAAACCCATCGGGCAAGATGACAAACCCATCGGGCACGGGGTACCCTTCCCGGTAGAGACGGGCCAGCGCGCTGCCTTTGCCTCCCGCCAACAGACGCTGCTGACCTTCCAGTTCGCCAAAGGCGAGGACGGCACGTGACTGTTCCCGCAAGGTTGTATTCATTTCAGACTCCTTTCGATTCATCACATCGGGAAACGGATAGAACCGTCAAGTTGAGATCCCAGATCTTGCACAAAATGCCGCGCAGGGCGGCCTGATCGGCGACCGGACCGGTAAAGCGGGTGATGTAGATGCCATCGCCAACACGGTGAATGGCAATGGACAGGCCATCGAACCAGCCACTCCACTGCTGGTTAAGCTTGCCGGCAGTCTCGATCTGATAGATGACGGGGCGATCCGGGATGGGTATCATGCGTTTCCTCGAAACAGAACAGGTTGCTTGTCGATTTCTATGATACCCGATAAATGGTATGGTTGTGATGAGCCAAAAGGTCTGTTGGGGTACTGGAAAAGGATTTGGAGGAAAAGAGGTCAAGCCAGAATACCCAGGGTTTTGGCCCTGGCGACGGCCCGGGTCCGGCTGTGGATGCCGAGCTTGCTATAGATGTTGGCAGTGTGGCCTTTGACTGTACTCAACGAGATCACCAGCCGCGTCGCGATCTCACGATTGGACAATCCCTCGGCGATGAGGTGCAGGACCTCGACTTCGCGCTCACTCAACGGCTCGACCAGCAACGTCTGTGTGGGTTCAGCACTGCTTCCGGCAGACACGCCGGCTTGCTTTGCCATTTCAGCCTCAAAGGCAGCTAACAGCACGCTCGCGTAGGACGGCGCGATCCCCCGCTCAACTGCCCGGTAGAGCAACTGCGCCACCAACGCGCCTTTGTCCAGGAAAATGCGCACGTACCCACCTGGAGCGGCGAGCGACAGGGCCTGCGACAGGAAACCGAGCGCCTGCTCGGTGTCGCCCGTCGCTTGCAGGGCCAGCGCCCGGAGAAGATAGAGATCAATCGCCCGCCGGGTAGAGTGGATCTTGGATGCTTGCATCGATGCCAATACCGGATCGAGCAAAGCCAACGCGTTATCCGGTTGCTGCAATGCGATCAGTACCCAAGCCCGGGTGATCTGCTCTCGCTGAGAAAGCTGGGAAAGCAGGTCAGATTGATCGCTCAGGCGCAGATCCAGTTGGCGCTCGTTCACTTTGTGCTGTGCTGCCCAGCGCGCTGCCGTCTGCACGTTTTCAGTGCCGCCCTGCGCGAGTTCGAGCTGCACCTGGTGTATGGCAACGACTATTTGATCCAGGTCGGTGACATCGGAAGCAAGAGCGATCCGGGCCGCCTCATGGATCACCGCTTGCGCACTGGCCCAGTCTCCTTGCGCCTGCCTGACACGAGCCAACGCGACATAGCCGTCAAAAGAGATGCCAATGCGGCTCCACTTGCCGGTGAATGCCAGGCCCTGATTGCACAAAGTGGCCGCCGTATAGAGATCGTTCCACTCTCGATACAGATCACCCAGGCCGATCAGAGGCATGCCGGCAATAGGCAACGGCCGGCCATCCGGATCGGTCGCCAACTCGAGCGCCCGTCGGTATGCGGTTTCCGCCTGGTAAAGCTGTCCTTGCTGGACATACATTTCGGCCAGATTGGACAAGGTCATCACGTTGGCCATCACGTTGCCGGATTCGCGACACAGGGCGATCGCCCGATCGAGCGCGGCGCTGCCGCCGGCGGCGTCACCGCTCACCAGGCTAGAGACGCTCAGACTCCAGGTCGCCATGCCGCGCGAAAAAGCACTCTCCTCGGGCAGCTGCGCCAAAGCACGGTGAGCAAGGTCGGCCGCGCGCGCCATCTGCCCGCGCAGAATGGCAATATAAGCGCGCAGGGCCATAGCTTGAGCAGGAAATGGCGGCGGCCCATCCTGAACGTGCGACAGACGAGCTTCGACGGTATCAATTGCCTGCCCGCTCCACAAAAGCGACCAGGCACAAAACAGACACAATTCGGGCAGCGTGCGCACCAGTTCATCGGGCAGCCGGGTAACCCAGTTCAGGATCGTCGCCGTTTCTCCTCGAATCATCGTCGTTTCAGCTACCCGTTCGATCAACGCAGCGGCACGATCGACATCGTGGGCCGAAAGAATATGATCAATCGCCTGTGCCAACAGGCCGTTTCGCTCGTACCAATCGCCAGCCCGGCGATGCAACTCGGACACGAGGTCGGGCCAGGCCTGGTCCAGCCGCCGCCGGAGCAGGTCGGCAAAAAGGCGGTGGTAGCGATACCACTGCCGCTCGCCATCCTGGGGCACGACAAAGAGATTGGCCTGGCGCAGTTGTTCGAGCATCTGCCGCCCCTGCCGCTGCCCGGTGACGGCATCGCACAGCGAGCCAGTGAGACGATCCAGGATCGAGGTGTGCAGCAAAAAACGGTGGACCGGCTCGTCCTGCCGGTCCAGTACTTCGTCGGTGAAATAGTCGGCAATGTACTCCTGACTGCCGGTCAGGCTGGCGATAAAACGAGCCGTGCGGTTTTCGTCGCCGGGAATGGGTGACAAAGACGGCAACCCGCCAGAACGCATAGCGAGCACGGCCATCTGCAGTCCTGCTACCCAGCCTTCGGTGATTTGGCCCAGCGCCGCCATATCCTGCGGCGACAGGGGCAGATCGATCAACAAGGCTGCCGTTTCTTGATCCGTAAAACGCAAGTCGGCCTGGCGCAGTTCGGTCAACTGCCCACGCGCTCGCAGGGAGGCAATGGGCAGCGGTGGGTCGGCACGAGTGGTGATCACAAGGTGCATCTGCGGCGGCAAATGGTCTAGCAAAAAAGTCAGCCCGCCGTGCACCTGGCGCTCGGTGATGAGGTGCAGGTCGTCGAGGACGAGGATGACAGCCGTGAGATCGGCTCGACTGGCGATATCGTTGATCAGGGCAGTGAGAAAGGCATCGATGGGAGGCGGCTGGGGTGCTTGCAGCATAACCAGCGCCACTTCGCCCAGGTCCGGCCAGGCGGTCTGCAGAGCAGTAACGACGTAGCGCCAAAAACGAACGGGGTCGTTGTCGCCCTCATCCAACGAGAGCCAGGCAAAACGAGTTGAAAGTCGAGGGCTAAAGATTGCTGGTTGTTGGCTCCCGCTGTCGCTTGCATCTGTTGACTTGTAACCTGCACCTTGTATCCTACAACTTGCAACCCACTCCACCACCAACATCGTCTTGCCGAATCCGGCCGGGGCGGAGATGAGAGTCAGGCGACGGGCAAAGACGGCCTGGCCAAAGGCGGCATCGAGCCGGGCGATCAAACGTGGGCGGGGCACCTGGTCGGAGCGCAGAGGAGGGATATAGAGTTTGGTTTGCAAGAGAGGGAAACGCGTCATAGCATCCTCCAAGGATGCAACGATAGCTTTTGACGCACTGCCGCTACCCCATTCGCTCCAGTCCGTATGCCGCTACGCCCATCAGCGGGGCCATGGGATTGAGGATCACGTACACCGGCATGCGTTTCAGCAGATTCTGGAACCGTCCCTTGTTCAAAAAGGCGGACATAAACGTCTCCCCCTCTAGCGCGGGCAGGATGCGCGGCGGGATTCCGCCACCCAGGTAGACACCGCCCGTCGCCAGCACCTTGACTGCCAGGTTGCCGGCCTCGGAGCCGAGGATCGAGACAAAGGTATCGAGCGTGGCGGCACACAGCGGGCATGGACGGCTGCGGTCCAATGCCGCCGCGACGATAACCGGATTGACGTCGTCCGTCGCCGCCAGTTGTTCGGCCAGCCAGGCAGGCTCGTCAGCATAGCCGCTGTCCTTCAAATAGGCATAGATGTTGGGCAGCCCCAGGCCAGAACAGACGCGCTCATAACTGACATGATCATAGTTCTTGAGCAAATACTGCAGCAAGCCGATTTGCAGGTCGCCAGTCGGACCAAAGTCGGTGTGCCCGCCCTCGGAAGGGTGCGCCAGGTAACGTGCACCATTCCAGGTCAAAAAGGCTTCGCCCAGGCCGGTGCCCGGAGCGATGACGGCGATCGCGGCTTCCGGTTCGACCTGGCCCTCATTCAGAATTTGCACATCGTCAGTCTGCAAGATCGGCACCGCGTTGGCGATCGATTCGAGGTCGTTCAACAGATGGACGGCCGATAAACCCAGGTCACTGGCAAGCTGGCGGGCATCAATCACCCATGGTAAATTGGTGATCGTGGCCCGGCCTCCAACCACCGGCCCGGCGACGCCAAAACAAGCGGCTTGCGCGTGTATGTGGACGCCGCTCAAGAATTCACGGGCGATCGCCTCCAGACTGTCGTACCGTGTGCTGCGAAAACTGGCCTCGATGACCGGCTCGCGCGCGCCCCTGGCAGCAGAAAAAAGGGCCAGATTGACTTTGGTTCCGCCAATGTCGCCGGCAAGTAACATATTTTTCTCCTCTATGGTTTTGTATGTACAAATTGTATCCTGGTCGAACTCGGGGATAAAACCATCTCACAGGCTTGAGAATCTAAACCGAAGTGATGACAAATTTCTCAATGACATCAAAGGCCAACGTATACCCCCCTAGCCACAGATGCTGCCCAGGATAGATAGGTTCTGGAGATTCGGGGGATATCCTTTTGCCGTTCACCTTGGTGCGGTTGGTGCTCCCCAGGTCTTCGATCAGGAATCGTTCGCCCTGCCGGATCAACCTGGCGTGTCGCCGGGATACCGTACCCGCCGCTGCCGCTTCATTACCGAGGTCAATGTCCGGCTGCGCCTCCAGGCTGGCATCGGCGCGACCGATGAGGATCGCGTCTTTGTCCGGTATGGGGAAATAGCGACCCGTATAGGTGACGTACAGGAAACACTGCCCGTGCGAAAGAGGCATTCGCCACAGAGCCGGCACAATGTCAAAGTAAAAGGAACACAGCCCGAACCACACTTCGTCACCAATGGTCAGGGTGTGCATCTTGCCCGGTTCGAGCGTCTGGTCATTGATCGAGGTGCCGTTGCTGCCTCTCAGATCTTCGATCACGTATTGTCCCTGATAAGCTACGATCTTGGCGTGGCAACGTGACACACCTTGAGCCTGGCTGTTCTCAAAGCTCAAATCGACATCGGGAACGGCCTTGGCACTGGGATCAAAACGCCCCAACACAAACTCGCCATCTTGAGGAAGCAGAATACGATGTCCGTTCACCCGGGACACAAGCATCCGAGGCCCTGGCCTGGCCTCAGCAACCCTTTTTGGACGCACGGCCTTGGGGTAACGAATCACTTGCTCCAGGATCGACTCAATCTCTTCTTCTTGTGGTGGTTCGGCCCCCTTTTCCTGCCCCACTTGCGCTGCCTGACTCGTTGGCTGGAGACGCTCAGCCGTAGAAGGACGTGGTTTTTGCTCAAAGGGCGCTGTGCCCAGCTCTGTCGTAGACCGGCCCCGCTTCTCGGCAGATTGAGGTTTCTCGGCGCGAACGGCCGGAGCCTCCGGCGCAGCAGGTTCTTCTCCACGCTTGAGACGATCCAGCAAACCACCTTTTCGAGGCTGGGAGGCGGTCGCAGATGCCTGCTCGCGTCGCAATAACAAGCAGTTGGGCTGCAGCATATCCCACATGTCCTGGGTATCACGCTGGGACTCGAACGCACGCGCTACCGCGCGCTTGGTCGCCGGAGTCAGTTTGGATTCTTGAATGCATTGCGCACGGGTTTGGGGAGGACACGGACGACAGAGATATTTGTATTGTGCCATTCTGTTCTCTCAACTCAAGTTGTTACTGTATGGTCTACCTTCTCTCACCCTATTATAACACCAAACGCACACATCGTCCATTCGATTCAACCATGATCGAAATTGACATCTAGGCATAGTCGGGGTACACTTGTTCTAGGGGAGAAATGATGCCGGAACAAAAGGTGTTGAAGAAAACGAATCCTGCCGGAACCGCGCCGCAACGAAAAGGCCGGCCCAAACGTGAGTTTGTGGTTGAGAATGAATATCACTACAACCGTTCGGGAGCAGTGCGCTGGATCGTCTCACATACGATGCGCTACCCGCTGCTGCCCCTGCTGGGGATCGCCATGGCAGCCCTCTCTAACTGGCTGGGCAGCCGGGCGCCGATCTATATGGGCCAGGCCGTGGATCACGTGTTTAGCCCGGACCGCAGTCTGAACAGGTTGGTCACCTTGTCGTTGATCGTGCTGGGTCTACGCCTGGGAACAGCGGCAGTAAATATGCTGCGCGGCGTATTCACCGAGTTTGTTGCCCAGAGGCTCGAACGCGATGCCCGGGAAGAGTTGTACATCAGCTTGCTCGGCAAAAGCCTGACCTTTCACAGCCGCCAGCGGATCGGCGATCTGATGGCCCGTGCCACCAACGACGTGCGTCAACTCAACTTTATGTTCAGCCCCGGCTTGCGGCTGATCCTGTCATCGCTGATGAGCTTGATTATGCCGATCATCGCCATTGCCTCTATCGACGCCGAACTGTTGATCGTGCCGCTGATCTTTTGTCTGGTCCTGGCACTGACGGTCTGGGACTATACGCGGCGCCTCAACCCGGTGGCTGAAGAACAACGCCGGCAGTTTGGCACGATGAACGCCGGATTGGCCGAGGCAGTAAGTGGAATCGAGGTGGTCAAGGCCAACGCCCAGGAAGAGCAGGAACAAAAAAAGTTTTTCGAAAACGCAGACAAGTTCCGCAGACTATCTGTCCGCCAGGGAGAGATCCAGGCCTGGTATCTACCCTTGCTGGCTTATTACATCATGCTTGCCGCAGCGTTTATGCACGCCCTGTTTCTCTATACGCAAGGCGGGCTGACCATCGGCCAGGTCATTGCTTTTATGAGCTTGCTGGGGCTGCTCCAGTTCCCGACCTTTATCTCTATCTTTACCTTTACCCTGGTGCAACTCGGCGTGGCAGGTGCGCGGCGTATCCTCGATCTGATCAAAACGGAAACCGAACTCGACCAGAACCGAGAGGGGATCAGCCAAGACATGCGGGGGCACGTGGTCTTTGATAACGTCAGTTTTGCCTACAATGGCACGCCGGTGCTTAAAAACATCAGTTTTGAGGCCAAGCCCGGAGAAACCATTGCCATCGTCGGGCAGACCGGATCCGGCAAAACGACGTTAACCCGGTTGATCAATCGCATCTATGATGTCACATTAGGACAGGTTCGCGTTGATGGCGTTGACGTGCGCGATTGGAACATTGCTTCGCTGCGCTCGCAGATCTCGACCATCGAGCAGGATATCTTTTTGTTTGCCCGTTCGATCCGCGAAAACATCGCCTTTGGTGTAGGCCAGCAGATTAAACAGACCGAGATCGAACACTGTGCCAGGGAGGCGCAGGCACACGCATTCATCACACATTTCGAACAGGGCTACGATACCGAGGTTGGCGAGCGCGGCGTCACGCTTTCCGGCGGGCAACGACAGCGCATTGCCATTGCCCGCGCCTTTCTCACCGACCCGCGCATCCTGGTTCTCGACGACTCGACCAGCGCCATCGACAGTGCAACGGAAGATCAAATCCAGGCGGCAATGTACAAGGTGCAAAAGGGACGGACCACATTCATCATCACCCACCGCCTGTCGCAGATCCGCTGGGCTGACCGGATCCTGGTGCTGCGACGCGGCGAACTGGTTGATCAGGGCGCGCACGACGAACTGATCCGCCGCTGCTCGGCCTACCGACGCATCTTTAGCCGCTATGACGTAGACCTGCCACCGCTCGAACAAGAGGCGTGCTATCTAGAGA
>JAFGJF010000197.1 GCA_016929205.1 Anaerolineae bacterium
CCCCACTCGGGGTCGGTAAAAGTCTTGTCAAAGCCGACGTCGTTGTGGTAGACGACGTTGACTTCGATGTCGGGGTTGACGTACTGGGCGCCCGCGCGATAGCCTTCGCCAAAGCGCCACACCGGTGGTACGGCATCCGTGCCCAATACTGCACCGATCTTGCCGCTTTTGGTCATCATTGCCGCCAGCGCACCGGCCAAAAAGCCAGACTGATCTTCGGGAAAGTTGAGCCCCACAACATTGTCTACAATTGCTTCCTGGAACTGATCAACGCCAATGAACTTGACGTTGGGGTATTGAGGGCCGGCAATCGCGGTTGCTTCGGCCATACCAAACCCAACGGTGACGATGACATCGTAGCTGGCGTCGCCAAACTGAGCGATGTTCTTGGCATAGTCCTTCGAGTCCGTGGTCTCGATATACTTGATGATCGCCCCGAGTTCCTTTTCGGCTTTCTGGACGCCTTCCCAGGCGGACTGGTTAAAGGACTTGTCATCGACTTTGCCCACATCGGTGACAAGGCCGACGCAGAATACGTCGTCTTTGCTGCAGTCGGGTTCTTTGCTGCCTGTGCATGCAGCCAATGGGAACAAGAGCATAACGAGAATGAGACTGAGGATCACAATCTTGCGCATTTTTCTTCTCTCCTTTTATGAGACGGGGTAATAAATCTGGAGGACAAAAAGAAAAACTCGACCTTTTGTACCTCCTTGTACATCTCGCGTATTATAGTCGAATTCTCCTATAATGCAAAATGGCGGACGGCTGGGTGCATTTGGCGCTGGCGGCACAACCGGCTCCTATCGTTGCCGCACTGTTCGTGTTGTTGCGCTGCTTTCGGTTCTGTGCTATCCTTGATGGCAGACGGGTTACAGAATGGGTGAGGGCAAGATGAAACTCGGTTTTGCGGTCAAGGTGCTCGGGCGAGCAGGGCTCAAATCGAATGATACGCGTCGCTGGCAGAATAATCCGCATTTGTCGGTCAGCCTGGCGTATCTGCGCGACATTTTTGTTTATTTGCGCGACAGCGAGATACAGATGTATCGCATCTCGTCCGATCTAGCGCCATACGTCACGCACCCCGATCTGCCCCAGTTTCACAACCAGATCGACGAGTGTGCCGCCGAGCTGGCGGCTGTGGGTGAGATCGCGCGCGATCTCGCGCGCGGGGACGGGCTGCGCCTCTCGTTTCATCCTGGCGCGTATGCGGTGCTCAATTCACCGGATGACGCCATCGCACAAAAAGCGATACTTGACATCCAGGCACAGGTACGGATGCTCGACCTGATGGGGTTGAGCCGGGAGGCTGTGGTGGTCACCCATGTGGGTGGGGTCTATGATGACAAGATGGCGTCGATGGCGCGTTTTGTGGCGCGTTATCGCTCTTTGCCCGAACCGGTCAGGCTGCGCCTGGTGCTAGAGAATGACGATCGATCTTTTTCTTTGGGCGATACCTATGCGATCTATGAGCAAACTGGCATCCGCCTGGTGTTCGATCAATTGCACTTTTTATGCCATCCCACGCCAGGGATGGCGCTGCGAGATGCTTTGGCGTTGGCGCTGAGCACGTGGCCAACTGAACAGACGCCCAAAGTTCATTACAGCTCATCGTGCACGGCGATGTTGGCCAATCGAAACGGCGATCTCTATGAGCCGCGTCTATCACACCATGCAGATTTGATCGATCCGTTTTCCTTTGTTGCGTTTCTGCAGGCGGCGGAGGGACTGCGAGATTTCGACGTGATGCTGGAATGCAAGGCCAAGGACGTTGCGCTGTTGAGGCTGCGCCGGCATTTGGATCGCTTTGTGCCCGATTTGGTCGAGCAGTGGGATATAAGGTGAAACGTGAGGCACATTTCTATGTTTTTGGGTTCGCGTTTGGCGGATAAATCGCTTCGAGTTGGGGCACGATGTTGGCCCAGTCGTACTGTTGGGCAAACTGGAATGCTGCTTCACCGAGCGCCCGGCGTCGTTCTGGATGGTGCAAAAGCACGACCACATTGTTCGCAAATTGAGCGGGGTCGTCGGCAAGGATGGCTTCCCGGCCTGAGGTAAGCGGGTAGCCATCACACCCCATCGATGTAGACACGATGGCTTGGCGCATAGCCATTGCTTCCAGCACCTTGAGTCGCGTTCCCCCTCCACTTTGAAGCGGGATGACGTACACGGCGGCGCCGGCAATGTAAGGCAGTATCTCGGGAACAAATCCGGTGATGGTAATGCCAGGCATTGTTTTGATCGAGTCCAATCGGCGGTGCGGGCGCTGGCCGGCGATAAAGAACTGCGCATCGGGTACGCGTTCGCGCACGAGCGGGAAAACCCGTTGCGCAAACCACAACACGGCATCGACATTGGGACGAAAGTCCATTTTTCCCGTGAAGACCAGGCTGTGCGGCGGCAAAAAGGATTCGTCGGGCACAAACGATTCGTACAGCGAGATATCTACGCCGTTGGGCACGACAGCCACATCGAGGTCGGGCACGATACGTTGCAGGGCGGCGGCGTCCTGGGCAGACACGGCGGCGACGGCATCGACCTGGCGACAGGCCCACGCTTCATAACGTACCAGCTTGTGCCACTGGATGAAGGAATAAACTGCCCCGGGCCAGCGCGGTGGGCGAACGATATCCGACTCAAAGACGCGTTTTTGCAGCACGTACTCGGCGTTATGGTCGTCAAAAATGATGTGGGGGGATCCCTTTTTTGGACATTCGAGAACGGTGCGCAAATAGGGGATCATCTCGATGCCCTCGAACTCGATGATATCAAAAGTGTGACGGGTGAGGCTTTGCCGCAGTTTTTCATCAAAAGCGGGCGAGGCCAAACGATGCGCCATATCCGGCAAGGTAGATGTCAGGGTGGTCCACAGGCGTTGGCTCGTCGTGCGCGCCGGCTGCGGAACGGTGTCGATGCTTTCGCATACCTCTCGCAGCGGCTGAATCTGGTCGAGACGGCTTTCAGGCGTCGTGAAACAGAGCAGGTGAACGTGGTGTCGACGTGACAGCCCCGCAACGAGGTTAAAATTTCGGAGACTGGTGCCCTGGTGAGGCGGATAAGGCAATTGCGGTGCCAAAACAAGGATACGCAAACGGCTTACCTCTTGGCAAGTTTGCTATAGATGTCTAGTGTTTCTTGGGCAGCTCGCTGCCAGGAAAAGGCTTGGGCTCGTTTTGTTCCCTTGGCAATCATGTCTGCATGCAAGTCTTGGTCGGACAACAAGCGCCACATGGCGACTGCGAACCCTTCTGTGTCTTCTGGATCGACGCGCAAGGCTGCGTCACCAACGACCTCGGGCATGGCCGAGGTATCTGAAACCACGACGGGAATGCCACACGACATCGCCTCCAGGGGAGGAAGCCCAAAACCTTCGTAAAAAGAAGGCAGAACGAGCATTTTTGCGCCATTGTACAACAGTGGCAAATCGGCCGTCGGGACATGTCCCAGGAATTTGGCCGAATCCTGCAGGCCCAATTCTTCGACAAGCTGGTATACATCTTCGTAAAGCCATCCTGGTTTCCCGACGATGGCCAGATTGACTTGAGGTTTGTAGTTTTTGAGCAGGATGTCAAAGGCTCGAATCAACGTTTTGAGATTTTTGCGCGGTTCGATGGTGCCAACAAAAAGGATGTATTGGTCTGCCAGGTGGTGTTTTTGTTTGATTTGTTCAATGGCTTCCTGATCTTGAATGGGAAAGTAAATAGATTCCGCTGCTTCATAGATTACCGTGATCTTGTTTTTTGGCGTCCCCGTCAGGCGTACCAGATCTTGTTTGGTCGCTTCTGAAACGGCAATGATGTGACTGGCACGGCGAACGGCGCGATCGATCAGCCCATAGTATCTCGCACTATCTCGGGTGAGAAAGTGGGGATAGAGCAGAAAGTGCAGATCGTGAACGGTGATGACGTTTGGGCGGCGATAGCGGAAGGGCGGGATAAAATCCGTCCAATGGATAACATCAAGGGTGCTTTGCATCAACAGCTCGATGCTAAGCAAGTACTGTTCCAAAGGGTGATGTGATGGCGTCCACAAAGAAACGCGCCGGAAATTCTGCTGCGAGATCAACGTACTGTGGTCAGCCTGGCGCTGAAAAACAAAGTATGAATTCTCCTGGTCGATGGAAGCCAGGGCATATATCAGATTGCGTGTATACTGGGGGATGCCCCCTTGAATGTAATATCCAAGACGAGCGTCTATGGCAATGCGCATAAAACTCTTTTCTCTCCTGTACGTATTTGGGGACGCCACGGTCTCCAGGTTATGATGCGGAGCCTTCCGCGTTCCCCCATCATTGGAGGAGAGAACCACCCTATTATAACCTCTATTCGATTATTGTCAAACGGATCCAAGCGTCACATCCATTTCTCAGATCGTGTTCTTGCATCGTTGGCGGCCATCATCCTCGCCGTCGATACAGAGCGGGATCGATGACCCGGGCCATTTTCTGCGTATCCAACACAGATCCCAAAAAACGATCGACAAGTTGAATGCTATGGGCAGGATATCGCAAAGTGGCATTATAGTCCACGTAAAGCACCTCGATATTGGGCTGTTCATCCAGCCAGCTTTCGACGTGTTCGAGGTGTTTTTGAAACGCCAGGGCAATCTTGTCGTCGCTGACCCTGTCGGTAGGTTCTCCACGTCGAATCAACATGCGTCTTTGTGATTCCAGGATCTCTTGAATGTTTCTGCGCATAAAGATGACCTTGTAATTATAGTCGGATGGCAGCTTGAGCAGGAGGGCTGAAATCACTTTCACCGCTTTGTTTTCCGCATCCGGCAGCCAGGCCGTGTCCTCTGGAAGCTGCTTGACGCGTTCGAATTCATAGTAACCCTTGGGATTGTCTTCGTCGGCCGTTCGGATTTCATCCGTGAGGACATCCATACCTCCGGCATGGAGCATTTTCATCATCATTGACGTGCCCGAGCGAGGTAGTCCGGAGACAATGGTAATCGTTTTTTGAGTCATATGAGTCCTTTCTCAATGTTTGGATGAACTGGACGCGTCGAGCCAGGTTCGTGCGTAGCCAAGCGCTTCGTCTCGCGTATGGACCTCACCAGCAGCCTGTGCTTCGTGCAGTGCATCAAGCAGTTGACCGACCCGGGGTCCAGGCGCTGCCAGGCCATAGTTTATCAGATCGTGGCCTGAAAGCAAATCTGGGGGATCGATGATCTCGGTTCTGCGATCGTGATACGCCACGAGCAATTCGGTTGCTGTTTCGATCAGGGCTTGCCACGCCTGGTCCGGGGAGGTGTCTGTGCGGGCAAGATGAACGGCCAGGGCGATGAACAGGGCATCGATGCCGGCCTCGCCTATGTCGTGAAAAAAACGATAGATCATTCGCCGCGTCAGTGCCGGTTCGGTCACAAGCGCGCCCAGGCGGGGATAGGATGCAATGGAGACGCGCAGCAAGTCGATCTCGCGGTTGCTGCAATGCCATTTTTTGCCGAGCCCGGCGGCGATTTGAGCCGAGTCTTCTGGCACAGCACGCGCGCGAGTCAGAGGGGATGCGTCGCCAATGTTGTGCATCAAGACCGCACATTTGAGCAGGGCCAGGTGTGTGCGTTCGTCACAGATCGACGTATCAACCCTTTGCTGAATCTGCGGCGCCAGGTTGTGGAGCCGCCGTGGAATCGGTAACGCACCTGGCGCTTGTATGGACGCCAGGAGGTGTTCAATCGCGCGCACACCAGCCAGGGCATCTTTCAGCCTGTCGGGAAGGCCGGTCGATAGTGGCCCGGCGCGCTCCACGGGGCAGGCGAATGGCGGTACAATCTGGTGCAGCAGCCCTACAACGTATAGTTCTTCAAGGGCTTGTGCTGCACCCGGCAAGGCCAGGATTTTGAACCATTCGTCGCGTATTCGTTCCTGGGAGGTTTGCTGTAGCAAGGACGCCGCTGCAGACAATTGATCCCGAGTTTGAGGGTCGATCGTGCACCCAAATTGGGAGCGCATGCGGACTGCGCGCAAGGTTCGTATGGGATCGTTGGTAAAACTGCTGGATGACGTGGCGCGCAAGATGCCGGCCGACAAATCCTGGCACCCATTCAGAGGATCGATGATGTGCCAGGTGCCGCCGGTTTGGCGTTCCAGGGCAATGGCATTGATCGTCAAGTCTCGATCGTGCAGATCGGCTTGCAGGTCCTGACCGCGCAGGGAGGCCACGTCGATGTAGGTCGTTGCCTCGTTTTTGGTGGGCAAGACAACGCGTCCCGTGCGGCGCTCGCGATCGATGCCAACGTAGGCGGCGCCAAGCTGGTTGGCGATCTGCCGGGCGATGGTCAGCCCGTTTCCGTCGACTGCAAAATCGAGATCGTGCGTCTTTTTTCCCAACAGCAAATCGCGCACGCTGCCACCGACGAGATAGATGGGCGTTTCTTTGACCATGTCAAACACGCGGATGATCAAGGGATAGTGTTCGATCGCCCGGGCAATCTGGACGTCAGGCGTAACCAGGAAAGTATGAGGCATTTCCTTTGGTCGATTTCGTTTTGCCAGGTATGTTGCTTCTTGCTCGCTGTTGCCCACACCGACGACGCGCCCCCTGACGGTTGCCACCCAGCGGCCAAGGTACGGGCTGAGATCGGGACTCGTAGTCGCTGCCTGTCTGTCCATCGTCCTATGCCTGCGCACCGGGACGGCTGTAGCCTTGTTCCTGGTAGGTGTGAAGGAGAGCGGCCATGGTTTCGACGATATCGGGGTGGTTGGCCCACAGGTTCCCCGTTTCTCCCATGTCGGCGTTCATGTTGTACAATTGCCCGGCCGAGCCGCCGGGAAGCGGCTCGATATGCTTGGGCTCGCTAAAGCCGCCAGAACCCAGCCCCAGGATCAGTTTCCATTGGCCCTGCCGGACGGAAAACAGCCCGTCACCGGAATGGTGGACGAGGGCCTGGCGCACCGGCTCGCCGCCTGTCTTGCCCAGCAATGCCGGCAAGATGCTATAGCTGTCCTGGGCGGCGCCGGCGGGCAGCTCGAAACCGGCGATGTCGGCGCAGGTCGCCATCCAGTCTGACAGACAGACCAGGGTGTCGCTGGTCGAGCCGGGCGAGATGTGGGCGGGCCAGCGGGCGATAAACGGCTCGCGGTGCCCGCCGTCCCAAATATCCGCCTTTTGCCCGCGCAGGTTGCCATTTGATTTGTGCCCATAATCTTGGCCGTCGTAATTGACTGCGCGTGCGCCGTTGTCGCTGGTGACCACGATCAGCGTGTCGTCGACAAGGTTGTGGCGTGCCAGTGTCTCATCGATCTGGCCGACCATCCAATCCACCAGGGCGACCATGTCGCCGCGCGCGCCGGCCTGGCTCGCACCTTGCACGAAATCGGGCGGGATGCACGGCCGGTGCGGCGCAGACGGGGTCAGGTAGAGGAAAAAGGGCTGCTCGGGGTCTCGCACGACACAGGCGTCGATGAATTCGACCGCTTTTTCGGTAAAGCGGACGTCGACGATCTGGTCATCCCAATCCGGGGCCATCAATCCCTTTCGCTGCTGGGGATTGTAGGGCTGTTTTTCGACGGTGGGAATGCCGACGGTGTGGTCGTCCTCGATAAAGCAGTAGGGGGCCATATCCAGCGAGCCGGTGATGCAAAAGCAGGTGTCGAACCCCAATTCGAGCGGCCCGCCGGACACGCCGGCCGCATAGTCGACGTTCCAGCCATCGGGCAGCGGAATCAGGCCGTCCTTTGTTTTCCACTCCAGGCCGAGGTGCCATTTGCCAATCGCGGCCGTGGCGTAGCCTTGTTGCTTGAGCATCGAGGCGACGGTCAGGCGGGCCGGTTCGATCAAGGGCGGCTCAAAACCCCACAGCACCCACTTTTTGAGGCGGCTGCGCCAGCAATAGCGTCCGGTGATCACGCTGTAGCGGCTGGGCGTGCACACGGCGGCCGAAGAGTGCGCGTCGGTAAAGCGCATCCCTTCCCGGGTCAGCCGATCCATATTGGGCGTTTGGATTTTGGTTGCGCCATAACATCCCAGGTCGCCGTAGCCCATATCATCGGCCATGATGAAAATGATGTTGGGCTTGTTCCGCTTGTGCTCGATATGGCTCATTCGGTTTTCTCCTGTATTGAACGAATCAGTCATCCGTCAAAATCATTGGCCCGTAAGGCGCGACGCGCATAATGGGATAATGCGAGTTGTAGAGGGTGCGGTCGTTCGTGTCGCGCACGGTGCGCCACATGTGAGCTGTCATTGCTTTGAGTTGATCCTGGCAATCAGCATGTTCTGCCAGGTTGTTCATTTCGTAAGGGTCGTCGTCCAGGTTGTACAGTTCGTCAAAATCAAAGCCGTTGAATACAAATTTCCAGCCGCCATCCCACACGATGCGCTGGGTGAGCAGCATCCGGCCTCCAAAATACTCGGCAAAGCCGGTGGTGAACTCGGGCTCTCGGGCCAACGGGTTGGGCAGCAAAGATGCAAACGACGCTGAATCTGGAACGTCGAACGGCTCGGATCCGGCAAGTTCGAGCAGCGTGGGACAGAGGTCGTGCGAGCCAACGCGGGCCTTGGTGACCACGTTCTGGGCTATGCCGGGGCCAGCGACGATCAAGGGAATGTTGTATATCTCTTCTGCGGCCATAAAGTTTTTGCAGTACAGGCCGTGCGACCCGAGCAGTTCACCATGGTC
>JAFGJF010000025.1 GCA_016929205.1 Anaerolineae bacterium
TGGGTTCCCCAGCACGTTTTTGTTTCTGGCGACGGGGCCGGTGCGGTCGGGCCGGACACCACGGGGCGGATTGACGCTTTTGACGTGTCCGGGCTGGCCGATCACGAATTTAACAGCAGGCCAACGGCCTTTAGCGGGCCATTTGGGTTGGGCGAGTGGGTGCGCGGCGATCATGTGACGCTGATCCGCAACGAGCGCTACTGGCGCGGCGAACCCTATCTCGATGGCGTCCAAGCTCAGATCGTGAGCGGCCAGACCGAGCTGGTGCGCATGCTCAAGCGCGGTGCGGTCGACGTCGCCGTCGGACTCGATCCCCAATACCTGGACGAGATCGAACAGGAACCGGGGTTGGTCGTTTTCAAATCGCTCAGCGACGAGGTTGATTTTATTGGCTTTCAATTGGGCGACCCCGAGGATCCGCAGCCACGCCTGAATCCAGATGGGACGTTGAATCGGGAACATGGCGAGCATCCGATCCTCAACGACAAACGCGTCCGCCAGGCGATCGTGCATGCCCTGGATCGTGAGGCGATCGTTGCCGGCGCACGGAGAGGCGAGGGGCTTGTCCTGGATGCCAACGTGCTGCCGGCGATCAGTTGGGCTTACAATACCGACCTGCAGCCGCGCGCCTACGACGTGGAATTGGCCGGACAATTGCTCGATCAGGCCGGATGGGTGATGAACCCCGATACGGGCGTCCGTGTCAAAAATGGGCAGTCGCTCACGCTGCGGCTCTATACCAATGCCGGGAACACGGTTCGCGAGACGATTGCCTATCTGGTCAAAGCACAGCTCGCCGAGGTGGGCATCGAGATCGAGGTGATCGCCCTCGACCTGCATGCCTTTTGGGAGGTGCTGTTTGGGCAGCGTTTTGACCTGGTCGTGGCCAGTTGGGCCAACCTGGGCGCCAATCCCGACGATGCCGATTTGTGGCGCGCGGCAAACGATCTGCCCGGCCAGGGCAACAATTTTTGTTCCTATTACAACCCCAAACTCGAAGGCGATCTGGTCCGAGCCAAGACCGAACCGACCTGCGACCAGGATGTGAGGGCGCAACTTTATCGCCAGATTCAGGTTCAATTACTTGAGGATCAACCGTATTGTTGGCTGGATGTGGCCGGCCAGTTCGTCGTGTTCAACGAGCGGGTAGGGGGCATCAATCCGGGGCCGTGGAATGTATGGTACAACGTCCACGAGTGGACGGTTCAAGCTATTCAAGAGGAGGAAAAGTAAATGGTCAAGAAAAACATCTTGTGGGGGCTGCTGATTTTGGCTGTCGTTGGCACGATGCTCTTTGGGTGCGCGGTACCGGACGAGAGCGGTGACGGCGGCGATCTGTCCGGCTCTGACGAGGCCGGCGAAACGGGCGGCGATTTTCCGGTCAAGGATCCGTCCAAACCATTTGCCCTGGATGAAAAGGGACTTGTTACCCTAAAGAACGATCAGCCGATCGAGATCACTGTGCAGCGGGACTCGGGAGACACGCTCTTTGTGTTTGCGATGAAATCGGGCGGGATTGTCGATCCCGAGGTCGATATGACGGTGCAGACGATCCAGCCACAGATGCCGGAAGATCTGGCGGGGCAATACGTTTCCGTCGGGCAGTACGCGCTCGAGATGCACGCTGCCAGCGAGACCGGCTATGGGTTCATGCTCCGTCCCAAGATCATGTTTTATTATACCGACGACGAAATCGCGTCGGCCAAGAGCAACGGCGCCTCATTGGATGAACTCAAGGGCAACCTGTTTATCTTGTACAAGGAACAACGGTCGCCTCAATGGGTGCCCCAGAAAAGCGTGTCGATCGATCCCGAAACCAGGATGGTGACGGTGAGCAACATTGCCGGTACCGGGGCGTGGTGGCTGGTAGCGGTAAAAGGGCAATAATTCGGCATAGCGTCAAATAAAAACCGGGTTTCTGTCAGAAACCCGGTTTTTCATATCCACTGTTGCCGTCCAGTTTACCGCCCGCGCATCATCGGGTCCAGGGCATCGCGCAGCCCGTCGCCGATCAAGAACAGACATAGGACGGTGGTCGTGATCAGCAGGCCCGGGAAAACGACCAGGTGCGGGCCGAGGGTAAAGTTGCTCTGGGCCTTGGTGAGCATGTTGCCCCAGGTGGCGGTGGGCGGCTGCACGCCCAGGCCCAAAAAGCTCAGGGCGCTTTCAAAGAGGATAAAGCCGCCGACGCTGCCGGCGGTCAAAATGATCACGATCGGCACGACGTTGGGCAAGACGTGGCGAGCGATAATCTTCCATTGAGGCACGCCGAGCGCCCTGGAGGCCAGGATGTAATCGCGCTCTTTGACCGACAGCACTTCTCCCCGCACCAGGCGGCTGGTGCCCATCCAGGAGTTCAAGGCGATGAAAATGACCAGGGTGTACCAGGTCGGTTTGAAAAGCTGTGAGACGACGATCAAAAAGAGCAAAAACGGGATCGATGACATGGTGTTGATGAACCACATAATCACGTCGTCAACCCAGCCCCCCAAAAAGCCAGCCATCGCGCCAAAAAAGACGCCGACGGTCATGGTGATCACCGCGCCGACGAGGCCGATGGTCAGCGAGATCTGCCCTCCATAGAGCAGGCGGGCCAACTGGTCGCGTCCCACCTCGTCCATCCCCAGCAAGTGCTCTTTGCTGGGCGGCTCGTAATTGTTGAGGATGTCCACCTTGGTGGGGTCGGTGTGCAAGATATACTTGGTGATCAGCGGCGCGCCGTAGGAGAGCAGGGCCAGGATCAAGAGCACGGTGAAAGCGGCGATGGTCAGCTTGTCCCGTTTCAACTGGAACCAGACCATATCCCAGTAACCCAGCGCTTCGTGCTCGATATCCAGTTGCTGCTGCATGGCACGCGCGCGGTCGCGGGCGCTTGTATTCTGCTCGAGGGAAATTGTGCTTGCCATAATACCTGTTCCTTTACTAGCTAAACCGGACGCGCGGATCGACGATGCCGTAAAAAATGTCCGAGAGCAGGTTGCCGAGAATGACCGCGACAGCGCCGATCACAAAACCGGCCAGGACGACCGGATAGTCACGTTTAAAATTGGCATCCACGAACAACCGTCCCAGTCCCGGCCACGACCAGATCGTCTCGGTGATCACCGCGCCGCCGAGCAAACCGGTGATCTGGGGGCCTAAAAAGGTGGCGATCGGGATCAGGGCGTTCCGGCCGGCATGGACAAAGTTGACGATCCTCTCGGAAAGTCCTTTGGCCCGCGCGGTGCGCACGTAATCCTGGTGGATGACCTCCAATATCTCGGTGCGCATAAAGCGGAACAGGCCGGCGATGCCGCCGGTGGCCAGGATCAATGCCGGGGGCAGCAGGTGCGCCAGGCGGTCAAAGAGGTTATATTTGAACTGGTTGTCGGGAGTGATGGTGTACATGCCGCCCATCGCGATGTGCGGCAGGCCCCATTTCTGGAACTGGACGGCAAAGATCAGGATGGCCATCAAGCTGAGCCAAAAGCCGGGCACGGCGTTAAAAATAACGGCAATGATCCGCGAGGTGTTGTCAAAGGCCCCGTTCTGCCTGATCGCGGCGTAAACACCCATCGGCACGCCAATCACGTAGCTGATCAATAGAGCGGCAATATTGAGCTGGACCGTCGCCGGTACACGTTCCAGCACCAGTTTGATCGCCGGCTGTTTCTGCAAATAAGATTTGCCGAAATCGAAGCGCAGTACCCCCCTGGTGATATACTTGTCTTCAATCTCTTGTCCAAACCAGCGCAGCCAGTCGTTGCCGGTCAGCCAGATGATGTATTGAACGACGATAGGGCGGTTCAGTCCCATCTGCTCGCGCATCTTTTCGCGCGTCTCGGCCTTGATCTTGGGGTCAAAGGTCATTTGCAGCACGGGATCGCCGGGGGCCAGCTTGATCACGACAAAGGTGATCAGCGTGATTCCCAAAAAGGTCGGGATGGCCTGCAGCAGGCGTCGAATGAGATATCGGGTCATAATCTTCTCCTAGCAATAGATAACGAACTCGCCAAGTCCACTGGATTCGCCAGTCAACTCTATTGGTAACATCAAAGGCCATCAGGCAGCCTTGTAACGCCGTTATAAAGCTGCCTCGTGGCCTTTGTACACGCAAGTATGCGCACTGCCCGGAAACAAGTTTGGGTGATGGCACCCAAAGCGAGTACCATCACCCAAAGGTCGATCGATGTTATTGCTTGACAAACCACTCGTGAATGTTGTAATACGTGCTCCACGGAGCGGGATTGACGTTGCCCAGGCGCTTGTTGATACCGGTAATGGTGCGCGGGGCGTACAAAAAGATGTAAGGCACTTCGTCGTAAAAGATTTCCTGGATCTGCTTGTAAATCTCGCCGCGATCTTCGTAGGCGCAGCCCTCAACCGTCTTGCCTTCGAGCTCCAACGGCTCGTAATCGGGACGGTAGAAGGAGCAGAAATTGAACCCGCCGCCGGGGATGTCGTACTTGGCAAAGAACAATGCCTCGTTATCCTCGTCGACGCCGGTCCAGCCGATGCAGACCGCGTCAAAAGTCTGGCCCAGCAAGACGTCGAGATAGGCGTTCCACTCCATGTTTTCGATCTCGACCTTGACCCCGACCTCGCTCCACTGCTGCTGGGCAAGGACGATGATGTTTTCGCGGGTCTCGTTGCCGGCGTTGGTCTTGAGGTTTATGGCCATCTCGGTGCCGTCGGCGGCGGTGCCACAACCCTGGCAGACGCGAACGGTAGCGCCTTCGGGCAGCACCCAGCCGGCGTCTTCGAGCATCTGCGCGGCCTTTTCGGGGTTATACTCACGCGTCTCGAGTTCGTCGTTGTAGGCCCAGCCGAAGGTGGGGATGATGTGGGCCTCGATCGGCGCACCCTGGCCGAACAACAGCTTCATGACGATCGCGTTGCGGTCGAGGGCGTAGACCAATGCCTGGCGGACTTCCTTTTTGCTCAGGATGGGGTGATCGCCGTGATTTTCATTCACCGTGCCATCTTCGTTCAGGCGCGGCTGCGGATCGTCGGGAAGGCCCCGCTGCAGGCCAATGTAGGTATAGTTGGTCTGGAAGAACTTGAAAATGTCAATAACGTCGACCTGCTCCATCTCGGCCAGGTCCTTGGCCTCGATGCCCGCAAGATCGACTTCACCGGTCTTGAGCATCTCTTTCTCCACCGTGGCGTTGGCGACGATCTTGGTAACAATGCCTTCGAAGTAAGGCGCACCCTGCCAGTAGGTGGGGTTGGCAACCACGGTATAGTGATCGTCCTTGACCCACTCTTTGAACATGAACGGGCCGCTGAACACAGTTGGCTCCCAGTTAAAAGGATGCTCGGGGATGTCGGCAAAGGTAAAGTCAGGATCAGCCAGGAAAACGTGGCTCGGCAGCCAGCCGAGGCTCACGGTCTCAAAGTTGGTGCAGATCGGCTCGGTGTAGGTGACTTTGAGGGTATAGTCATCGATCAGCTCGATCGACTCCACGTACTCGACCATATCCAGGCGCGGGCTTTCGGCCAAAACGGGGCTGCCCTCGTCATCGACGGCCATCAAAGCGTCGAATATGAATTTATAGTCCAGGGCCGTAACCGGCTCGCCGTCCGACCACTGCACGCCCTTGCGGACGTGGAAAGTGACGGTCTTGTTGCCGTCGGTGACGTCCCAGCTCTCGACCA
>JAFGJF010000198.1 GCA_016929205.1 Anaerolineae bacterium
GCCCATACCCAGACTACCGGCGGGGATCAAGTTGCCCGGCCGAGAGTTGGCAAACAAAAAACCAACGGCTCCTGCCTGGTGCGCAAGCGTGTACTTTTCCAGACGGTGGGGAGGCTGATCGCCGGCGAGAACGATGCAGCCTTTTACCGCGTCTCCCAATCGCTCCAGGTCGGCCGGCGCGCCCGGACCAATGTCGATTACCTGGGCCTCAACCTGTCCGGGTGGAGAACCAGCCAGGGCCATGCATGGCATCTCTTGCTCGCTTTCACCCGCCAGCAAGGCAAGCTGACCGGGACCGCGCACCCAACCGCGCATTTCGAACGGTTCGGCGTGCACGTTTTGCAGGCCCATCTCGCGAAAGCGAGCCAGCATCCAATCTCCGGCACGCCGTTCGTCATCGCTGCCGGCAAAGCGGCCGTTGCATCCGTCGCACAAGTATTCGAGACTGTTCCAGAGCGCGGATGACGTCCACAAGTCTCCCAGGATCGTTTGTTCGAGTTTGTTCAGGATCATAGTCGGTGTCCTTGTTTATGGTGCGGTAAAGGTGAGATGAGGCACGATGAATAAAAATGGGCTGGCTGCGCAGATCAAAAACAGCGATACGGTGATCGCCGCCATCAGCCATTTTTTGCTCCATTCGGGCAGCAGCCAGCATGCTCCCAGATATCCGGTACCCGCCGCGGTGATCAGCACGCGCCACTTGTCGGAACACACGCCTGCTATCCACTGGATGCCGCCGACGGCTGTGGCCAGGGCGAGGACAATACCAACCACCAGGGCATTTTTGCGGTTCAATAGATTATCCAGTCCAATGACCCAGGCCAAACCGAGCGGAATCAGCGCCGGAAACAGGTAGCGGCCCTGGGCCTGGTAAAAGCTGAGGTTGTACCACAGTACCGAGGCCAGGGTCATCAGGCCAGAAGCGGTTAACAGGATGGCCGATGGCTGCCACCTGCGTTTTTCTGCTCCGAAATCGATCCACCACAGGCAAAAGCCGAGGGCGACGATGCCGCTGAGCAGCGCCAAAAAGGTATAGATCCGGCTGTCGATCGGTACGGCCATCCAGCCAAACTGCGCCCAAAAGCTGTGAAACATAGTCGTCAGCCAGCGACCGAGGAGGTTTAGCGCGCCTTGTTCGGCAATAAAATCTGCGGTACGCGGTTGGCCGACGACGACCTGCTCGTGACGGCCCAGGCCGAGGATGTCCAGCCCGCCATATATGCTCGCGTTGCGAACGAACCACGGCAGAGCCAACACAAGCGCCGGCAGCAGCAAATAGATCGCGGCTTTGATTGCAGCCTGGAAATTAAAGGATTGCCTGCTCCTCCAGTTTCTGAGTGCGATAGCGAGCAAAGCAAGGGGCACAGTGACATAGGCCGTCGTTTTGGTCAACAATCCCAGTCCGATCAAGAGCCCGAGGCCAACTAGTTGTCGTGCCGGAGCCGCCGATTGGGCAGGTGATTTGAGCCAGCGAATTAGTCCCAGTAAAACCAGGGCGATGATCAATTCGGCCAGGGTATCGTTTTCGACGGCAGCCGCCATCGCGATGTGCTGGGGAATAAAGGCGATGAACGCGACCATACCCAGTGCCGTCCAGCCCTGCGCCGGACGCAGCGTTTTGCCGATCAAATAGGCCACGATAAGGACGCCTGCGCCCAACAAGACGGACAGCAGGCGAAGAGGCAGCAACGCGCCGCCAAAAATCGCATAGAGTGCTGCGGCGAGCAGATAATACAACGGCGGCTGGTGAAACTCGTAGCGGATTGGATCGATGGACAGGGCAGGATCGAATTTCTTGTGAGTTATCTCGCCCAGGTACGCCTGGTCGTAATCGCCAATCTGCAAAACCGGAAAGCGGCGTTGCTCTACCAGGTAGCGCACGTAATTGTAATGTGCAGGTTCGTCCGGCGCTTGCCACGGGGGCGTCAGCGCGGCATACAAGACACCCAGCGCGATGTAGCTCAAAACGATCAGCGCCAAAAGCCCTTTTTCCGTATGGCGTAACAAATAGGTCACCGCCAACCTCCCCAATGAGTGTATCATTGTTTGAATAGAACTGCAAGATCGCTCTTATTGTATTCACCTTTAACAGACTGTCAAGGCACCCGGTTTCATTTGTTTCCGTTACGTGAATTTTGCGTGAATTTTGGGATTTGCTTTTTTTTTGCAGCCATAGTATAATGCCGCCGTTATCTTATTGACGAAAGGAGGGCTATTGAATTGACGTTCAGTTCGAGTCTATTCGTTGTCCAAATCATTTTATCAATTGCCTTGGTCACGCTCGTTTTGTTTCAGACCAAGGGCGGGTTAGGTGGATTGTTCGGTGGCGATAGTGGGGGCGTGCTCCACCGTCGTCGTGGTGTCGAAAAAACACTGTTTCAGGTCACCGTCGGGCTTTCCGCAGTCTTTTTCCTGAGCGCATTGGCAACCGCGCTTTGGGTCTAACCCGTTTTGGTGCTTTACCGGCAGAAGCACCAGTCGTTCAAGCTTCGTTCTAGCCTTCACTGTTGTGGGTGTTATATGGATGTTATGGTAAAATAATATCCATTTAACACCCATCTTTTTGTTCCATAACATTGGGGATTTTGGGTGAGCAAGTACGTTCGCTGGCAGGTCTTGTTGACCTTGCTAGGCATTATCTTGATCGCATCACTGCTCTTTTACGTATCGGTGGAGGAAAAGACGGTCGAACCGACACCGACGTTGACTCTTTCATCGGCGACGACGGTAGTCAAGACACGAGGCGGGACGTATATTGAGGGCGTTGCCGGGTACCCACAACTGATCAACCCCTTGTTCAGCCTATTGAACGACATAGATCGCGACCTGTGTGCGCTCATTTTTGAAGGATTGACGGCTGTAAATGAGCGGAACGAGATCGTGCCTTTGCTGGCAGAGCGCTGGCAGGTGTCGGATAACGGACTGGAGTATGTGTTCCATCTGCGCGATGACGTTCGCTGGCAAGATGGCGAACCGTTTACGGCCGATGACGTGGTTTTTACGATCGGACTGATGCAGTCACCCGATCTGGCAGCTATTCACCCTCACGCGGCATTGTGGCGGTCCGTTGTCGTTGAAAAGCTTGATCCGATGACGATCAAGTTCGTGCTCGGCGAACCGTACGCGGCTTTTCTCGATTATACCACCCTCGGCATCGTGCCCAAACACATTTTGGATGGTGTGTCGACCTCTGAACTGGTGCTCCATCCGTTCAACTATGCACCTGTGGGTACCGGCCTGTTTAAGGTCAGCGAGCTGGATCCGGCAAGCTATATCGTCCTGGAAACCAATCCCTATCATTACCTGTGGGGCGAAACGATGCTGGACCGTGTCGAATTCCGGTTTTACGACAGCTACCATCACGCTTTTGCAGCTTATGAGGCTGGCAAGGTCATGGGGATGGGACGTATCCTGACGGAAGACCTGGATCGCGCCCGTGCCAATCCCAATTTGCAGATTCTATCGGCGCGATTGTCCGGATATGGGCTCATTTTCTTGAATCTGGCGAACGATGATAAACCGTTTTTTCAGGATCGCCGGGTGAGACAAGCGCTTCTCTACGCTCTTGATAGACAGTTGCTGATCGATCAAGTTCTAGCGGGGCAGGGCATAGTGATTCATAGCCCAATTATGCCGCAGTCATGGGCGTACAATCCCGATGTGGAACAATACGCACAAGATCTAGGCATGGCTGTGACATTGTTGGAACAGGCGGGATTCAAGTTACCCGATCCACAAAAGCGTGTGCTGGACGAGAGTGTCCCTGGGGATGAAAAAATCCGGGTCAAGGAAGGACAAAAACTCGAGTTCGTCTTGTTGACCGATACCGAACCCGATCACGTCGCTTTGGCACACGCGGTCGCAGAACAGTGGGAAGCGGTTGGGGTGCGTGTACTTGTACAATCGCTCAGCATTTCCGATCTAGCCTTGAACTATTTGCAGCCGCGCCGGTTCGATGCCGCATTGTTGGAATGGCCGTCGCAATTGGACCCCGATCCTTATCCGATGTGGCACGAGACACAGACCGAGGGAACAGGCCAGAACTATGGCAGTTTTTTGAATCGAGATGCCTCCGAGGCGATCGAGGTCGCGCGGCAGTTGACCGACCGGGGCGAAAGAACGGGATTATATTACCAATTCCAGGACATTTTTGCTCAAGAGGTACCGGCTATTTTGCTCTACCAACCGATCTATACGTTTGGCGTTGACAAACGTGTGCGTAACGTCCAGATCTCGCCTATGTTCGATCCCAGCGGACGGTTCAGAAACATCTGGCAATGGGCCCCCTTGGAGAAAGAGGTTTTGCTCCGCGATCTGAACGATCAAGAAGGAGACAAACTTGACAGGCAGGGGAATCCATGGTATGATTCTGTCCACTAGGTTATGCTTGTCTGATATTACAAGACGTATGTGTTAGTGAGCCGAAGTGGCGGAACTGGCAGACGCGCTACGTTCAGGGCGTAGTGAGGTTTACCCTCATGTGGGTTCAAATCCCACCTTCGGCA
>JAFGJF010000199.1 GCA_016929205.1 Anaerolineae bacterium
GTTGAGCAGGCGGATCTGGATGAAATTGGCATCGACGGCGCGCGCCATATGCCCGCCCAGGGCGTCGATTTCGCGCACAATGTGACCTTTGCCCGGCCCGCCGATGCCGGGGTTGCACGGCATCTGGGCAATCAGGTCCAAATTCATGGTCAATAACAGCGTGCGAGCGCCCATACGGGCGGCAGCCAGCGCGGCTTCGCAGCCCGCATGCCCGGCGCCGACAACGATGACATCATACACCATCTTGGGTTTTCTGGATCCTTTCAATCGTCTTGAGCACGAACGCGTCCGTCTCTTCCATTCCCGGGCGGTTCAACTGCCCCAGGTACGAAAAAGTGTCCTCGATCGTCCCGGCCACAATGCCGTCGCCTTCGGGAACGTACACACTGTCGACAGCCAGGTAGGCAAATTGCACCGCTGCCGAAATCGCCGTGCTGATCTTGTAGGCACACGAAACTTTGGCCCCATCACACAATATGCCGGCAAACGTCCCCGACGTCGACTGCATGGCGTGGGCCATCGCCGCATAGTCGCCGCCGAGCAAATAGACCGTCGCCGCGCTCACACCCGTTGCCGCGGCCACCGCCGCTCCGCAAAACACGGTCAGCCGTTCGGTCAGGCTCTTGATATAAATCGTAATCAGCGAGCTGATCGCCAGGGCGTGAGCGAGCTTGACCCGATCCACCCCCAGGTCTTCTGCCACGGAGAGCACGCCCAAAAAATTGGTGATCCCCTGGTTGCCGCTGCCGGTAACGGCCATCACCGGCACCTTGAGCCCCAGCATGCGTGCCTCGCTGGCCGCGCCGGTCAAAGCCTGCGCTTTTGCCGCCTGGGCAAAAGGAGTGGGCAGATCCTTTGGGCGCCGCCACAATGCCGGACCGAGCTGCATGGCCGCGTTGTTGATCCCCGCCATCGCCGCCTGCCTGTTGATCTGGGCCGCGTCGATCAAAAACCCCAACGCGTCCACGTCGATCGTCTCGATCAGCCTGACCAGTTCCTGGATCGACTGCCCGGCCAGGATGTGCCGGACCTCGTCTGCCTGCGCCGCGTTATCGACGTAAACGGGAATGCCGTTCCTGGACACCTCGACAATGTGCGCGTAATCGTGCTTGGTAATCACCGTCGCCCGATCGTCGCCGGCAAACACCTCGGCGCGGATGTAAAGCACGTCGGGCATAAGGCCGTACTCGATCCGCACCCGCCCTGCCTGGAGCAACGTCTCGGCAGCACGCACATCCTCTTTGCCCACGTTGTCAAGGATCGCCAGCCCCGCTTCGCTTTGATCGATCACCGCGCCCAACGCCGCGGCCCAAAGCACGCCCCGTTTATCCAGTCCGGGGATGCCGACATTGATCGCGTTCTTGTACAAACTGGGACTGACCATCACGACGATCTTGTGCGGGATCGTACCCAGTTCGCGCGCCGCCCGCGACACGGCGAGGGCAATGCTGACCGGATCGGTACAGCCCACGGTGCGTTCGATCTCGCCCTTTAGCAGTTGAACCAGATTTTGTTTATCCATCGCTGGCATCTCGTTATATCGCCTGGTGGGATATATATAGTAACCATCCAGAGGGTATCAGAAACCAGGTTTTTAGCGATATGTAGATCAATTAGCGTTATCTACAAGCGCTGTCAATAAATCGAATTACATCGCTCTGAATCAAAAACCTGGTTTCTTATCTTATCCCCATAAACGCTTCCTATGTGTATAGTGTTGTCACGTTAGAAACGTGACCTACTGTATCACAAATAGGTCACGTTTCGACGTGGCACTCCACAACTTGATTCGTTTTGCTTGAACGACAAGTATAGCTCACTTTGAGCCAGAGGTCAAAAACAAGGACTCGGAGATTTTGCGAAACCGTCCGAGATGAGTATAATCACCTGCACGGTGAGCAAGGCATGCCCGCCACAGGATGGATCAATGAACGCATCTAGCAAACAAGTTGGACTGCTGTACGTCGCCCTGGCCGTCACCGCCTTTTCCACGACGCCGGTGTTCATCCGTTGGGCCGACCCATTGTCCCCCTTTTTTGTCACCGGCCTGCGTATGCTCATCGGTTCGGCAACCGTGTTCCTGATCGGGCTCGTTCAGAATCAAAAGCCGCGCATCGAGCGCCGCGATTGGCCTCGTTTCGCACTGTGGGGCCTGGTGACGGCGTTCCATTTTGTCTTTTACATCGCCTCGCTCAGTTTTACGACGGTAGCCCATTCGCTGGCCCTGGTCTATACCTCGCCGATCTGGGTCTCGTTGTTTAACCGCCTGATCAACGAGGAGCCGCTGCCAAAAGCAAAATGGATCGGGATCGTCATCACCATCGTCGGCATGGCCGTGCTCTCGGGATTCGAACCGGCGTGGACGTGGCGAATGCTGCTCGGCGACCTGATGGCGATCGGATCGGCGATCACGTTCGGGATCTATTCGGCCACCGGGCGCGCCCAGCGCGAGCGCTACCCGCTGTGGACCTATGCCAGCGGTGTGTACGGTATGGCCGGGTTGTGGCTGCTGCCCCTGGCCCTGCTGACCTTTCGGGTGCCGGAACAACTCACTTTGCCGCTGCTGTCGATCCTGATCCTGGGCGTCTTTCCATTGGGTATCGGCCACACACTGTACAACGCCGCCCTGCGCCGCACGCATCCCACCCTGGTCAACATCATTGCCACCCAGGAAGTCACCGGCGGCGTGCTGCTCAGCTGGTGGCTGCTCGGTGAGGTGCCCACACTCAACGCCGTCGTCGGCGCGGTGATCATGCTCGCCGGCGTGATCCAGGTCGTTATCTAGAGGTCGAAAATCGATCGCGAGAATCCGGTTCATCCAATCAATCAACCCTGTTCGTCCTGTAAAATGAAAGGATAATGGCTTTGCCCAAACAAACGCTGACCTTTGTCTCGCACACCCACTGGGACCGCGAGTGGTACCAGCCGTTCGAAGAATACCGTATCCGCCTGGTGCAGTTGATCGACAAGCTGCTGCACATCCTCGACCATGATCCTGGCTACAAATACTTTATGCTCGACGGGCAGACGATCGTCCTCGACGACTATTTGGCCATCCGGCCGCAGAACCGCCCCAAGATCGAGCGATACGTCCAATCCGGCCGGCTGCTGATCGGCCCGTGGCATATCCTACCCGACGAATTTCTCGTCTCCGGTGAATCGACGATCCGCAACCTGCTCGTTGGCGCACAGATGTGCCGGCAGTTTGGCGACGGAATACATTCCGCGCGGATGGACGTCGGCAACATTCCCGACCCGTTCGGCCACATCAGCCAACTGCCGCAGATCCTGCGCGGGTTTGACATCGATTCCGCCGTCTTTACGCGCGGTGTGAGCGGCGCAAAAAACGAGTTCACCTGGCTGGCCCCCGACGGCACCGGCATCCTGGTTATCCACCAGCAGTATGGCTATGGTAATGCCTCCGATATGCCCAACGACGAAGCGATGTTTATCGCCCGCACGCAGCAGATCGTCGACCAGTTGTCCCCGACGGCGACGACGCCGCACCTGCTGGCGATGAACGGCTCCGACCACGTCGAACCGATGCCCGAACTGCCCGCGCTGCTTGCCGCCGCCGACGCTGCCCTGCCCGAGGTGGACGTCCGGCACGGCACGCTGCCCCAGTTCATCGCTGCCGTCCGTGCCGCCAACCCCGGGCGGTTGGGTTCCACCGCACTGGAAACGCGCAGCGGCGAGATGCGCAGTGGAGCCAAAGCCCCGCTGCTGCCCGGCGTGCTCTCGGCGCGGATGTGGATCAAGCAGCGCAACGCCGCCAGCGAGACGCTGCTCACCGCCTGGGCCGAACCGGCAGCCGCGCTTGCCGAGCTGACCGGCGCGCCGCTTGACCTGCACGCCCAGTCGGCGTTGGTGCGGCAGGCGTGGCACTACCTGCTGCAAAACCACCCCCACGACTCGATCTGCGGCTGCAGCATCGACCAGGTGCACAAAGAGATGGA
>JAFGJF010000200.1 GCA_016929205.1 Anaerolineae bacterium
GAGCAGGGCAGAGAAAAAGGCGACAAGATAGGCAACGCCAAAGAGCACGCTCATTCGCAACAGGGACGGCAGCTTGCGCGCGAAAAACATGGTCACGATCAACAGGTAGGCAAAGAAAAAGGGCAAATCTGACACCAGGCGCGACGGCTTTTGCAGGACGCCGACCAGCAAGGCCAACACCGCCAGGCCGCCACCGATCATGGCTCCGCCCAACAGCAGGTTCAGGATGTGGATTCGCCCTTGCTCCAACCCTTCTGCTTGCAACGAAACGTCGAGCGGCTGCTCGACCGGGCGAGGCAGGGCTTCGTCCGGCTGCCGGCCAAGGGACAGCATGCTGCCGCGGGATGTGGGCGGTGGTGGCGTTGCAGACAACGGCGTTGCGGACAACGGCGTTGCGGACAACGGCGCAGAAGGAGGCGCAGCCTCGAAAGGCGCCTGTGCAGAACCTGGTTCGGGCGGCTCTGCAGCGGGTGCCGGTGTGACCCCGGGCAGCGATGCCGGTTCGGGCAGCGCCGCACCCTTGGGCGGGGACGGGGCACCCTCTGTGTCCGGCGCGCCCCCAAGCACGATGGATTGCTCAAATGCCGACACCCTCTCGGGCAACGGCACATCCGCCACAGGTTCCGGCCCGGGAACCGGCGGCTCAGAAGCCGGCGTCTCGGAAGCCGGCGCCTCAGGGGCCGGGGACGGTTCGTCGGGCTTGGGAACGCTGCCGGAGAACAGACCTTCCAGTTGGTCTTGCAGATCGTCTTTACTCATATTGCATCAATTCCTCGGCCAAAGCACGATATTGAAGCGCACCGCGCGTATCGGGCTGGTAAAGGGTGATCGGTTTGGCAACAACAGGGCTTTCGCGCAGCTTGGTATCGATTTCGATGACCGTCTTGAAAAGGGCGTGCGAAAAGGCCGCCTGGATCTGTTCCAGGATCCGGACGCAGATACTGTTGCGCCGGTCGTACATGGTCACCAGAACCCGGTAGCGCAGGCCAGGATTCGTCCGCTGGCGAACCAGTTCGATCAACTTGAACACGTTGTCCAACGACTTGACGGCATAGTATTCGGCCTGAATCGGAACGATCATAAAATCGGCGGCCGTCAGGGCATTGAGCACCAACGGGCCAAAAGAAGGCGCGCAGTCGATCAATACGTAATCGTAAAACGATTGATCCAGCTCGGCCAACGCTTCCTTGAGGTACGCTTCGTACCCCTGGCCACGATAGAGCACCTTGTCTATTGTCGCCAGGCCCGGACTCGCCGGGACGATATCAAGGCCCGGCACTTGCGTCTCGCGGCTGATACTCACCATCGTCGCGTTGTGTAGCACGGCATCGGCCACCGTACGGCGCAACGATCCGGGATCGATGCCCAGGGACAGCGTCAAACTGGCCTGTGGATCGAGGTCGATCAAGAGCACTGTGTTTCCCATCTCGACCAGGCAAGCGCCCAGGGACAGGCACGTCGTCGTCTTGGCCACCCCACCTTTTTGGTTCGCAACTGCAATGATATGCTTCATCCGATCTCTATCCTTTTCCCGCCCCTCACGACGATGTGGCCGGCTCTTCCTCTGCCCCGGCCTGGCTGCTCAGACGGATAAAGGCGCGCGAAACGCCCAGTGCCTGTCCCAATTCGCGGACGGCCGTGCTCAGGATCGAGTCCATATCGGCGTGAGCGCGCATCTTGCTCGTGATCTCACGGATCAGCTGCTCGCGGCGAGCGCGCCGCTCGGCATCCTGGTACAGGCGCAAGCTGCGCAGGACGATCGCCGCCTGGTCGGCGATCGAACGGTAGACGCGCAGTTCATCCGGCGTAAAGCCGTGCGGCGTGCCGGCGGTGATAGAAATATAGCCCTGCCACTCTTCACCCACTGTGAAAGGCACCAGGGCCAGGGCGCGGACGCCCATATTGGTGACAGCCGTTAACAACGAACCTTGGATCCGTTCATCGGTCTGGACGTCCGATACGACGAATGCCTCATCTCGCGTCAAAACAGACAGGAATGGATCCTGATCGACCGGCCGGACGGTGCCCGGCGGCACAGGCGATGCGGCACCACTGCGATCCCAGAACGCAGCCAGCATTTGCTCACCGGAAGCGCGATCTCGGGCTGGGGTTTCAAAGATAAAGACCGCAGCCTGATCGATCGGGGTGCTGGCAACAACATTCAGGACAATCGGATAAACGCGCTCTGCCGAGTCGGCCGCGCTGATCTGCTGGCTGGCCTGGTACAGCAGCTCGGTCTGCGCGCGCGTACTTTCAGAGGTCTCAAAGAGCCGTTCCGACTCGATCATATCGCCCACACCTTCGACGAGAGATTGAATCAACGAGATCTCATCTTCGGTCCACCTGGTGCCCTCGCGGGCAATGTCGATCACGCCGATTGTTTGGCCACGGTGCTGGATCGGCAGCGCGAGCAGTTTGGTCGCCTGTTCATCCTGGCCGGTCAGGGCCGTGACCGCCGTTTGCTGGGCGACGGCCTGTTCCATTTCCGTCGTCCAGAAATCGCCAACCGGGGCCAATCCATCGGGGCCGGCAAGATAGCCTTCCAACTCGGCACCACGCTCGGCCAGAAACGCCTCCCACGTTTCGCGCAGGTAGCGGCGATGGGTCGCCTCGGCATCGTCCAGGGCAGCCCGGGTTTGGACGAGCAACTGGTTCCTTTCAAGGTTTGTTCCCAACAAAGATGCGACCTGCTGCATCAAACTCTCATCGCGTTCAGAGTAGGTCTCCTCACTGCTGTGCGCGACATTCAGCGTGCCAATCGGCTGGCCGCCGACAACCAGGGGGGCGCTCATCACCCAGCTTAACCCCTGCTCCGACAAGGCGCGCAAATCGAGGTATTCGCTGTCCGGGAGTACAGGGTGAACCAGGACACGGTTTTCACGAACCACCCTTCCGAGCAACGTTCCCTGGACGGGTAATTGTGCGCCCACCGGCACCGCACCCGCCCCCCCCTCGAGGACCAGCACCTCAAACCGATCCTGTTCTTCGTTCAGCAGCGTGATCGTAATCCGGTCGGACTCGATGATCTGCCCGGCCCTGGACGCCAAAACCTCAAAAATCGCTTCACGGCTGGTCGCTTCACTCAACAGGGCGCTCATCTGGTTCAGCGCAGATAGGCGCTGAGCCTGCTCTTCGGATTCCAACAGCGCCTGCTGGGTCATTTCGGACAGACGCGCACCTTCAAGCGCTTGAGCGGCCTGCTCGAGAATGGCATCGACGAGTTCGCGCTGTTCTGGCGAGAGCGGCGACTGTGGATCGCCATCAATGCCAACCGTACCGATCGGCTCGCCCTGGAGTGCCAAGGACACAGTCACAACGCCAGAACGAGCGTCCTTGGCGTCATCGTGGCTCTCCTGGCCCAAGGCCCGCAGCGGATCGTGTTCAGCC
>JAFGJF010000201.1 GCA_016929205.1 Anaerolineae bacterium
CCAGAGTTTATCCGCAGGGCTACGCCGAACTGGACCGACGTGAGTGGCCAGCCGTACCAGACCTACTATGCCGACCGCCGCTATGGCGGGCCGCCCGATACGCAAGGACACAGCGGCCAGGCCTGCCACCCGTGTAACCCTCTCTATGGCCAGCGGCTCAACGTTGACCTGAACGGCAACGGGATACTCGATCCCGATGAAAGGAACGACCTGAACGGCGACGGCCGGATCACGCCCGACGAAATCTGCGACAACACCCTGGACGACATCTTTGACGACCAGCAGCCGATCCGGGCCGAACAGGAAGCGGCCAAGACCTTCCTGCGCCGCGCCAGGGCGAACGATGACCAGGTCGGCTTTGTCGCCTACAGCAGCAGTACCAACTTGGGTCTGCTGCGAGAATTGAACTGCGTCAACGTCGCAGTGGCCCTGGGCGAAATCATACCCGATGCACCGGGCCTCTGGGATCCGGTCACCGGCCCAGATCCGGCATGGATCTGGGGTTACGACCACCGAACAAGTGCCGATGGCTGGTCGGGGCCCATTCAAGACCGTTCGACAAGCAGAAATCTGGGCAGCCTTGTTGGGGCGATCGAAGGCATGGGCGAGTTAGCGCTTACCAATCAGGCCGACGGTATGAGGATAGGGCTAGAGATCCTGGACACAGAGGGATCGCATTATGGCCGGCCGGCAGCAACCAGTGTGATGGTCTTGATGACCGATGGGACCGCCAACCAGTATCCCCGCGAATGTCCGTCGGGCATCGACAATTTATGGCCCGGCGATACTCCCCAGGACTGCGTGATCTATTACGCCAACCAGGCCCGCGACAGTGGCGTGCTCATCCACACCATCAGCCTGGGAACCGGGGCGGATCAAGCGCTGATGCAGGCAGTGGCGGAGCGCACCGGCGGTGTATCCTATTATGCCCCATCCGCGTCGGACCTGGACGGCATCATCGATGCGATCTGGCAGGATCTGACCGAAACCTGCTTTGCCTTGAGCATCAGCAAGGTCACGCCGGCCGAGGTCAGGCTGGGCGATGCCTATACGGTCACCATCGCCCTGAGCAGCACCGCCGCGGTCAGCACCACGGGCGTCGTCGTGCAGGACACGATCCCCACGGGCACCCTGTTCATCACCGCCAGCGGCGCGTATGTTCCACCACATCCGCTGCCCGGCGAAACCATCACCTGGCAGATCGGCGAGATCCCACACGACGGCACGCCGGTCAGCGTGACGGTCGTGCTCTCGGTCGCGCAGCGGCTCGATGCTTTTGTCAGCGAAGCGACGGTGATCAGCAGCCGCGGCTTGACGGCGGCGGTAAAAATCGGCCCAGAGCGGGCGACGATGCCCCACCTGCTGCTGTCGCTGTCCGCCATCCCCGATCTGGTCTACGCCGGGCAGCCCTTCACCTATACCATCGCCGTGCGCAACGTCGGCGCCGGCGACGCGCTGGATGTGACCGCATTCGACACCATGCCGGCGGGCACCACATTCGTCTCCGCCAGCGGCATTTACAGCCCTGCCCATCCACTGGCTGGCGAGACAATGGCCTGGGCGCTGGGCGACCTGGCCATTGACGGCGCGCCGATCACGGTGACCCTGGTGCTGGCCGCAACCACGCCGACAAAGACGATAGTATTGGCCAACACGGTCGAGGTGAGCTGCACACAGGGGATCACCGCTTCGGCGAACGCGCTGGTAACGATACTGGACCGGTCGCCGCCACGGTGGGCCCTTTACTTACCGATCGTACTCAACAACGCCAGACCATAGCAAAGACCTGTCAGGTTTGACAAACCTGACAGGTCCGATTTCTAACCGATTTCTGACCTGCAAAAATCCCAGATTCTGGTATAATAGAGACGGAGCACCTTTGCCCGGCATGGTGCGGCCAGGATGGCCGTGTTCCGTGTGGATGCCCAATTGTGGACGCCCAATTGTGGATGCCCAATAACGTATTTCACACCGTCAAGCGCCAGCAGTTGTTCCAAAAGCAGGGCGCTTTTGTGCATGGATCGATTCGAGATCGACACAGATCCCCGAAATACCGGCCAGAGTCGAACGACTTTGATTTCGGGGGCTGAAAGAGGAGAGAGATTGAGGAACGTGTGCCCAGGCAGTCAATGAAACCCGTTCCTCGACATATGACAAAAGGAGATGCAATGAAGGGAGCGCGGATAAAGCCCATCCGGCGGATAGAACCCATCCGGCGGATAGAGTCCATCCAGCGGATAGAGTCCACCCAGGGGATCGCGTCTGGCACAACACAGCCCAACCATAACGGAAAAAGCCCGACCTCGGCGCACACTGCCCAGGGTGGCGAGCAGCCCACGACCAAACAAAAATCCCCGCCGAGCCGCTGGACGTTGTTCCGCTGGTTTTGGCTCCTGCAATGGTGGCGCGTAAAAGCCGTGTGGCTGGCCATGACCGGGCAGTCGCAGCCGCAGCGCAACATAGCCCTGCAAAAAGCCGAGATCGAAAAGCTGTCGATCTCACTCCAGGTTGGCAATCAACAGAGCCTGTTCATTCTGCTGGCGGCAGACGGCACAATCAACCGGCTGGGGACGGGTATGGCCGACAACACCGAGCACGATATGTTTATCGGCGTCACCCAAGAGAGGGTATTCGAACGGGTGCTTGAAAACGTGTCCCAGGCGATTTTTGAGCATCGCGGGGCCTATCACATCCCCGGAAAACAGGGCCAGCCCGCCGAACTAAACATCATTTTTTCAAATGCCCAAGAAACCCAAGCCGCCGGGTTCATGTTCCAGTACCATTCCCGCTCCAAGGGCCCGCCGCCCGAGATTGCCAAGATCGTCATCGATGCAGTGAACCTCACCGAGCCGTGGTACCGGCAGCAAAAGCAGTTGATGGCAATGACGCAGTAGAAACAAGAGGTTCCTTATTGCCCCATGGTGACGACGACGATGGCCAGCAAAGTCAGGAACGACATGACGGCAATGAGACAATCAACGGCGGTAACAGGACGGTCGACTTGGCGGAACATAGAACACTCCTGAGATTGTGTTTTACATATAGAGCCAAACGAAAGATAAATGATACCGCAGAGGCCCGGTCTTCCGACCGGGCCTCCTTGATCAAACGGCTTGGCAGGAGGATGATCCCACCCGGAAATAACTAGTTGTTTTTGTGGGTCTGATTCTGATCCTGGTCCTGGCTTTGATCCTGGTCCTGGCTTTGATCCTGGTCCTGGCTTTGATCCTGGTCCTGGCTCTGGTCTTGATCCTGACTCTGGTCCTGATCCTGGTCCTGATCTGGGTCGCATGGCGGGTCTGGATTCACATTTTGGTTCTGGTTCTGATTCTCATTCTGGTTCTGGTTCTCCGGCTGCGGCGCTGTGTCGTCATCCCCGTCATCGTTACCAGGCGGATCCTCGTTCACGTTTTGGTTCTGATTCTGGTTCTGATTTTGATTCTGGTTCTGGTTTTCCGGCTGTGGTGCCGTGCTATCGTCGTCAGGATCGGCCGGCGGATCCTCGTTCACGTTTTGATTCTGGTTCTGATTTTGATTCTGATTTTGGTTCTGGTTCTGCGGCTGCGGCGCTTCGGAATCATCGGCCGGCGTTCCATCGATCTCGGGTACCGTCGGATCCGTGTCTACGTTCTGGTTCCGGTTTTGATTCTGATTCTGGTTCTGGTTTTCATTCTGATTCTTTGGCTGCGGCGCTGTCTCGTCGCCGTCAGGATTGGCCGGCGGATCCTCGTTCACGTTTTGGTTTTGATTCTTGTTCTGATTCTGGTTCTGATTCTGCGGCGTCTCGACCGGCTCTTCATCCGGATCCGGGTCCGCCGTTGCCAGTTGGAAAACCTGTTCGGCCACCTGGGCGGCACGCTGGAAAGCAGCCTGCGTCCCTTGCGGCGCGTTGGCGCCGACGCGCTGCAAAACCTGCTGCTGGTTGCGCGTCGTGGTAACCACCCGGGCCAACAACGGCGCGGCCTGCTCCGGGCTGGTCTGCGCGATCTGCGGTAAAAGCTGCTCGGTGTGCTGTACCATCCGGGTCAAGACAACCTGGGGAATGGCCTTGCCTTGCGCCTCCAGTTGCTCGATCTCGGCGACGCGCCTGGCAGCAAAATCCAGGTTAAGCGCCACTTTTTCGGCCGGCGTTTTCGCAAATGACAGTTTGACGTCTTCGACGGTCAACTTGACCGTGTAGAGACCATCTCCGGGCAAGCTCTCCTCGGCAGCATAAACCACGCCCCCACCAACGGCCGTTGTGCCAACCACGATGGCCAGAACAGCCGCGATCAATTTGTACATCAAGACCATTTTCACGTTGCGTCTCCTTTTCGGTAGTGTTTGCGCCGGTATTGGAACAGCAAGAAATGCGTGCGCGTTGTCGCTTTGTGCCTGGCGATGTGACTCTGCCGCCAGACGAGCTGCCTCGTCCAGCATGCGGGCACGTCCAAGCGCCAACCCATTGGGTGGAGGAGGAACTTGTCTATAAAATTGTACGAGTTGTTTTCTCAAGTGACGATTGGTCTTTTTCATACTGTTTCTCCACCTAGCAGTCGTTTCAAAGCGGCCAAAGCGCGCCGCTGCAGTGCTTCGACTGCGCCGACGGTCTTGTCCATCACCTCGGCAACCCGCCGCGTCCGCAGCCCTTCGCCAAAGCGCAAAGCCAACACTTGCTGCTGCTCTGGTGTGAGCTGATGGAGCGCCGATGCGAGCCTCTCTCGATCGTCAAGATCGTCCACCCTTTGCACGGGATCGTCCAGGCTGGAACCATTCCCGGCTTCAGTTTGTAAAATTTCTTCGCGGTACGGTGTACCGTCAGAACCGTACACCGTACCGTCAAAGTCAAGCGATACATCGCCAGACGTGGGCCGCCGCCGATAGTGATCGACAACCAAGTTGTGTGCGATGCGGTACAGCCAGGCCCGTAATGATCGCTGCCAGGACTGTCCATTCTGAATGGCCCGCAGCATGCGCACGAATAACTCACCGGTCAAGTCTTCGGCGACTTGCGCATCGCCCACGCGCCGGTAGATATAGGCGTACATTTTTGGCGCGTAGCGATCGTACAACTTGGACAGTGCGGCTTTGTCATACGCTTGCGGATGAACGCCATCCGCCGCTTGTTCAAGCAAATCGGCTTGGTCTGTCACGTGACTTTTTTGCCCTCTATATATAAAGACGCAGCAACCCCGGAAACCATACGGCCTGTCTCAAAAAACCTGAACGATTTCCACTTCACAACGTGCAGCCAATATGTTATAATAATAGCCCAGATGTGCTCGATTGTAAAGATATTCTCTCAATGTCTTGTGGTCGAGAGGCACACGACATTGAGAGAATACCAAGGAGCAAAATAAAAATGCCAAGATCTCGCGTACTTGGATCCACCCTGATCCTGCTACTATTTGTATTCGGCGGTCTCTATTCTGGCTTTCCCCGGAGAACCGCCCGCTCACAGCAGCAGTCCCAGGCGCAGCACCAGGCTTATGCTGAGGTGGCGGGTTGCGCCATCTTTCCAGACGATAACATCTGGAACGCGCCCGTCGAGTCGCTGCCGGTAGATGCCCATTCGGACACTTACATCATCACCATCGGTAGCAGCGGCTCGCTCCACCCCGACTTTGGCAGCGGCGAATGGCCGCCCGGCTCCGGTTCTCCGATCGGCATTTCCTACACCGACGTGCCGGGCACCCAGGCCATGGTCTCGATCACCTTTACCTATGCCGACGAAAGCGATCCCTCGCCCTATCCCATTCCCACAGCCGCCCCGATCGAAGGTGGCCCAAGCAGCAGCGGCGACCGACACGTGCTGGTCGTCGAGCGCGACAACTGCCTGCTGTACGAGCTGTACGACGCCTGGCCGCAGGCCGATGGGAGCTGGCAAGCCGGCTCGGGCGCGATCTTTGATCTGAATTCGAACGCCCTTCGCCCGGCGGGCTGGACCTCGGCCGATGCAGCCGGCCTGCCGATCCTGGCCGGGCTGGTCCGCTACGACGAGGTGGCTGCGGGCGAAATCGATCACGCGCTGCGCTTCACCGCGCCGCACACCCGCCGGGCCACCGTCTGGCCCGCGCGCCACTATGCCTCGAGCCTGACCGGGATCAATACCCGCCGATGGGGCAGCGCTTCCGTTTGAAAGCCAGTTTTGACCTCGCCGGTTTTTCACCCCAGGTGCAGGTCATCCTCCAGGCGCTCAAAACATATGGCATGATTCTGGCCGACAACGGCTCGGCCTGGTACATCTCGGGCGCGCCCGACGAACGTTGGGACAACGACGTGCTGCACGAGCTGTCGCAGGTCAAAGGTTCGGACTTGGAGGCGGTAGACGTGTCGTCGTTGATGATCAACTCAGATTCGGGACAGGCGCGAACGTATGGACATCATATCTACCTGCCATCGATCCTCAAATAACCCAAGCGCAATTCAAAACGTCAACAAAACCAAGTCGACCAGATCTGACATTTGTCATAGCGCGCGGTGACCTTGTGCAGTACAATAAAAGTGAATTCAAACAAACAGTCAGCTGGATAACTTGCAGGGGATAAAACGATGACAGAGAATCTATCTCCAGATACGCCGATCAACGAACTGTTGGAGACATATCCGTTTCTGGTCGAGTTTTTAGTTGTTTACAACCCCAAGTACGCCTTGCTAAAAAGCGAAGCGATGCGGGCCACAGTCGGCAAAGCGGATATCGACCGTCCGCCAGCCACGCTCCAGCAGATCGCCGGGATCGGCGGCATCTCACCGGACATGCTGATCGCGGACATCACCGCCGAGATTGAAAAGGCGGATACAAACCATCCGGCGGATACAAACCATCCGGCGGATACAAACCATCCGGCGGATACAAACCATCCG
>JAFGJF010000026.1 GCA_016929205.1 Anaerolineae bacterium
GTGCTCGCGCCCGGATATGCGGCGCAAACCCAGGCGCTGGCCGTCTCTTTGTCGCGGTGGATGGTAGCCTCGACGGTGATTTTTAGCGTCAGCGGCTTGTTGATGGGGATTCTCAACGCCAACGACCATTTTCTGACGCCGGCGCTCGCACCCAGTTTGTACAACCTGGGCATCATCGCCGGTGCACTGCTTTTTGCGCGGTGGTGGGGCATTCATGGCGTCGCCATTGGCACCGTTTTTGGCGCGCTGTTGCATCTGCTGATTCAACTCCCGGCCCTGCGCAAATTGGACTGGAGCTATTCGCCGATTCTCGGCCTGCGCCTCCAGGGTGTGCGAGAGGTCGCACGGTTGATGGGACCTCGCGTGCTCGGGCTGGCGATCACCCAGTTGCATTTTTGGGTGAACACTAACCTGGGATCGCGCATTGCCATCGAAGGTGTGGTGTCGGCACTGACCTGGGGCTGGCAGTTGATGTTGCTGCCACAAGGGATCTTTGCTCAGGCCATCGCGACCGTCGCTTTTCCATCCTTTTCGGCGCAGGTGGCGCGAAGAGAACAGGACCAACTCCGGAGCGCCATTTCGTCGGCATTGGGTATGGTTTTCTTTTTGACGCTTCCGGCGACGATTGGTCTGGTCATCTTGCGCCGCCAGTTTGTCGAGATGCTCTTTATGCGCGGCGCATTCGATCAACGCGCTGTTGAGATGGTGGCCTGGGCGTTGGCCTGGTATGCAGTTGGGTTAGTTGCTCATTCGGGGCTCGAGATCGTAACCCGCGCCTTTTATGCCATGCACGACACAGCCACGCCCGTTTGGGTTGGCGGCGGAGCAATGGCCCTGAATATCGCGTTCAGCGTGCTCCTGAGCGGGCTCTTTGCCACGGTGGGTAAACTTGCGTTCCCCGACGTTTACGCGCCCTGGATGCCGCTTGGCGGGCTCGCTTTGGCCAATTCGGTGGCCACAACGATCGAGACACTGATCCTGGTATACTTGCTCAATCGACGGCTGGACGGGCTGGACCTTGGCCGTCTTTGGTCGTCGGTATGGCGTGTTTTGATCGGTGTGGCAGCGATGGGCGCAGCGTTGGGCGGCCTTTTAGCAGTGATGCCTGGGCAGAATCCCTGGATCCTCGGGATTGGGGGCCTGGTAGTCGGGGCAGGGACGTTTTTCCTTGCCGTGCTGCTGCTTGGTTCTCCAGAACTGGCCTTGATTCGACCGGCTATCCGACGCCGGAGCGCAAAATGAGCGACGTTCCAGCGATGGAGTGGCTGCTCGAACCGGAGAATCCATCGGCCCGCTATCTCACCCTGCGCCACTTGATGGGACGCGACGAACAGGATGAACAAGTCATTGCCGCACGGGAGGCCATCGCTGGTCTTCACATCGTACGTACCATCCTCGATGCCCAGTACCCGGCAGGGCACTGGGTCAAGCCCGGTCGCGGGTACAGCCCCAAGTACAAGGCAACAATTTGGCAGTTGATCTTTTTGACAGATTTGGGCATGCCCGGAACGCCGGCTATTGCCCGGGCCTGCGAACACGTGTTACAAAACGCCTTCCACGCAGGCTATGGCCTCTTTTCGGCACACAAGCACAGTACCGGCATCTATCCTTGCTTGAACGGCAGCCTGATGCGCGCGTTGGTACATTTTGGCTATGTGGCGCATCCCACTGTGCAGATCGTTATCCAGGCGCTGATCGATTGGGTAGAAACGGTTGGGTTTGCTTGCCCACGCAACGCGATACAGGCCAGGAAAAGAACCAGTTGGCAAGCTTGTGTCTGGGGGTGTGTCAAGGTATTGCGAGGGTTCGCGGCATTGCCAAAAGAAAAACAAACCCGGGCGATACGCCGGATCGTTGGGCAAGGGATCGACCTATTACGCACCCGCGATTTGCTTGACAACCAACAGCCTATGTTGATTGAAACGGATTCACACTGGCTGCAGCCAGGGTTCCCATTAGGCGACCACAGCGATTTGTTGGAGGCGTTGCTGGCGTTGGCCGAATGGGATGCAGCCGGCGGGCTGGACCAGACCATCCGCTTTATTATCGACCAGCGAGGGCGAGACAGACGCTGGCAGCTTGGGTACACACCGGCCAAGATGTGGGCTGATTTTGGTTCGGTCGGAGAGCCGAACAAGTGGATAACGTTGCGCGCACTCGACGTCATCGAGCGCACAAGACGCTTAAAACCATAGCCACTTTCCCCCACTCTTTCCTTGTTTTCCACAGCTTGGGTGAGGAAATGTGGATAACTCAGGTCTTTTTGTAGGCGCGGCTTTGATGGCGTGGCTGGGCCGGCACTGCCTCAGTGACCCAGGCATTAAACGTCTCGTCAGAAGCGACTATTTCGCGCCATTCCTCGGTGGGTACCGCATAAGCGGCGGCCCGAAGTTTAGTCATCCCGTTTTTGCCAAGCCGTTTTTCCAATTGACTGTACCAGCGTGGGTGAAAGACGCTCGGCTGCGCGACGCCGATCACAAGGACAAAGATAAAGACAACGCCAGCAGCGTACCCAAGCATTCGGGCGTTAGCCCAAGTATAGTACAACAGAAACACCAACCCCGACAAGATGAAAACAAAACTGAGCAAAAAACCGGCAGCCGGGTAGGGATACCGTTCTTTGCGACTCGGGTGTCGCCACCAGCTTTTATCACTGCTCAAGTACATCCTGACCCCTCGGGCGCCGAACCAAATGCCGTATGCGACCATTATTAAGCCAATTAATTCTGCCGCTCTCACGCGCTGTTTCTCCTGTTCCCAGGGCGATATTTATCGTCCCGGATAATTGGGGGCCTCTTTGGTAATGATGACGTCGTGAGGATGACTCTCGATAAGCCCTGCACTTGTAATACGCACAAATTTGGCTTTTTCGCGCAATTCTGACAAATCTGCCGCCCCAACGTACCCCATACCGGAACGCAGGCCGCCCATCAGTTGGAAAATATATTCTGCCAGAGTTCCCTTGTACGCCACACGTCCCTCAATGCCCTCCGGCACCAGCTTACCTGGCCCATCCTGTCCCGATGCGTAGCGGTCGCGGCCATATCCTTGCATAGCACCAAGCGAGCCCATACCGCGATAGTCTTTAAAATAGCGCCCCTCGTAAATAATCAGTTCGCCGGGGCATTCATCCAGACCCGCTAACAAGGACCCAAGCATCACGGTATCGGCCCCCGCAGCCAGCGCTTTGACGATATCCCCCGAGTATTTGATGCCACCATCGGCAATGGTTGGAATATTGTATTTGCGTGCCTGTTCGACACAGTTCAAGATGGCCGTAAACTGGGGCATACCTGCACCCGAAATGATACGCGTGGTGCAGATCGAGCCGGCACCGACGCCGATTTTGATTGCGTCCGCACCTGCTTTGATCAGGTCTTGTGTTGCTTTGGGTGTAACGACGTTCCCGGCAATGATGGGAACACCAGGGGCGCTGGCCTGGATGTGCTCAATGGCCTGAATCACATCTTTGCTATGCCCGTGCGCCGTGTCGACAACCAGGACGTCGACGCCCGAGTGATAAAGGGCTGAAACGCGGCCCTGCAAATCTGGGCCAACACCTACCGCAGCACCAACCAGCAGCCGCCCCCGGCTATCCGTAGCGCGGTTGGGATAATCGATCTTTTTTTGGATATCCTTGACCGTGATCAATCCTTTTAGATGTCCTCGTTCATCAACCAAGGGTAGTTTTTCGATCCGATGCGTGCCCAGAATCTTTTTGGCTTCTTCGAGGGTCGTACCGATAGGGGCGGTGATCAGGTTCTCGCGAGTCATATACTCGTATACCGGACGGGTCATATCCTCCGCAAAACGCACATCTCGATTGGTCAGGATGCCGACCAGTTTGCCTTCCTCTGTGATCGGTACACCCGAGATGCGATAGCGCGACATCAGATCTTCGGCTTCGCTGAGCAACGCGCTAGGAGGCAGCGTGAATGGATCGACAATCATGCCCGACTCGGAACGTTTGACCTTATCCACCTCTGCCGCTTGATCGACTGCGCTCATGTTACGATGAATGATACCTATACCGCCCTCTCGGGCCAGCGCAATCGCCAGGCGAGCTTCAGTGATGGTATCCATCGCTGCCGAGAGAACCGGAATATTGAGTATCAAGTTGGCTGCCAACCGGGTTTGTAGATTTACATCTCGGGGCAAAACTTGGCTGTAACCAGGCGTTAACAATACATCGTCAAAAGTCAATGCTTCTGCAAGTGTCAGATCTGGCACAGGATCCCTCCTATGTACACGGAATCGATTATCGAGATACTAGTATACTGTTAAGGAATGATTTTGTCAAAGGGTTTGGCCCAATATACGTTTGACAAACCATGTTGAATGGTCTATAATACATTCCGATCAAGATGGATGAGCAAGTCGAGCATTTTCGCTTGGTGATTGTTTGATGACGAACGAGTTTCGAGTTGTCGATCCGAATTATCGCCAATATGCAAAGAAAGGATGCGAATGGCAAAAGTCGCGTCAAGCAAAGAAAAAATCGAGCTAGAAGGCACAGTCGTTGAAACACTGCCGGGCACGCAGTTTCGTGTCGAGCTAGATAACGGGCATATTGTTTTGGCATATCCCTCTGGAAAGATGCGCAAGTATTATATCCGTATCCTTTTGGGTGACCGGGTACGGCTCGAACTCTCACCGTATGATTTGGAGCGCGGGCGAATTACATACCGCTATAAAAGGCGCTTGTCTCGCGAGTAACCAGCGTGTCCGTAGCTTGTACGCATATGGATAGGAAAAACAGTGAGCAATAGAAAATCATCCCGCCGGTCAAGAAGGCGTTCACGTCATTCCTCTAACCGCATACAATCAACATCCGCCCAGAATAATCGTTCGCCTCAAGTCTTTGTTCAGAGGAAGACAAATCACCCAGAGATGCCAGAGACGTTTATCTATACTTGTACGATCTATAAAACGACTGACTAGCGTCTTGTCGCCGGCAAGCTTGGGCGCGAGTTGGACGTACAGACATAAACAGGATTGAGAGCATTTGGCAGCTTGAGCTTACAAGCATTTGTTTTACAAGAACGGCTTGTAGACGCAAGCTGTTTGAGTTGTTATGGGATCTGATATGAACGAGGGCAGAATCAGCAGAATTATAGGACCGATCATTGACGTTCGGTTCACCAGTGGAGAGCTACCGCCCGTATTGGGCGCTTTGGTTATACCCAACCCGCAAGGCGATCGGCTGGTTGAGGTTCAGGGACACGTCGATCAAAGGACGGTTCGGGGAATATCAATGAGTTCTACCGTCGGTCTGACTCGGGAGATGCGCGTCATTGATACTGGAACACAGATTACCGTTCCCGTTGGACAGGGCACACGTGGCAGAATGTTCGATGCTCTTGGCAACACTATCGACGGCCTGGGAGATTTGCAGGATGTGACACCACAGCCCATTCACCGCCTCCCTCCCGGTTTTACAGTTCAAGATCCGACCATCACAATATTCGTGACCGGCCTCAAAGTGATTGACTTGCTGGCCCCCTACGTGCGCGGCGGCAAGGTTGGCCTGCTAGGCGGCGCCGGTGTAGGCAAAACGTTTCTGATTATGGAGTTGATCCGGCACACGTCGACCGAGCACCGCGGCATCTCGGTGTTTGCAGGTGTCGGGGAACGAACACGCGAAGGGAACGATCTCTATCTAGAGATGCAGCGTTCCGGTGTGATCGACGACGCCGTGCTTGTTTTCGGACAGATGAATGAGCCTCCTGGCGCCCGGTTTCGAGCTGCACTCTCGGCGCTGACGATGGCAGAGTATTTCCGCGATGTCGAAGGGATGGATGTGTTGTTCTTTGTCGACAACGTATTTCGTTATGTTCAGGCTGGCTCAGAAGTGTCGGCGTTGATGGGCCGACTGCCCAGTGCTGTCGGCTATCAGCCAACGTTGGCCAGCGAAATGGGGCAGCTTCAGGAACGCATCGTCTCTACCGATCGAGGCGCAATCACATCTGTACAGGCGATCTATGTTCCGGCAGATGACTTGACCGATCCGGCGCCGGCAGCGACCTTTTCTCATCTCGATGCAACGGTTGTCCTGTCACGTACGCTATCCAGCCAGGGGTTTTATCCTGCTGTAGAACCGCTCGATTCATCTTCGCGGATTTTGGATCCCTATTTTGTCGGAGAAGAGCATTATCAGGTTGCAATGCGCGTCAGGGAAATCTTGTCCCGCTACAAAGAACTGCGCGACGTGATCGCCATCCTGGGCGTTGAGGAACTTTCAGAACAAGACCGTATGCTGGTCAAGCGCGCGCGTCGAATTCAGCGCTTTCTGACACAACCGTTTTTTGTAGGCGAAGAATTTACAGGCATTCCCGGCAAGTTTGTGTCAATGGAAGAAACGGTGCGCGGATTCAAAGAAATTATCGAGGGCAGACACGACGATTTGCCCGAGTCGGCTTTTTATATGGCCGGGACAATCGATGACGTGATCCAACAAGCCCAGATGATAGCATAAGCGAGGGAAAGCGTGTCCGACGACAAACCAGTCATCAGATTGCTTGTACTCACGCCCGACGAGATCATATTGGATACATACATTACGTCGCTGCGATTTCAACAAAAGGATGGCTGGCGCGGCATTTTGCCCAACCATACACCCTTTATCACGCCGTTGGTCAATGGGACACTGATCTATCGACTACCCGGCGATCCCACGCTGAATTACATCGCTTTGTACGGCGGCACGCTGGAAGTGAAACCGGATCAAGTCGTGATTCTCACCGCCGCGGCCGAGCCAGGTGATGATGTGCAGGAACTGGCATTGCACCTTTTGGAGCGACAAGCCGAAGCGGACGCGCTGGCCTTTGAAGCACACATTGAATTCACCAAAGTGCGCACTGCGCTCGTCCGCGCATTGACCGACTTGCCCGAGCCATTGGATGTCATCCGATGAATAACGGCGAACCCTCTGATAAAGACAAGCAGCATGCCAGGACGTTTTGGCATCTGGTTGCTAGCGCATCGTCATTGGGCTGGAGCATGGTCTTGCCCATTGTCGGAGGGGTATTGTTGGGCAAATATCTGGATGAAAGGACCGGTGGCGGGCTTATTTGGACGGTTGGATTGTTGTTTGGCGGCGTTGCGATTGCGCTTTACAACATGTATCACATTCTATTCAAAGAAACGATCGAGTAAGGCTTGAGCAGGAAGGCACGTTATGGAACTTGCAGAAGAATTGATTCCTGTTGTTATGTTCAGATTGGGTCCACTCCAAGTGACCAGCACTGTCGTCTATACCTGGATCATTATGGCCATCGTGTTGGCTGTATTCGCCATCCTGGGGCGAAGCCTCAAAATTCGCCCCTCACGAGTCCAGAATGCGCTGGAATGGCTGGTCGAAGTGATCGATACGATGGTCCGCGATATGATTCACGAGCAGCCGCGCATTTTCGTCCCCATCGTGGGCACATTGACCATTCTCATCGCTGCACTCAACCTGGGGGGATTGATTCCCGGCATCAGGTCGCCGACGACAGATCTGAACACGCCATTGGCATTGGCGATCATCGTCTTTATCTCGGTCCACTATTATGGCATTCGCCGCAAAGGGCTTGTTGGACACCTCAAACACTATGTCGAACCGATCTTTATACTGCTCCCCATCGAAGTCGCCAGCGAGTTTGCGCGCACCCTGTCGTTGACTTTTCGTTTGTTTGGCAATATTCTCGGCGAAGAAATCGTCATTGCTGTGTTGTTTCTCATCTTGCCCGTGTTGATCCCGGTGCCAATGATGCTGTTTAGTATTTTTACTTCGGTGATCCAGGCTTATGTATTCACGCTACTCACAATTGTCTATATCTCTGGTGCAGTGCAAGCACACGAGTAGATTTGTTTGCATACGCCATATCGCATATACATGAAACAAGGAGGACTAGATGGATTGGGTTACATTTCCGTGGGATAAGGCATTCGTTGTCTTGACCGTCTTGATGTCGGGGATCGGAATCGTGGTGGGGATTATGGTGCCGGCCATTGGACAGATGATCGTAGCTGGCAAAGCACTGAATGCGATCGCGCGTCAGCCCGAAGCAGGAGATGCAATTAACCGCATGCTGCTTCTTTCTTTGGCCATGATCGAGTCACTGGCGATTTACGTTTTGGCCGTGATTCTGATCTTGCTTTTTGCTAACCCGATGAGCGAGTTTCTTTTACGTGCGCTTGAATAAGGCATGCAGCTTTGTGATGATCCGCTCAACACAGATTGATGTCACACAGAGGTTGGTTTCGCACATTAGGTTCTTTGTTCGCCCATGTTACTGTCGCGGGGTGAGACGATGATCAATATCAACTGGAGTACAACTCTATTTCAAATCTTGAACTTTGCGGTAATGGCCTTTGTTCTCTACAAGGTTTTCTTCAAGCCGGTCTTGAAAGTTTTGGACGAGCGGTCCAACAAAATAAGCACCGCTCTAGATGACGCCGAACGGCGTGAACGCGAAGCAAAAAACATACTCGAGACATACGATCAAAAGCTGGTCGAAGCGAACGAGCTGGTGATCAGTATGAAGCAACAAGCACAAGAAGAGCTAGAACAGACCAAGCAGCAGTTTATTGCCGAAGCGCAGCAAGAGATCCAGCAGATGCGCGATAAAGCCCACAAAGAAATTCAACAGGCGCGCAGCCAAGCAATACACCAACATCGTCTAGAGTTGGGCCAGTTGGTTACCACGCTGAGCGCGCGCTTGATTCGTGAAGCGGGCGGCGAAGCGTTTCAGAAAGCCACGATGGAAGAGTTTGTCGCACGGCTTGAATCGTTGCCGGCCGACCAATATCAAAAGATGTTTCTCAATACCGAGGATGAGATTATCAACATTCACCTGGTCAGCGCGAACGAGCTAGATCAAGAGACACTCTCTCAAGTCAGAAATCTGATGCAGACGTTGATCGAGCATCCTGTTGAAGTGAGTCCCAAAGTCAACCCTGCCCTGGTGGCTGGGGCAACGGTACGGTTTGGCGATGTGATGATTGACGGCAGCCTGGAAGGCCAACTGGATAACCTGAGAACACAATACATCCAAGAGTTGGAGCGAGTGGCAGAATGACCGAGTCCGACAATCCGCTGGATACGGCCGACGCATTGGCCGATTTCCAATCTATGGCCCAAGAATATCGTTACCAGATCCAGTCTATTCCTGCTGAACAGTCGCTCGGCACCTCCGAATACATGGTACGCCTGGAAAAACTGGTACAAGAGGGTCAGTTTGCCATTGAGCCCAAAAAAGTGGGCGTCGTGCAACGCGTCGGCGATGGAATTGCTATTGTTTCCGGTTTGCAGGAAGCAATGGTGGACGAATTGCTGCTTTTTCCAAATGGTGTGTATGGAATGGCTTTGAGCCTGGACGAGCATCACATTGGATGTGTTCTGTTGGGCACAGAAGAGGGCATTGGTGCCGGTGATCTCGTCCAAAGTACGGGGCGAGTTGTTGAGGTACCAGTAGGCTCTATGCTCACCGGGCGTGTGTTGAATGCGCTTGGTCAACCTATCGACGGCCTTGAGCCTGTTGAAACCGAGACCTATCGCCCTGTTGAGACAGAGGCTCCACAGGTGATCGAACGGCAGCCGGTGCAAGAGCCGCTTCAGACAGGGATTAAGACCATTGACGCGGTGATTCCGCTGGGGCGTGGGCAGCGCGAACTCATCGTTGGAGATCGTCAGATCGGCAAGACCGCCATCGCTGTCGATACCGTGCTCAATCAAAAAGGCAGCGACGTGCGTTGTTTTTACGTTTGCGTCGGCCAAAAAATGAATACGGTTGCTCGCATTGTCAACGTATTCAAACAACACGGTGCAATGGCCTATACGACGATCATTGTTGCCAGCGCGGACGAGCCATCGGTGATGCTTTACCTGGCCCCCTATGCAGGTTGTGCAATGGCCGAAGATGTGATGTACAGTGGCCAGCATGCACTGGTGGTTTATGACGACCTTGGAAAGCATGCGATGGCTTATCGTGAATTGTCACTCCTACTGCGCCGCCCGCCTGGTCGCGAAGCGTATCCCGGGGATATCTTTTATCTTCACTCGCGATTGCTCGAACGAGCAGCCAAGTTGAACACGCAATTGGGCGGTGGCTCGATGACGGCTTTGCCGATTGTTGAAACACAAGCCGGCAACATGGCAGCGTATATTCCTACTAACCTCATCTCGATTACCGATGGGCAGATCTATTTGTCTCCATCACTATTTCAGCAAGATATCAAACCAGCCATCGATGTGGGATTGTCTGTATCTCGCGTGGGCGGCGCGGCACAAAACCGGGCCATGCGCGCTGTCTCTCGTCATCTCAAGCTCGACATCTCTCAGTATCTTGAATTGCAAATCTTTGCTCGCTTTGGCACCGAGCTAGATGCTGACACACGGCAAAAGCTGCGCCGTGGGGAGCATGTGCGTGAAGCGCTACGGCAGCCGCAACATGAACCGTTGCCGGTATCCAAACAGATTGTCGTCCTCTACGCTGCCGGGCAAGGCTACCTGGACGATTTACCTATCGACCGGGTACGCGATTTTGAACAGTACCTGCTTGAATACACCGATTCACACCATGGAGCGATGATGGAACAGTTGGAACGTGGCAATTGGCCGCGCCAGATTAGAAATGAGCTGCCACAAGCGATTGAGGACTGTCTAAAGGCATTTTCAAGCAGGCAAACAGAGGAATAAGCGCATATGGCCGATATGAGAGAAATCCAGGAGCGGCTGAAAAACCTAGGGATTATCGATCATCTGATCCGTTCTATGCGCGCCATGTCTGCGATTCGATGGCGTAAAGCCAAGATCAAGTTGGAAGCTGCACAACGGTATGCGGCATATGTTCAGGATCAACTCAATCTGGCCGTTTGCTATCCGACAGCACTTGTTCGCAAGACAAGACAAGTCACTCAACACACTCGTGACCGTGTTGCCTTGATCGTCATCGCTTCCGACCATGGACTCTGTGGCATCTTTAACACCGTTCTATTCCAGACTGCCGATAGTCACATTGAGCGATGGCATGCTCAAGACAAACGAGTGAATGTCATTGCGCTGGGTGAATATGCCCGCCAATACTATTGCAACAAAACGACACTGTGCCATTTGATCTGGACGCATCGTTTTCCATTGACGCACGTCGTTTCATTTATTGAGACGCGAGATATCTGGGAAAAGATTCAGGATATTTATCAAGAAGAAAATCTGGATCAATTGTACTTGATCTATAATTATTTCATTTCCTTTGGCCAATACAAACAGCGTCTGGTGCGTGTGTTGCCGCCAGAACTCAAGCCGCTCGATCTTGAACCGGAGCAGTTACCTCTTTTAGACAGCGATGCTGTCGAGCTACAACAGTTTCTGCTCTTTGAACACCTGGCCTTGCAGCTTTACCTGGGATTGGTCGAATCAATGGTTAGCGAGCAGGGCGCACGCTTGCAAGCGATGGACGCTGCAAAATCCAACATTGATGACCGTACCGCTGAACTGAACCGCACCTATCATCATGCACGTCAAGCCAAAATCACAGAAGAGATGCTGGAAATTGCATCTGGGGCAGGTTCACTCGCACAATAAGTCCAGAGTGTTATTAGCATCGTCATCACGGTCTCAAATACCAAGGTCCTGACATATCAAGATCCTCAAGCACCGGTATTTTATCATTCAAGACTAAGGAGCGTAAAAAATGCAAGCTCAAGACATTATGCGTTCCGAAGTACAATGTGTTTCCGAGACAACGACATTACGTGAGCTGAGCCATGCATTTCGTCAATACGGCGTAACCACTCTCGCCGTTATTGATGACAAGAATCACCTGGTCGGCGTTGTCAACGAAGATGATTTGCTTCGGGCAATGATGCCTAGCTATTCCGAATTGCAGGACAATCTGAACTATATGCAAGACTTTGAATATCTTGAGGACCGCGCGCAAGAAGTGGAAAGTTTGCCGGTTCGGGACATTATGATCAGGGGCACAATCAGTGTGCCTCCAAGAGCGCCGTTGCTGCGCCTAGTTTCATTGTTCTTGTTAAAATCCTATTCACACATTCCGGTTGTCGAAAAAAACCAAATCGTTGGTATGGTGACACGCGCCGATATCTGTGAATTGCTTTTCAACTAGCCAACCACGATCTGGCACCAGTATGCTTGCTTGGCATGTACTGACACTGGCAGTGTACAGACGATTGAGAGCATTGGTTCAGACAAATCAAAAAGTCTGGATCGGCGAGGCAACATACGTCCCGCTGATCCAGACCTTGTTTGTTTTGGAATGTATCAAGACCACTGCTACAATTTAGCGCTTGGTGTACTGTGGGGCCTTGCGCGCACGTTTCAAGCCGGGCTTTTTCCGCTCTTTAATGCGCGGATCTCGGGTGAGAAAGCCACTTTTGCGCAACGCCGAACGCAGTTCAGGATCGCTCTTGACCAATGCGCGTGCCACACCGTTGCGGACTGCATCGCTTTGCCCGGTTACACCACCACCGCTGACGTGCACACTGACGAAAAAGTTTTTCCGCAGACCGGTCGCTTCCAACGGCGCCATCAGCATATCCAGGTCTCCCAAACGGGTAAAGTACTCTTCACCAGCCCGACCATTGACTTGTACTGTCCCGAGCTCACCGTCGGTGTACAACCGTACGCGCGCCGTCGCTGTTTTTCGCCGTCCTACACCTTCATAATACGCCATAATACAATTCTCCTTACAGTTTCAAGTCTTGTGGCTGCTGTGCCTGGTGCGGATGCTCTGGTCCAGCATACACCTTGAGCTTTTTGATGATCTTGCGTCCCAGCCGATTGTGTGGCAACATCCCTTTGACTGCCTGTTTGATGATCTCGTCAGGGTGTCGTCGCAACTGCTCGCGGAACGTTCTCTCTTTTAGGCCACCGATGTAACCTGAGTGACGATAGTACATTTTTTGATCCACTTTGTTTCCGGTCACCGTGATCTTGTCTGCGTTGACAACAATCACAAAGTCCCCACTATCGCTATGTGGACTAAAAATGGGTTTGTGTTTTCCCCTAAGAATTTGCGCGACTTTGGATGCCAATCGGCCCAGTGTTTTTCCTTCGGCATCGACTATAAACCACTCGCGCTGAATATCGCTTTCCTTCACAATATGCGTTTTCACCTAGATACTCCTTCAATAACATGCGGCCATCAGGCACAACCCACTTGCAGGAGCCGTAGGACCGGCCTGACTGCGATCTGCTGCAGCGAATCGATCCGCAAATGCTTTTACACTCAGGTCGTTCTTCCCAACCTGTAGCAATGTTCCAACAATACCCCGAACCATCCGATATAGGAATGCATTCGCTTCAATATCAAAATAGAGCGTATTCTCTTCACCCGTCCATGCTGTCCTGATCACTCGCCGGATTGTACTTGTTCCTTGCGGCGGTTGACCGAATGTAGCAAAATCATGTTCGCCCACAAGCAACTGTGCCGCTTTTTTCATTGCCTCTACGTCCAGCGGCTGCGAAACCCAAAACGCAGTCCGCCGCAGCAATGGATTTCGGATCGGATGATTCCAGATTGTATACCGATAAACCCTGCTTTTGGCACTGAACCTGGGATGGAATCCTTCTTGAGCCCAATTCAAAGACAAAATCGTTACATCTTGAGCCAAAAGGGCATTCCATCCCCGTTGCAATGCATCAATAGGATGCTGCCATTCAGTATGAAACGCAACAACCTGGCCTAACGCATGAACGCCACTATCTGTGCGTCCAGCCCCAATCACCCGCGTTTCTGTTTGTGTGATCGTGGCCAGGGCTCTTTCCAGCTCGCCTTGAACCGTGCGCTGCCCAACCTGAACTTGGAACCCGTGAAAATCGGTGCCGTCATAAGCGACCGTTGCACGTAAATAGTCAGCCAGCCTGCTGGCAGCAGACACATTCTATCCTTCAACCAACTCAATCAATGCCATTTTGGCTGCATCGCCCTTGCGCATCCCAAGCTTCAAGATGCGCGTGTATCCTCCTGGGCGATCCTGGTATCGCGGTCCCAATTCGTCGAACAATTTTCGTACGATCGCAGGGTCATTGATCTTGGCCGCGGCCTGCCGCCGAACATGAACCCCCATTCCACGCACAACGGACTCTAACTCGGCGATCTTGGCCGCACGTTCTTGATCGGAGAGATCGGGGGCCTCTGTGACCTGAACCAATGCCAGCAATTTTTCAGCACGCTTTTTTTGCACCAACGCCTCAAGCCCTCGCTGATCTTTGGCCTTTGCTCGTTCGAGGACTGTATCCACCAAACCACGTCGCGAAAGCGTGATCAGCTTTTCAGCATGGCCGCGGATAGCCCTGGCCTTTGCATCTGTGGTTTGGATGCGTTCGTGCCGAAACAATTCGGTAATCAGATTTTTGTACAGCGCTCTTCTGGGGCCGCTCGGGCGGCTCAGTCTTTTTCCTGCTAAACGATGCCTCATATTAAAACTCTCTTTTCAAAAAAAAAAAGTGTTAGAATTCGTATTCACCTTCGGCCAAAAAGCCCTTTTCGACCAATCTGCCATTCAACTCGGTCAACGACTTCATACCAAAATTACGAATGGCCAGCATTTCATCTGTCCCCTTGGCCATTTTCTCCAGCACTTCGCCAACCTTGGTCACACCTGTCCGTTTGAGACAATTGTAAACACGGACGCTCAGATCAAGTTCCTCGATTGGCGTATCAAAAACGTGAGAAGAAGCGACTTCTTCTTCCTCGGCCATCGGTTGCTCTTCAGGAACGATAGCCTCGACACCCGAAAACAAGGCAAGATGTTGCATAAGCAACTGTGCCGCCTGGCCCAATGCGTCCTGCGGCAAGATCGTGCCATCTGTCCAAATGTCCAGTACCAAACGATCGTAATTAGTCATTTGCCCGACACGAGCCGCGCTGACATCATAGTTGACTTTGCGAATCGGGCTAAAAATGGCATCGACAGGCAATTCGCCGATTGGCAGCTTGCCACGTTCTTCTGTTGGTGAATAGCCGCGCCCCATTTCGACCATCATTTCGATATCAAGGCTGGTATCGGCCGAGTCTATTGTAAACAGTTCGAGTTCTGGGTTGATGACCTCCACTTCAGGCGGACACCTTATGTCACCGGCTGTGGCCGTACCAATACCCTGAGCAGACAACTGTACACGTACAGGTTCTTCGGTGAACATTTTGAAGCGGATCTGCTTGACATTCAGCAGCAACATCACCATGTCTTCCCGAACGCCAGGGATCGTCGAGAACTCGTGAGCAACGTCTTCCACGCGGATCGAGGTTACCGCCGCTCCGTTCAGAGACGAGAGCAAGATGCGTCGCAACGAATTACCCAGGGTTGTACCATAGCCGTTTTCCATTGGACTGACGACAAACCGCCCGTATTTTTGAGTCCCAACTTCACATTCGATTGTGGGCAATACAAAATTCAACAATGCATACCCTCCTCACACCGCAATCGCGGTTCTGGCGATCCAAATAGCTTGGATCCAACAACCTCGTTACCGGCTATAGAACTCGACAACTAGGCTTTCATTCACATCCAGTCCAATTTGCTCACGGGACGGATATTCGACCATACGAGCGGTCATATCCATCAGATCAAGTGACAGCCAGGGCGGAATCGCATCGGTTGCGACCGATTCTTCCAATCCCTTAAAATAAGTCTGCCTGCGGCTGGTCGGGTGGATCGAAATAACATCGCCTGGCTTGAGCAACGCAGCGGGAATATCGCATCGTTTGCCGTTCACGTCAAAATGCCCGTGGCTGACCAATTGCCTGGCTTGCGCACGAGACATGGCCAAGTTCAGGCGGTAGATGACATTATCCAGGCGCGACTCGAGAATAATCATCAAGTTTGTGCCGGTCATTCCCTTGCGGCGCGTCGCTTCTCTAAAATATCGACGGAACTGCTTTTCGAGCACGCCATAGATACGACGTACTTTTTGTTTCTCACGCAGCTGCATCGCATACGCCGTCAAACGCCGTCTCCGGAACACATTCTCGCGTCCGCGTTCGCCCGGCGGATACGCACGTCGTTCCATCGAACACTTGGACGAAAAACAACGCTCGCCTTTCAAGAACAACTTGGCGCCCTCTCGCCGACACAACTTGCACATGGGCCCATTATATCTTGCCATTCTGCCTCCTGATGATTACATCCGTCGTTTCTTGGGTGGACGACAACCGTTATGCGGTATTGGCGTCACATCCATAATCGCTCGTACTCTGAGTCCTGACCCCTGCAATGCTCGAATTGCCGACTCGCGTCCCGGGCCAGGCCCTTTGACATAAACCTCGACTTCACGCATGCCACTGTCCATCGCCTTTTTGGCAGCATCTTCCGCAGCCAAACGTGCAGCGTAGGGCGTGCTCTTGCGCGAGCCGCTATATCCAACGGTGCCGCCACTGGTCCAGATGACGGTGTTGCCTTGCATATCTGTCATCGTGACAATTGTGTTATTGAATGTTGCATGAATGTGTGCTTGCCCGATGGGCACATTCTTGCGTACGCGTCGAGCACCTGGTGTTCTACGGGCTCTTTCTCTCGCTCGTGCCATATATCCTCCTCTAAAGGTGGCGTTACTTTTTCTTTGCTCCACGACGGCGGCCGCGTCCCGCAACGGTCTTTTTCGGTCCTTTGCGAGTACGCGCATTAGTTTTGGTGCGTTGGCCGTGGACAGGTAGCCCACGCCGGTGCCGCAAGCCACGATAGCAGCCAATTTCCATCAATCGTTTGATGTTCATGCTCACCTCGCGGCGCAGATCACCCTCAACTCGATAGTTGCGAGCAATGATCTCACGCAGCCGGGCGATTTCGTCCTCGGCCAGATCTCTTACACGCGTATCAGGGTTGATACTGGCCTGTCCCAATATATCATTGCTTACCGAGCGACCAATTCCATAGATATAGGTCAGCCCAATTTCCACTCGCTTGTTGCGTGGCAGGTCCACTCCAGCAATACGTGCCATTTTTATCCTCCTGCGAATCTCGAATCCAGACAGGTGCTAGACTGCCGGATCGCTCACCATTTAACCTTGTCGCTGCTTATGACGAGGATTCTGACAAATCACTCGCACGACACCGCGTCGCTTGACGATCTTGCATTTGGGGCAACGCCGCTTCACCGAAGATGAAACTCTCATAACTATCACCTTTCCTAACTTGTTCCACTCAAACGTGTCAAAATCTCTGGCTCACCGTCCGTGATCGCAATCGTGTGCTCAAAATGAGCCGACAGCTCACCATCTGCTGTTTCGACGGTCCACCCGTCATTCAGAACCCGCGTTCGCCAGGTTCCTGCATTGACCATTGGCTCCAGGGCCAGCGTCATTCCTGGCTTGAGCAAATGATCGCGCATCTTGGGATCATAATAGTTGGGCACCTGCGGGTCTTCGTGCATTGCCTTGCCGATGCCGTGCCCGGTATACTCGCGCACAACCTGGTATCCGTTTGACTTTGCGTACGTCTCAACGGCGCGAGAAATGTCTCCTGTTCGATTGCCAGGCCAAGCCTGTGCGATACACAGATCGAGTGCCTTTTGGGTCACATCTAGCAACTTTTGCGCTTGTTCACTAATCTGCCCCACCGGCAATGTAATTGCACCGTCGCCTTGATAACCCTTGTAGATTGTGCCTACGTCGATGCTAATAATATCGCCTTCCTCAAGCACACGTTCAGGGCTTGGAATGCCGTGCACGATCTCTTGGTTGATCGACGCACATATGGACGCCGGAAAATCATTGACGCCGCGGTGCGGATACCCCAAGAATGAGGGAACAGCGCTGTGCTGGCGAATGATCTTTTCCGCAACCTCGTCAAGCTGTTTCGTCGATACACCGGGAGCAACCATATCAGCCATTGCCTCCCAGACCAAGACCACTATTCTATTGGCCTCGCGCATCAGGTCGAGTTCACGTTTTTTCTTGAGAACGATCGTCATCTCATTCCTGGCCTTGAATCACCTGCAGCAACGCGGTTTGAACGCTTTCCACGTCACCTTGTCCGTCTACTTGAGCCAACAATCCTGCAGACTGATAGTACTCGATCAACGGTTGCGTCTGCTTCATATAGACATCGATACGATTCTTTTGCGTTTCCGGCGTATCATCAGGGCGTTGGTAAAGCTCGCCGCCGCACGCATCGCACACACCTACCACTTGGGGTGGATTATAGATCTCGTGATAAACAGCTTTACACTGCTTGCACGTCCACCGTCCTGCCAAACGTCTCAGTAACAAATCCTCAGACACATGGATATAGGGCGCCAATGAAATCTCATTGCTCTGTTCCGACAATGCTTTGTCGAGCGCTTGTGCCTGTGCCAGCGTACGTGGAAAACCATCCAAGATGACGCCTTTGACACAATCCGGTCGCGCAAGCCGGTCGATGACCATCTTGATTGTCACCTCGTCGGGCACCAACTCGCCTTTGTCCATATACGATTTGGCCAGTATCCCCAACTCGGTCTTTTTACCCAAGTTTTCGCGAAACAGATCACCGCTTGAAACGTGTACCAATCCAAGCTTTTCGACCAACAGTGTCGCTTGTGTGCCTTTGCCCGCGCCTGGCGCTCCCAACAAAACAAGATAGATTGGTTCCTGGGGCATGGAGGATCTCCTCATCTCGATAACCTGCTACTTGATGAACCCTTCATAATGGCGCATCAGTAACTGCGCTTCCAACTGTTTCATCATATCCAACACCACACCCACGGCGATGAGCAGACCTGAGCTAGAAATGATCATCGATGACGATGCCTGCGCTGTTTCCACACCAAGCACGCCTAGTAGCAAATTGACCAGCCAAGGTAGGATGGCGACAGCGCCAAGAAACACAGCCCCAACCAGTGTAATTCGCTGCAAAACGCCATTCAAATAGTCGGATGTGCGCCGGCCAGGGCGGATACCTGGAATAAAGCCGCCCTGCTTTTGCAGCGTTTCAGACATATTTTGTTGTTCAAAGATAACTTGTGCATAAAAATAGGTGAACAGAATAACCAACACAAAGTTTGCCAGATTATAGATTGTACTACTGGCACCAAACGCACCATACACAGCATTTGCAACTTTGCTGATCCACTCGGTCTCCGAGTTCACAAAGTACGATGCAATCACACCAGGAAACATCAAGAACGAATTGGCAAAGATCAGGGGAATCATCCCCACCGAGTTGACACGCAGGGGAATGAACGTACTCTGTCCCCCGGCAACGCGCAGGCGATTGCCACGCATTCCCAAGACCCGCTTGCCATATTGCACTGGAATGCGACGCTGTCCTTCTTGAATGTAAACAATAACCAAAATCGTGAGTATCGTGACGAGAACAAAAGTCATCAACTCAATCCACTGGCCGTTGGTCACCAAAAGAGCCAAACGGTTTGGAATGTTTGCAACAATGCCACCAAAGATAATGAGCGACAAGCCGTTACCGACACCGTCATTGCTGATCAACTCGCCCAACCAGATGGCAAACATTGTACCGGCTGTCAAGGTAGCCAAAGTCGAGATCGTTGGCAATAATGCCTCTGGTGTAAATCCAAAGTTTTCTGGCGCAATGACGTTGTGCTGAACCTGCAAAAATCGAACCTGAGCAAAGGCTTGCAGCAAAGTCAGCGGGATGGTCAAAAGATATTGATATCGTTCTAGCTTTTCACGACCGTCTCGTTCTTGCTGCAACTTTTCCAACGCTGGAATAATGGGTGTCAATAACTGAAAGATAATGGTCGCCGTAATGTATGGCGAAACACCCAACATCATCACCGAAAAGTTGCTCATTGCGCCGCCGGAAAACATATCCAGCAAGTTAATCAACTGATTTTCTTGTGCAATCTGCTGCAACACCTCGCGGTTGATATTGGGCAAGGGAACGTGTGCCCCAAGCCGGTAGATGACCAGGATCAACAAGGTAATCAGCAGTTTACGTCGTAGGTCAGGCAACTTGAAGGCGTTTACGACACCTTGTAGCATTATTCTCTCCTCACCATCCTACGCAGGCGATTCTATCTCAATGGGCAGCAGCTCTGCCGTTCCACCTGCGGCTTCGATCTTGGTTTTGGCAGACGCAGAAAACCGATGGGCCTTGACATTCAAGGCGCGATCCAATTCACCATTGCCCAAGATGACCACGGGAAGCGTTGCTTTTTTGATCAGGCCGGCTCTGTTCAACGATTCAGGCGTCACTTGGCCCTCAAACTCGGCAATCTGTTCCAGGTTCACCGGAACATAGTGAATGCGACTGCGGTTGCGAAAGCCGCGTTTGTACGGCAAACGCCGTACAAGTGGCAACTGTCCGCCCTCAAAGTACGGACCTTTGCCTCCGCCCGATCGCGAGTTCTGCCCTTTGGTCCCTCGACCGGCCGTCTTGCCCTTACCGGCAGCGATTCCGCGCCCCTTGCGCATACGCCCTTTTTTTGCCCCCGAAGCGGGCCGCAAATTGTGCAACTTCATACTCTATCCTCCAATCTGATCGACCAAGAACAGTGTTTGTGCCTTTGGTCCATTCAGATATTACTCGACTTCCTCTATTTGCACCAGATGGCCTACTTTTCTGAGCATACCACGAATGACGTCTGTGTCTTTTACCTTGACTATGTCGCCAAGGCGTTTCAACTTGAGAGCACGCAGTGTGTCTTTTTGTGGTTGTGGATAGCCAATCTGGCTTTTGATGTACTTGACACGCAACATCTTGGTCATGATTCTCGACTCCATGCAGGGGTGGCTTGGGAAATCTGAATACCTCGCATCTCGGCCACTTGCTCTGGACTGCGAAGCAAACGCAACCCTCTGATCGTCGCAATGACGACGTTCAACACATTCGAGCTGCCCAAAGATTTGGACAAAACATCTTTGACGCCAGCGGCCTCGACCACTGCACGCACACCACCCCCAGCGATAACACCCGTGCCACGAGATGCCGGGCGCAGCAGTACTTTGGCACCAGCATATTCGACCAGAATCTCATGGGGAATGGTCGTACCCATCAAAGCAACCGATTGCATATCCCGACGAGCTTTTTCAGATGCCTTACGGATCGCGTCGGGGACAGTGCGAGCTTTGCCAACACCCATGCCCACTTGGCCGTTGTTGTCGCCAACAACCATAACCACGCGAAAACCAAAGCGACGTCCACCCTTGATTACCTTGGCTACGCGGACGATATTTACCACGCGTTCATCAAATTCTGGAACCTCTTCAAATCTCCGTCTTGCCATCATTCCTCCTGATGTCGATAAGGTCTTAGGCTACAGCACGAACCTAAAACTGCAACCCTCCCTCGCGGGAAGCATCCGCTAGAGCTTTGACGCGACCATGGTATTTGTAACCACCACGATCAAAAATCACCGTTGTCACTCCATTGGACAATGCCTTTTCAGCCAGACGCCTACCGACTAGCTTTGCTTGTTCGGTCTTGTTCAACTCGATAACGCGCTCGCGGATATCTGGATCCAAAGTCGAGGCTGAAATCAAAGTTCTTCCAGACTCATCGTCAATAATCTGAGCATAAATGTGTTTCA
>JAFGJF010000202.1 GCA_016929205.1 Anaerolineae bacterium
CCTTGAGCCACAGGCCACCTTTTGGCGAACCCAGCTTTTCGACCACCTCGCGAACATGATCGTCAATCTCGTGCGGCGTGCAAAAAGGAAACATCTGGCGATCCAAGTCGATATCCACGCACACTTTGTCCTTGCACACCGCCACTAGATTGTCCAACCCGTTGGCCCTAATCTGTGGATTGACAACATGGACCCCACAATCCACCAGATCGGAAATAATCTCGACAATATGTCCATCAGTATGCATATATACATAGTGTCCGGCATCACGAAACGGCTTGTAGATCTGGGCGTAACAAGGTTTGAGATAGGTGCGCCATTTCTGAGGGCTGATCGGCAAGCTGTTTTGCATACCGAGATCGTCGCCAAAGTAAACGATGCTGCCCGGCTGGTCAACATCAGCCAGATAAAGCTGTCCCTGCCGCAGGTTGTAGGCCAGGACGGTATCGATCAACATCTGTAGCTCGGGCGGCTCTTGTGCAAAATCGATCATCAAGGCTTCAAACCCGCGCAGGTCGGCCAGACGCAGATACATAAATCCGTGCGGCAAGCCGCCATCCGCTTCCGGCATCTTGAGTGAATGTACCGCTTCTCGCGTCGGTACCGGGTGGCCCGTCACGATCGATTCGCGCCCGGTCTTGACGTTGCTCCACACACAGCCCCACACGTCGATGTGCTCACCTTCGACGTAGGTGCCGCCGACGGCGTCATAATCTCTGTCTCCCTTCTTGTACCCACCAAAAAGGATCGGATGACGGGAAACAATCTCGTCCAATCCCTCACGATATTTGATCCACGCCGCTGGCAAGATGCCGGCGCTGATCGGAATATGCTCAGGATACTCGAACTTGAGCGCCTTTATTCGATCCACCTGCATTCCCATACCTTGCTCCCTGTTCCGATTGCACCGTTTCAGTCGCTGACGATGCCTATAATCTGGTCAGCCTGCTGAAGCGTGTCTGCGCGTACCATCAGCATAAACTGCTTCAGCTTGGGGCCGAATTCCTTTCCCAGCGCGCGAATCTCGTCGATCCCGCCGGCGTCAATCATAATCTTTTTCCCGGCGTCAATGGTCTTGTGGTACAGCGGCCACCACCTTTTGTCTGTCGTGGGCACCGTACCGGCACCCGGCGTCCACTGCAGCATAGTGATCCCGGGAATCGACAACAGATGATCGTGGTGCGCAATCGCGCCCGGGCCGTCCCAATGATAGAGACAATAGTCGACGCGTTCAGACATCTCGGTGAGGACCGGGACCATCAGCTCGGCAAACATCTGTGGCGAGATCATAGCCGAGAAATCGCACTGAAACTTGGACACGCGCCCTGGCGCCCAGGTCCAAAAGTGACTACCACCGCGTCCATCTTGGATCAGTTCATAGAGCCGATCGTAATACTCAAAGTACAGCTCGGTGATCCGGGCCAGCGAATCGCGTACCCAAGCAGGACGCTCAAGGAGATCAAATAGCAGAGCTTCGGTCCCTCGCATAGCCGCCAGCGTATCCAACCCCTCGATCAGATCGGGAAAAGAGATCAAGAATTTGCCCTTGCCGATCTCGATCTGCTCGCGCGCCAGCTGCAGCGTGAATGTCCAATAAAAGTTGTCGGGGGCGAATTCGAAGCGAGCCGTGTCGGGCCGATCAATGCACGGCTCAAACCACACCGTGCCCGGCTGATCGACCCCGGTACACCCCAGGTATAGGGCCAGGCAATTCGCACCGAGATCGGGAGCAACCTGAGGTACGGCCTCGGCCAGGTAATGCGTGTGGATGCACGCACGTGCTGTCAGGTTGAGTCGATATGCAAAATTGCTCGTTGAATAATGCGTCACCCAGCCTTCCGGCTTGGGCATAATTGGAATCATGTCGATCGGCGTCTCCCTTGGTACTGTGATCTGCATCGCCGGGCGGCCGATATCACCGCCATTCCACCACTGCGTCAGGCGATCGTAAACCTCATCGACATCCTGGCGGTAAAGCAAATAACTCATTGACTGCTCCATTTCTCAATCTCTTCCAACCTGACCAACAGCTTGCGCCCCGGTTTTGCACCACCGGGCTGCCGGGTTGTTCAATTTGTACTGGCAGGGTAAACAATCGTGTTATGTGCGGGTAGAGATAATCGTGGTGATGGGCGGTGACTTTTTCGGCCGCATCTACGCAACACATCCTGACCAGTGCGCCATCGATCAAGATGTTTTCAAAGACGATGTCAAGCAGCGGCGAGTTTTCAAGCACGTTAACAACAACCCGATCAGCGCGATCAATCGACCGGAGATCGCCCCCATGGCGTTTTTGTAACAACGAATGCATTGCGTCACTCTTTCGGAATGATTGTTTTCAGTGCCCACTTTAATTGTATCAAAGAGAGAGCCAAAGTGCAAACTCGCACCCTCGTTATAAATGCATTTCAGCAAAAAAAAAGCGGTGAGAGGCCAGTCGCCTTCTCACCGCAAACCTGATCAAGCTCGGATCATCTCGTGTTAATCTCGACCATGGTCGTCATTCCCCAACGTAAAGCGCCCATCTCTTGACCATTATCCAGGGTCACTGTCACCTGGTATACCACATCACCACGATAGTCCTGTCCCTGAAGGGCGATTTCATCCACCCGACCCACGAACTTGAGCCCAGGCAGCGCATCAACGCTAACCTCGACCGGCTGTCCAACTGCCACTTGAGCGACATCCAACTCGGTCAAATCAGTCGTGTGGATTTCCAGCTTGCCGAGCGTGGCGAGAACGACCATGACCTGCCCAGGGCTGACCTGATCGCCGACCTCGACCTGTACGTCGACAACAATACCGGCAAAAGGCGCCGTCAATTCGGCATCCTCCATCGCCAGCCTGAGCGTCTCGACGCCGATTTTGGCCTTTTGGACCATGACCTCCAGTTGCGCGATCTCTTCTGCAGAAGGGTCGTCACGATAGGGGTTGTCCCACGTTTCAAGCGCATCCAGTTGCAGGCGAGCCGCCTCGACGTCGGCCGCCAGAATATCCAGGGTAGTCGAATAACTCTGCTGCGCGACGAGCGACTGCGCGAGCTGCGTCTTGGCCTCCTCAATCTGCGCGGCCATAATGCTCAGCCCTACTCCATAAGCCGTTTTGTTGTTCAAGGCATTTTCCAGTTGCGCCTGTGCCAATTGATAATCCAATTGGACTTGTTCCAACTGCTTGGCCCACGCATCGCGAATTTCTTGATCTTCCCACGGACGATCGAGCGACTTGTTGTATTCATCCTGTACGTCAGCTAGCGCGATCCGCGCCCGTTCTAGCCCAACTTGGGCAATCGCAACCGCCGGGGCAGGGTCTTGGGCTCGCGCCTGGGTCAATTGAAGCTGCAACTGATCAACACGCGCCTGAGCAGCAGCCACACCAATGGCAGGATCCTCGGCACGCAACTTCTCCAACTGCAATTGTTTGGCCAACAAGGCTACCTCGGCCTGGGCGATCTGATCGTGATTCGCCTTGTCAGCACGTGCAATCACTTTTTCACTTGCCCCATTTAGCAACTGCTGCAAGACAGCGTCTTGCGCGACCACATCCTGCTCGGCGCTCTGCAGAGATAAGGCCAGTTCTCTCGTATCAAGCCGGACCAGTGGATCGCCCGCCTGAACCTGATCTCCAGTTTTGACCAGGATCTCGACAACATCACCGGGTATCTCGAAACCCAGATAACTTGACCGCGCAGGAACAATCACACCTTCGGCAATAACGCTATCCGCATCCTTTTTACTGACGACTGGAACAACGTCCCCCGCAGGTGCGTCCGCCGCCGTGCCAGACTTGGCATTACAACCGGCGAGCAACAGTACGCTCACCCAGATCAAGACAACCAGCCACACCCTTTTCATTCAAACTCCTTGCAGCACCACTCGCCCAATTCCGTTTCTCGTTTTGCACCCACATTCAACACATTTACGCACCAGACAGAAAAACAGTTTCGCACAGCGCCCTTATTCATAGGCCAGAACTTCACGGATCGTCAGTTTGGTCGCATTCCGGGCGGGAAGAATGCTGGCACCCACGGAAAGCACAGCCACCAACGCCAGCCAGATCAAGAATCCCGTCGCCGTAAAGGCAAGGTGTGCCGGCGAATTAAAGATCGACAGGCTGATCACATTCGACAGCAAGTTGGTAATGGGGAACGAAATCACAACCCCCAATCCATAGCTTATAAAACCGATAATGAGTCCTTCGACAATAACCAGGGTGGACACAATCTGATTGTGAGCGCCAATCGCCCGCATCACCCCGATCTCACGCGTACGTTCCAAAACATTCATACTCATCGTGCCGGTCAAACCTATGCTGCCTACCAATGCCGTGAGCAGTGCCATCGCCAGCAAGATGATGATCAAAATACCCAAGACATCGGTGATCGACTGAGAAAAAGCCATGCCAGATTCGACTTTGGAAACGCGGAATCCCAATTCTTTGAAACGGCTTTCCAACACCGCACTGATCTGCCTTTGAAAAGCCAGCGAATGCTCCTTGGTCACGATACGATAGACAGACGCGTGATAGACCTGGTCGAGCTCTTGAGCCAAATAGTCGTAATTCGCATACGCAATCAATTGGTCAACGCCCGTGTACTGAAAAACGCCCACGACGGTCCAATCATCCTCTCGTCCGGCAACGTCAAGCCGAAGCATATCACCGGGACTCAAGTCAGGATAATCACTCCAGAACGCCTCATTGACAACAATGGCATTCTCATCCCCGGGCAGCAGCCAGCGCCCTTGCAAAAGCGTCGGATCGACGAGAACACTATCAGCAGGTGGCGCAAGAACACTGATCACGGTTGGTGTAGAACCATCGTCGTGCACCAGCTCGGCGCCGGTCGAGGTCCAGATTTCAACGTCCTGAACCCCGTCAACGGCCATCACTTCCCGTACGACGCGCTCGATACGGTACGGGCGGGCAAAATCGAGATTGACGTCGGCCAAAAAATACTTGACGCTCTCGTTGACTTTGAGGTTCAGGGCCATCCTGGTGTTAAAGACCGCGATGAAAATAGCTCCGCCCAGCGTCAGTGTAAACAAGGTTAGCGCCAGGCGTCCCTTGCGTCTGAATGTGTTCCGGATCGAGATCAAAAGCGGGCGCGACAGGACACGAATGCGCTCCAAGATGCGATCCAGCCGTCCCTTTTCTGCGCTCTGGCCGCTCAGTCCGGTACTGCTCAGTGCCCTTTGCACCGTCGTCCGCGATCCCTTGATCACCGGCAGCATACCGGCTGCAAGCGGTGCAAGCAAACCTACGATCACCTGAAGGACAAGAGCAAAGGGGACAATCGGGATCACCGGCCGATCGCGCAGCACAAAATTGACAATGTCAGCAGCCAGACCAGAAAGAGCAAACGCGCCCCATCCCCCCAGCGGAACGGCTATGAGCAATGCGATCAGGCCAAAAGATTCGATCAACATCAGATACATACCGATCACTTGAGACTGCCGCCCGCCGACGAGCTTCATCACGCCAATCTGGCGCAAGTGTTGGTTCAGCAAAGCCGACATAGTGTTGGAAATCAGAGACCCACTTAGAAAGACCACCAACACACCGAGAATGCCCAACACGCCAAGCAGCGCCTCGATGATCGAAGCCAGTGGATGCTCGGTTTTTTGGGACAACTCGGTACGATACACCTCGCGACCACTCTTTTCCAAACGATCCGTGATCGCCATAGACATAGCCTCTATATGCGCTTTATCGTCTGGCCGATCGTCCAGCGTGACCAGCAGTTGATTCAAATCAGACGGGTAATGCAACCACTCTAGTGTATCAAATGTCACAAACCCTTTCAGATCGCCAAGAATACCGCCATAGCCGGACGTCGGCTCTTGCGCCGCACCGGCAACGCGAATCTGTCGTAGCGTGCCATCGGCAAGTTCGATCTCGAGCACCTGACCCACAGGCACGCCAATACTCTCGATCGTCTTGCGTTCCAGAATGACTTCCTGATCGTACGGCACGGCCACACCCTTCTGCGGCAGCAGTTGATTGATCTGCATCTCGGCAAAATCGGGTACGGCAACCAGTTCCAGCACATCCCATTCGTCTTCGCCAAGCCTGACTCGGACCGTCGCGCTGCGGCGTCCTTCGGCTTCAGCCACGCCATCCATGTGTCGAATGACATCGACAAAATCCGGGTCAAATGGATCGGTTATCAGATCGATATTGGCCGGGTTGGCCCGCGCGTAGCTGGCGCTCAAATCCTCGGAAAGAAGCACATACGTGCCGGCAATGACGCCAATAGCAAATACGCCCACCGCAATCGAGGCAACGACCAGCAGTGTGCGTACCTTGTTATCCCACAGATCGTGAAGGACCTTACGCCAGCGAGGTCTGAGCATATCCGATTCCTCCGCGCTCAAACAAGGCATTCTGCGCCAGGCGTTCCTGCACGACCTGGACAAGCGCATCGCGCATTGCATTCGCTTCGTTCATCAGTTCGACAAAAGCGTGTTTTTCCAGGGTCAGTACCTCAACGGCCGAGTGCACTGCCGCCTTGACGCTGGCAACCGCCTGATCACGCCTTTGAAACAGCTCGACCTCACCAAAGTACTGCCCTGGCCCCAGGCGAGCTACCACCCCCGAACGCGCTTTCTGCTCGAGGTGAACTTCGGTATGTCCTTGGGCAATCATGTAAAAGCGATTGTTCTGGTTTCCTTGTTGAATGATCGTTTCCCCAGCTTCAAATCGGCGGGGCTCCAGTATCTTTGTCGCTTTGAGCATCTGGCGATGCGTCAACAAGGGTAGCGTTTTGGCCACCGTTTCGTTAATCATCTCTCCGTCGGCAAGCAGCACTTTGCGCGACGCACGGTCAGCCAAACTGCTGTCGTGTGTGACCATAATGATCGTCTTGCCTTGCGTGGATAACTCTTCAAAGATGCGAAATATGACGTCTGCGGCGCGTGAATCGAGGTTGCCTGTTGGCTCATCGGCAACAATAAGCGGTGGATCGTTAGCCAGAGCGCGAGCGATAGCCGCACTCTGTTGTTGGCCTCCTGACACAGCAGCCGGCATTTTGTGGGCCACATCGGCCAACCCGACCATATCAAGCAGATTCATAGCTCGCGTTTCCCGTTCCGCAGGCGCGTACATACCGCCAAAATCCATGGGCAGCATCACGTTTTCCAGAAGCGACAACATGGGCAGCAATTGGTAAAATTGAAAGACAATGCCCAGGTTGCGGCCGCGCCACCGGGACATCTGGCTTTCGTTCAGTTTGTGAACGTACGTATCGCCGATCCTGACCTCCCCCGATGTGGGGTGATCGATGCCAGCCAGCATATTGACCAGCGTCGACTTGCCGCTGCCGGACTTGCCCACCACACTGACAAACTCACCCTTGTGAAAATCGGCATCGATGCCCTTGAGTGCAGGAAATTCGCCAGCCGGGGTGTGAAAAATCTTGACAATATTGCTCATCTCGATAAAGACATCGTCGGACTGCTTGGGTTTATTGAACAATTTTGATAGCATGTCTTCTCCTACCTAATCGGCCTCCCGAGTTATCTCTCCATCTACAATCTTGAGTACTTGAGAGAACCGCCCTTTCAAGCTCTCGTCATGGGTAACCATCACAATGGTTTTCCCCTGGTGTACCAGGTCCTCAAACAAGGAGAAAATATCCTCTGCCGTCGCTGAATCGAGGTTTCCAGTCGGTTCGTCGGCAACAATGATCGGCGGATCGTTCGCCAAGGCACGGGCTATGGCGACTCGCTGCTGCTGCCCGCCAGAGATCTTGGTCGGCTGTTTTTCCATGTGCTCTTGCAGCCCAACTTGCGTCAGAAGTTCTTTGGCACGGGCTATGCTCTTACGGGGCTTGTACAGACCACAAAAGTCCATTGGCAGAACCACATTATCGATCAAGGTCAGCATGGGCAACAGTTCAAAAGATTGATAGATCACGCCCACATTGCGTCCGCGCCAGGATGCCATCTGGTTTTCCCCGAGCGCGTGCACGGCCGTGCCATCGACCCACACCTCGCCAGAAGTGATGTGATCGACGCCGGTCATCATATTGACCAACGTCGACTTGCCGGCGCCGGACTTGCCGACAATACCGACAAACTCACCTTTGCCAAAATTGGCACTGACGTTCCTGAGAGCAGCAAAATTGCCCGCGGCGGTTTTATACGTTTTGGATACCTCGCGCAATTGAATAAGTGGCTCTCGATCTGCGGGCCATGCTCTACATTCAGCCATATCAGCTCCATTTTTCCAATTAACACATAACTTTATTGTAGCACAATTGGCCCGAGATTTGTGTAAACACGACGTAAATTCCTGCACCGATCAGCCGATCACCAATGTGCTACCGACTTGGCCTATTGGCCTTTGTCAAGGATAACACATTTCGTCCCAGGGATATAGTGTATAAAATCACCATCTGCTGCAGGCAGACATGACATATGTCATATCATCACGTGACTGCAATCAATTTTCCAATTGGCGTCACTTGTGATATCATAGAGTTATGAATAGACACCACCTGGAACCCGGATTGTTATCGATATTCCGCCTGTTTCTCGTCCTGCGCCTGCTGTTGGTGCTGCTGACAGTCGTTTTTTACTTTGCCTGGAGTACAACCACCTTTGAACTGTGGCAGCTTTGGGCTGCATTGCCCTTTTTTGCCGATATTCCGTTTTTGTTCCTGTTTCTCTCCTGGCCATGGGGCCGTCGCAAGCTGGGACGCCTCTACCTGCCCACGGCATTGTTTGTCTCCATGATCAGCCCGATTGTAGAGATGAGTTACGTTTTTCCCCTGTACGACATTGACATTTCTCTGGCATTTCTGCTCATGTTTTTACTTTTGCTCGTCCCATTGATCCTGACTGCATGGCAATACCCGCTTCGATATGTGGTGCTCTTTAGCCTCGGCACCTCGATGTTGGAATTTGGCTTGCTCAGTGGCACTCCAGGGTTCGGGTCAATTGGATCAGGGTGGGCCATTGTCGCCTTGCTTGGACGCTCCAGCCTATCCATTTTCGTGGGTTATATCGTGTCTCGCCTGGTGACCAAGCAACGCAGACAACGGCGCGCGCTCGCCGAGGCCAATCGTAAACTGGTAAAATACGCGCTGACGCTCGAGCAACTGGCCATCAGTCGGGAGCGAAACCGGCTGGCACGCGAGCTGCACGATACACTGGCCCACGCGCTCAGCGGCCTGGCCGTTCAACTGGAAGCGATCCTCACGGTGTGGAACCCAGATGAGCCCAGGGCCAGATCAATGCTGGAGCGAGCCCTCTCTATCACCCGGATCGGCCTGGACGAAACACGTCGCGCCCTGCAGGCGCTGCGCGCCACACCGCTTGAAGATATGGGGCTGATTTTGTCCATTCACAGTTTGGCAGCAGGTGTCGCCGCACGCAATGCACTTGCCCTGAAACTTGATTTACCTGAATCGATCCCGCATCTCTCTCCCGAAGTTGAACAATGCTATTACCGTACCGCACAAGAAGCACTGGAGAACGTTTCCCGACATGCCAATGCCGATCACGTATCGGTGCTGCTCAAACAAATCACTGACAGGCTGGTCTTGGAAATATCGGATGACGGCCTGGGATTCGAAGGCACCGAGGACGCTTCAAAAGATCAATTTGGCATCAAAGGAATGCAGGAACGTGCCGATCTAATTGGAGGCACATTGCAAGTCGAAAGCAGCGCGGGGCAGGGAACAACAGTCCGCCTCTATGTGGAGATATAGGTTATGATTCGCGTTTTGATCTGTGACGATCAGTGGATCGTCTGCGAGGGATTGGAGGCCATTCTGTCGTCCGATCCGGACATCCAGGTCGTAGGAACCGCAAACAACGGCCATCAAGCACTGGAAAAAATTCCCAATGCACAACCGGACGTAATCTTGATGGATCTGAAAATGCCGGGTATGAACGGCATCCAGGCTACACAACAGATCAACGTCCAATATCCACAGATCAAAGTACTGGTGCTCACCACCTATAACGAAGATGAATGGATCCTGGACGCGATTCGCAGCGGGGCAGCCGGCTACTTACTCAAGGGAACGCCTCGCGAATCGTTGATCGAGGCTATCAAGGGAACCGCACAAGGACACACGCACGTGGACCCGGCCATCGCTGGCAAGTTGTTCGACCAGATCGCGCAACGCAGCGCGCCTCCGGCGGATACGTCTATTTTGCAGGCGCTCAGTGAACGCGAATTAGAGGTTTTGCGTCTGCTTGCGCGTGGTCTAAGCAATGCCGAAATCGCGGACCAGCTGTACCTTTCACAGGGCACGGTGCGCAACTATGTCAGCGCCATCCTGGCCAAGCTGGACGTCGCCGACCGCACACAGGCCGCCGTGCTGGCGCTGCGATATGGGTTGGTCGACCTGAGTGAGCTTTGATTCACTACGAATGATACGTGATGGACGAGACCAGGCGCGCATCCAACACGCACTCTCAACTCGGGCACTCTATGACGCGTTGCCGTATCCAATGATCGACACAACACACTTGACGGTTCAACAAACGACAGATCGTATCATAGAGATCGTACAGAGGACATAAACAGCCGAGATCCGTTTTGGTCCTCCCTCTTACAACAAAAAAGACTTCTCTAGCACAATATAGTACCCTAGCGTCCAAGTGCACTCTGTAGAGCGTGGTACGCCGGCTTGGGCTGGTACGTTTCGTCAAAGGGCAATGCGGCCTCAAACCCCTCAAAAAAGCCCGGCACCCACGAGTAGCGATCGGTAAAACCCCAGGTGACAAAGGCCGTGCATTTTTCTGCCATCAGGCACGTATCGAGCACGTCACGATAAACCTGCGCTTGTTGGGCCAGCTTGACCTCTGTTGGCTCGCCAAGAATGCGCACGTCCAACTCGGTAATGTGCACCTCGAGGCCCAGCGCGTTCAGCCGGCCAATATTTTCCTGCACATCCGCCCAGTCCGGCGGCTTGTGTGAAATGATGTGCATCTGCAGCCCCACGCCGTGTACGGGTACGCCTCGCTCCAGCATGCCTTTGACCAGTTCATAGACCGCGTCCGATTTGCGGCTCATACCCTCTGCGCTATAGTCGTTGTAGAACAGCAGCGCATCCGGGTCGGCCTGATGTGCGAACTGAAAGGCCAGATCAAGATATTCCGGACCAATCGCCTTGTGCCAGAGCGTCGAACGCAGTGATGCGGACTGATCGGCAATCGCCTCATTGACCACGTCCCACACCTGCACGCGCCCTTTGTAGCGGCCAACGACGGTCGAGATGTGATCGCCCATCACCGTGAGCAGCGTTTCGCGAGTCCAGTCGCCCTGCTCGATCCACTGCGGCACCTGTTGGTGCCAGATCAAGGCGTGACCGCGCACCTGCATATCGTGCTGTTCTGCAAAGGCGACAATATCATCCGCATCCTGGAAAGCATAGCGGTCAGGCTGGGGATGGATGGGGCCGAATTTCATGGCATTTTCGGTGGTGAGCATATTGAATTCGTGCGCCAGGGCCTCGGCATAGGCCGTTTCACAACGCAGCGGCCCAGAAGCTACGGCAGCTCCGATCTTGAGCCCGCGCGCATCAGCCAGCTCGCGCAAAGACGGCGTTGTGGGAGCGTAAATCAGCGCCCCGCCAGGCGTTACAACTCGAACCATTGATTCCTTGTCTTTCTGCGTTTCAACCCCAATCTCCTCGATGATCGTTTTGCCCCCCGGAGGAATGTTGGCGCCGAGGTAGACGCGATTATCGGGGAACATATCCCACTTGTCGTCCAAGCGACCAACTTGAGAGCCATTCACCCAAATCAGCAGTTGATCGCCTTGCTTACGAAACTGGATTTGCGCCTCGTTTGATGTCCCGGCAGCAGCGAACGAGGTCGAAAAAGCAGGGCTGTCCTTGCTGCCGTCCCAAACGACGAGACCAAGCTGCCCGCCGCCCAGGCTCAGATCCAGCCGCTTGATTCCCTTCCACCACGCTCCTTGGGGCAGCGCGCCAACGAGGGTAAACGCGCCCCACTCACCTTCCAGCACATGCAGCGTGGCCGCGACGCCAAAGTCATCCTCGAATTCGATCACCGGTCCCCGTTCGTGAACCACGGTGAGATAATCACCACCGGCCTCCAGTCTCAGCCCGCCGTCCACCACCTCGACGCCGCCCACGCAAGCCCAAGATGGATCTTGGGCCAGATTGGCTGGAGGCTGCAAGTCCATCCACTCGACCTGGATCATGGCCGCCTCCGGCTGAGAGGTAGCAGTAGGACCGAGGGTGGCCGTCGCCACAGACGTCGGTGCCAGACTAGGCGTCTCGGTTGCCTGAAGAACGGCGACGTTGGATGAGGCCGCCGGTTGGCACGCAGCCAGCAGCAGGCACAGACATAACATCACTATTGCGAACCATCGCCCAGTGTGCATATCGCAATTCAACATTCTTTACCCCTTTTCCATAGCACTCGGCTGAGCTGAGCAAGCCGCCGTCCATCCATCGCACAACAAACTAACTCCCTTGTACGAGGTCAAAGAACCCGGACTGATCCAATGCATCGCGCAGAGCCGCCACCTCTTCTTCGCTCAGTCGCCGGAACGGGCGGCGGCAGTAACCGCAGTCAAAGCCGGCCATACGCATCATCTCTTTTAGCGCTGGCATGCCGCCGTGCGTCGTCCACACATCAATCACCCGGTTGGCCTGGGACTGGAGGCGGCGCGCCTCGTCCACGTCGCCGGCCCGAAAGGCATCGTACAGCTTGACGTAATGCCGAGCCAACACGTTGTAGGTGGAACCGATGGCGCCATCCACGCCGACAGTGAGCATGGGCGCAAAAAGCTGGTCGGGGCCGCTGAACACATTGAGCGCACCCTTGGCCCGCGCCAGGATCTGCTCCAAGAGATACATATCAAACGAGGTATATTTGAATCCGCACACATGCTCAATCTGGCACAGTTCCCACATCTGGTCTGCGTTTACAGTTACACCGGTTGAACCGGGGATATAGTAGAGGAACAGCGGCAGCGATGAGGCCCCAGCAATCTGTTCGTAATGCTCTTTGATCGCCTGAAACCCCACATTATAGTAGAAAGGCGGGATCGCTGCCACGGCATCGGCACCGACCTCTTGCGCATGCGCAGCCAGCACCACCGCGTCGGCAGTGGCCGTCGCGCCGACATGGACGATGACCGGCACGCGACCATTGACGTGCCTGACCGCCGTTTCGACCATTGTCTTGCGTTCCTGGAGCGGCAGCAAAATGCCTTCGCCGGTGCCGCCACAGAGATAAAACCCACCCACCCCGGCGTCAATCAGATGATCGAGCAAACGACGGGTCACCTCGACATTGATCCGATCACCGTCTGGTGTGAGCGGCGTAACCAACGCCGGCCAAACCCCTGTAAAACGATCCATTTATTCCACCTTTCCGTGATTTTCAGCGTTATGCGACATTTATCATCCTCTGTGTAAAGCTAAGGCGCATAATTGCGGACCACACATGGCATATAAGTACCATAGCCGTTGGCAATGACCGCGCTTTGGCGCTGAATCACGTTGCCCCGACCATCATCGATCAGCGCCGTATTGACAATCATTTGCGGATCGGTAATCTCCTGGTCGACCTCACACCCAAAGGTGATCGTCACCGGCAAAGCCGCAGATACAATTCCCGTCCAGGTGATGACATCCCCCGCCCAACCATAACTTCCAGATGAAGCCGTCAGGTTATTGAGATAATGGATTTGAGAAGGCAGCGTATCTGTGACCTGAACGTCATATAAAATAGGCCCAGAATTGCGCAGGACGATGGTCGTCGTCAAAAGATCGCCGGCTCCAGGCAAAAGAGGCTGCATCCGGTAACTTGATCCTTCCAGGTTGCCGTACAACAACGAACCACTACGGTAATAGTTTCCCCTGCCCGTTCCCCACAGAATGCGGGCCTGCGATGTGCCGGGCAGCTCGTAAGCCACAACCCCCGAGTGCGCGGTGTTCAACGCCACTTCCAGGTTGGCATCGGCGTCAATGTTAGCCACCGTGGGGGCAGCCAATGCCCCATTCCAGGCCGCACCTACCGGGCCGGGCAGATCAAACTCCTCCAAGAGCGTTCCCTGGTAACTCAAAATGTGCAGTTTGCCGGTGACCCCGCTCGTCTTTTGCGTCCACGAACTGACGATAACCTCGGCATAACCATTGTTGTCCAGGTCCACCACCACAGGCTCAGACCCAAATCGGTAAAAGCCATCGCCGGGATCGTAAATCGAGTAGGGCCACTCGTGATGTTCTGTCTTGTCCAGCCAGAACGCATGAACGCGCCCGTCATAGGAAGAAAACAAGATCTCTTGTTCGCCGTCGCCGTCGAGGTCTGCAACGGCCGGGTTGGGCTGGTTGTTCTCGATAATGCCATAATTCTCGGTCAGCGGCGCGCCGGTGTCCCGAGGCACGCTCCGCCAATCATTTCCGTCCGAGTTGAAGCGACTGCGATCAGCGTTAAAAATGTACACCCCATTATACTTGCCGGGAGGATGTCCAACGCTGCAATCGTAGACGTTGCCTATCGCGACGACTTCCATCGCGCCATCACCGTTCACGTCGGCAATGACGGCCGCACCCGATGCAAAATTGGTGCGATAGCGTTCGTCACGTTCGTCATCAACATCGCAACTTCCCCAGCCGCGCAACTCGATGTCCAGGCTCTCCCACACGCCGACCTTGCCCCACCCTTTGCCATTGTACATCGTGTGAGCAGCAATCTGAACACCATTCGCCTCGTAGGCGCAGATGTAATGGACATCTGAAGGGACAATAACTTGGCCACCGCCTTTGCCGTTCAGGTCGCCGATCGCAGCGCTGTCATTATACACACCGGCCGCATAACCACTGTCATTGGCCAACTGCGGCCAGCCTGAACGAAGCTTGCCGTCGTGCTCGTAGACCCAGGTATTGATCTTGCTGCCCCACGCGCCATTGACAACAATTTCCAGCGTACCATCGTCATCCAGGTCGTATACACCAAGCCCGCGCAGTTCAGTTGAAGCAGGGCTTTGATACCAAACGATACGACCCGCGTGATCGATGACACGGACATACCCATCATTATCGTGCGTGTCGAGGTCCACAGTGACGATCTCCAAGTCACCATCGGCATCAATATCAGCCACAACAACACCAGGCCAAATGCGCCCGCCAGATGAGGGAACCTGCCACTGCACCGACCCATCCTCGCCATTCAAAGCCCACAGCGTATAAGCCGCAGCAATCACTTCCATCGTTCCATCGCCATCCAGATCGGCAATGGCAGGAGAAGAATACCATCCCGTTTCACACCCCGACGTACATCCACCATATGCCCAGTCAAACGCCCGCGTCTGAACAGAGCGGGGAAGGGAAACGACATCAGACCGGCAAATCAAAAGATTACTGCTCGATGCAACAAAAACCAAAAATAGAACCCACCAAACCTGGCGCTTCATTGCGTTCCCCTCCTGTTTGGAATTCGTGCATACCTAGACACTCACTACTGGCTGCTCAAACTCTTCTTGCATATAAGCAAAGGCCATACGCGGCGTATTAGACGCGTACCCGACCCGTCCATAGCGATCGAGGACAATGATCCCTCCCAGCCCATTTACTTTGGCCTCCAGGCGCGATATTCCCCAGTGCGCGGCCGTCATTGCGTCGTCAAGCTCGAGGCGGTCGATCGTCGTCTTGGCCAGCACGACGCGCATGATGCCTTCGCCCCAACCGGTGCAGGATGCACCGCCCAACACGCTGTCGGCATAATAGCCACTCCCCACCAGCGGTGAGTCACCAACACGACCCGGCAGCTTGTGCGGCGTCCCGCCAGTCGATGTCCCGGCAGCAATGTTCCCCTGAACGTCCAAGGCGACGGCGCCCACTGTGTCTCGCGCGTTGGTAAATGCCTGCCGGACGTGAAACCCAGCATTGGCAGCATTGGCAGCCCAACGATCCAATTCCCTGGGAATGACCAACAGCGCCGACGGACAGCGCTCGACCTGGTGTTTTTGCGCAAAACGTTCTGCGCCCTGCCCGACCAACAATACGTGCTCGCTCTCCATTACTTTGCGGGCCAACGTGATTGGATGGCGAATCCGCTGTACAGCAGCGACACTGCCCACGGCCAGTGTCGTGCCATCCATCAACCCGGCATCCAGCTCGACTTCCCCCTCGGCATTGAGAAACGCGCCAACGCCGGCATCCAGCGCGGGATCGTCCTCCATCACTAGAATAGCACACTCGACAGCATCCAGCGCCGTTCCACCGAACTGCAACACGCGCCACCCGGCTTGTATCGCAGCTAAACAGGCTGTGCGATGTGCCTCAACCAATTCGTCCGGGATATCCCAGGCGCCACCATGAACGATCAGAGCTTTTCTCATTTTGGCCTTTACAAACGTGCAAATCATCATACTGAATGACATCCCAATCAGACCATTTATGATAGCACAAGAACAACCCTCCGTCAATTCAGAACAACCATCCCTCATATCTGCGTTTGCGCTGGATAGTGTTTCGGGTATAATCAACACTGGCAGGCTCAAGATTTTTGTATTTGCGTTTACAAGAATCCATGCTATAATTTGCCCGTTTGTCCGAGAGCAAGCACATCGATGTTGTTTTCACCATTTACTTGCCCGCGGAAACGTTGAGGAGATGAGGATGAATCGTGAACGCGCCGACACACGTTCGCTATCTGTGGCATGGGGCCGTTTGCTATACCGTATCTTATTTGCCAGTATAATTGCCATAGGCCTCTATGGCGGTTATTTGGCCTATACCCGGGTTCGCGTATTTGCCGCGCAGACGCCTTTCAAGACTATTCCGCCCATTTTGCGTTCTGCCAGTCCATCTCAGCAAAGCATCGAGCAAGCTCGTCCGCCCGATTCACCCGAACTGACCGTACAAGAACAAGTCAAACCGGCCCCGGTCAACACAATTTATCCCAGCATTGAAAACAAAGAGCCGATCAACGTTCTTTTTATGGGCATCGATCAACGGGCCGGTGAGAATACGACCTGCCGTACAGATACGATGATCCTGGCCTCGATCAATCCTCAGGACAAAAGCGTCAGTTTGCTCTCGATTCCCCGTGATTTGTGGGTCCGCATTCCCCTTCCCAAACACGAGTTTGACAAGATCACAACCGCCCATTACTGGGGTGAAGTCGAAAACTATCCTGGCGGCGGTCCGGCATTGGCGATGCAAACGGTCCACAATACAATAGGGATCCGACCACACTATTACGTCCGACTCAACTTTACCGGATTCGAGAACATGATCGATCGCATCGGCGGCGTCGACGTCAATGTCCCCGAGACGATCGACGACGATCACTATCCCAACGAAAACTATGGATACGAACACCTATATATTCCAGCGGGACAGCACCACTTTGATGGCGAAATGGCGCTCAAATACGCCCGGACGCGCTATGGCAGCGATGACTTTACACGAATGAACCGGCAGCAGCAGCTTATTCTGGCCGTGCGAAATCAAGTGCTTGACTTGGACAATTTGTCACAACTCATCGCTCAACTCCCGCAATTGTATCGTGATCTGGGCGATTCGCTCGAGACAGACATTCCCGTTGATTTGATGATCACGATGGCCGAATGGGCGCTTGATATTGACGGTGAGAATATTCATACAGCTTCCATCGATCGACGAATGACCAAAGATTGGATGACAACGGAGGGCGTACAGGTTCTTGTCTACGAACGGGAAAAAGCGCGCCCTCTGATCAATGACCTGTTCAGACTCTCTACGCCCGAAGCCGTACCGGTCGAGACCACCCAGGTTGAAAAGCTGGAAATCGAAAGCGCTCGGGTCACAGTCTACAATGGAACCATTACCGCCGGATTAGCAGGACGTGTCTCGACCTTTTTGGGAAAGCAAGGTCTCGAGGTCAGCGAACCGCAAAACGCGACTTCGTCTGACTACAAGCACACCATCCTGAACGTATACAACGACAAACCGTTCACGGTTGACTGGCTGGTCAATATGTTTGGGATCTCGAGTGAAAACATTATTTACCACCAGCAATCCCAGATTGATCGAGATGTAGATATTGCTATCGTCATCGGTCAGGATTTCCCGGCAGAACAATATAAATAGTGGTGTCATTTTTTATCAAATGAGGTTTTTCAATTGAAACTGCACAAGGTTATATCTATCGTGGATGGTGTTGCAGTCTCTGCTACTACCGATATGGATATGGATATTCGATGCGGGCTCAGCGCCGATTTGATGAGCGATGTATTGAGATTCGGCCAAGCCGGTATGCTGCTGCTCACCGGCTTGACCAATCCCCAGGCCATTCGCACAGCCGACATGCTTGGCATTCCGGCCTTGCTCTTTGTGCGCGCCAAGCTGCCTGCGCAAGAAACAATTGCGCTGGCGCAAGAACTGGGGATCTCGCTGCTCGTTACTCGATTTACAATGTACGAAGCCAGCGGCCTTTTATTCCAGGCCGGACTCGCAGGAATAGGCCCTTGCGGCGAATTGACGCAGGCGCCTCGATAGTGGTTTTGCCTTCGAACAGCGCCTATGGTGGACATTACCAAGATTCAAGAAATATTTTATGAACTGCGCGTTCAAGAGGTGATGACCAGAGATGTGATCACCGTCACAACGCAAACGCCGATGCGTGAGTTAAAAGAGATCCTGCGCATCCGACGCATATCGGGCACGCCGGTCGTCGAAAATGGCAACCTGGTCGGCGTCATCAGCATGGCGAATCTGATCGAAGCGCTCGAAGCAGGCAAAATGGATGAAACCGTCAGCGCGCATATGACCCCTCAGCCAGAGGTGCTGTATGCCAGCGAAAGGGTCATCTCGGCGATTCGCAAGCTGGAAACGACAAACTATGGACGTTTCCCTGTGACACAGCGCAGCACGGGCAAACTGGTTGGTATCTTGACCAGAGGTGACATCATCCAGGGCACATTAAAACAGCTCGATGTCGACTACCGGAAACGTGAAGCAGAGACTCATCGAGAGCACTTTTTTTTCCAAGACATCACCTCTCGAGACACGAGCATCACGTTGCGCTATACCGTCGAGGCGAAGGATTTTGTAAACGGTGGCCAGGCAGCAAGCCAGATCAAGCGTTCGCTGCACAACCTGGGCATCTCGCCGACTGTATTGCGCCGTGTGGCGGTAGCCGCATACGAAGCAGAAATGAATCTCGTCGTTCATACCGACAATGGCGGCGACATTGTGGTCAGGATACGCCCTCACCTGCTGCACATCGACATAACAGACAATGGTCCGGGCATTCAGGACGTAGAACTGGCTATGCGGCCAGGTTTCTCGACGGCTCCGCCCAGCATCCGCGAGATGGGCTTTGGCGCAGGGATGGGGTTGACCAATATCCAAAACTGTGCAGACGAAATGACGCTTGAATCTGAGATAGGCATAGGCACACATTTACAAATCCTTTTCCGGTTGGAACAAGAGGATGACTGGCAAACGGCAGCAAATAACAAGCCGTAACAAGAACAGGTTAAAGACGACAATGATGACACCGCAGACGATGATGCAAGCCGTGACTGTTCATCAGGCTGTCCAAGAACTAAACCTAACAACTGTAAATGACGCAGGTCTGGAGCGTGAGATCACTGGCGGATATGCTTCCGACCTGCTTAGCTGTGTTATGGCAGGTGCACGGCAGGGCAACGTCTGGGTTACATTGCAAGCCCATCCCAACGTCATTGCCGTCGCTTCGCTAGTTGGGCTGTCCGCCTTGATCATCACCGAGGGTATCCAGCCAGATCCAGAAACCATTCGCAGGGCCAGAGAAGAAAGAGTCAACGTGTTAACCAGCACGCAAAGCACGTTTACCGTCGCCGGCAAGCTGGCAGAGATGGGCATTGACTGACCCGATTCGAGACTTGCGCGTCGATCTGCACTTGCACACCGTGCTCTCGCCTTGCGCTGAAGTGGAAATGATCCCACCACTCATTGTTCGCCAGGCACTGGCCTTGGGATTGGATGCCATTGCTGTTACCGACCATAACTGCGCCGACAATGTGTGCGCGGTGATGGAGGCGGCACGAGGCAGTGGCATCGTCGTTTTTCCAGGAATGGAAGTGCAAAGCCGCGAAGAAGTGCATGTGCTTTGTTTATTTGATACGCTAGAGCAGGTGAACGCATGGCAGGATATCGTTTCACCGACCTTGCCCGACCTTAAAAACAACGAGGATTTGTTTGGAGCACAATATGTCGTTGATGCGACTGGCGACCACGTGCGTACAGACAAGCGACTGTTATCAACTTCGACGCAGCTTTCGGTGGAAAATATCGTCGAATCGGTAAACCAATTGCAGGGTATCTGTTTGCCTGCGCACGTCGACCGGCCTTCGTACAGCATTCTGGCCAACTTGGGATTCATTCCCTCAGATCTGGCCATTGCTGGTGTCGAGCTGTCATGCCATACAACGCCGCAAGCGGCGATCAAACGATTTCCACAGTTGGCTCAATACGGCTTGGTCGTCAACGGCGACGCACATCGCCTTGAGGAAATAATTGCACGCACCCTGATCCACGTAAGAGCGCCGACGGTCTCAGAATTACGTCTGGCCCTCAATCGTCAAGAGGGCAGATTTGTACGTGTCATTGAATCGTAAACCGTGTTCTCGAAAACACACAACACACTTTCAGAGGAGCAGTGAATGGAAGAACAACTCGATTTAGCCCCACTGTACGAGGTCTTGGATGAATACAAGACGCAAAAAGGTGCAGTCATCCCCGTCCTGCAAAAGGCTCAAGATATTTATGGGTGGCTGCCCAGAGAAGTACTTCAGGTCGTCGCCACTGGGATGAGCGTTCCCTTGAGTCAGGTGTACGGCGTGGTCACATTTTACTCACAGTTCTACCTGGAGCGTCGTGGCAGGAACATCATCCGCCAGTGCGACGGCACAGCCTGCCACGTTCGAGGTGCGGCCAAAATCATCGAGACCGTCGAAAAGCACCTGGGCATCAAGGCCGGTGAAACCACGCCCGATTACAAGTATACGTTCGAAGTTGTGTACTGTCTCGGCTCCTGTGGCCTGGCCCCGGTTGCCATGATTAACGATCAAGTTGTTGGACATCTTGTTCCTGACAAGCTGGTCGAGATCATTGACAATCTAGACTAAGACTGCAAAAGCGCAATGCGCGAGCTTGCATTACACGTTCTCGACATCATCGAAAATGCGCTTGCGGCTGGTGCCGAGCACATCGATCTCGCTATCATCCAAGATATCGGCTCAGACCGCTTAACAATCAAAGTTCAAGATGATGGGTGCGGAATGGACGCCGCAACGATTCAAAAAGCGTACGATCCGTTCTATACGACACGCACAACCCGGCACGTTGGTCTGGGTATCCCGCTTTTCGCTGCTGCCGCCGAGCGGTGTGAAGGTGAACTGACCATCAAATCGGCGCCGGGCCAGGGAACGACGCTAACAACGACGTTTCAACACAGTCACATTGACCGTGCACCCCTAGGGGATATGTCGTGCACACTGATGAGTCTCTTGATGCGAGACCAAGCGTTTGACTTGCACTATCTGCACCAGATCAAGCGTCCTTGTGTTGAACACACATTCGAGTTTGACACAACCGAGATCAAACGCGAACTAGGTGACATACCGCTCACCTATCCAGATGTCCGAGACTGGCTGGCCGAGTTTATCCGTCAAGGAGAACAGAACATCACGTGCCAAACGTTATCCTGAGCACGTGCTTGAGATTTGAAAGGAGTTTTTGATGCCAAAAATAAAGTCGCTGGATGATTTGAAGCACATCCGCGAGAAAGCACAGCAGGAACTCAAGATCCGAACCGAAACAGGTACCAAAATCACCGTTGGAATGGGCACCTGCGGGATCGCCGCCGGGGCGCGCGAAACAATGCACGCCATCCTGGAGGAATTGAAAAAGCAGAACATCGAGGCGCACGTCACTACCGTCGGTTGCATCGGTATGTGCTCCCAGGAACCGTTGGTCGACATCGAGCAGGCCGGCGAGGCCCGCATAACGTATGGGAACATCCATCCCGACATGGTGCCCCGCTTGATCAAAGAGCATTTGCTCGAGGGCAAAGTCGTTCAAGAATGGGCTTTTGGCCGCGTGTCCCCAGAGGGCATTGGCACCCAGGCTGAGTAAGACAAACAGGATATAGCGAGGAGACAAGTATGACTGAACCTTTATACCGCGCCAATGTATTGATCTGTGGCGGCACCGGGTGCGATGCATCCGGGTCGGAAAGCACAATCAAAGCAATGGTACAAGAGCTTGAAAAACGCAACCTCGAAAACGAAGTCCAGATCGTTCGTACCGGATGCCGAGGTTTCTGCGCGATGGGTCCGGTGATGATTATCTACCCCGAGGGCATATTTTACTGCCAGGTCGGGGCTGATGATGTACCCGAGGTGGTCGAAGAAACACTGATCAAAGGCCGCGTCGTCGACCGGCTCACCTACAAAACGCCCGACGTGCACCAAGATGTCCCTTTTTACGGTGACATTCCCTTCTACAGCAAGCAGATTCGGATCACACTGCGCAACTGTGGGATGATCAATCCCGAGAACATTGAGGAATACATTGCTCGCGATGGTTATGCCGCGTTGAGCAAAGCCGTGTTTGAAATGACGCCCGACCAGGTTATCCAGACCGTGCTCGATTCCGGGCTGCGTGGACGCGGTGGTGCCGGGTTTCCAACCGGCCTCAAGTGGCGGTTTACAGCCAGCGCCAAAAGCGACAAAAAGTACGTGGTCTGCAACGCCGACGAAGGCGACCCGGGCGCATTCATGGACCGTTCGATCATTGAGGGTGATCCCCACTCGTTGGTTGAAGGGATGACTTTGTGCGCCTATGCTGTCGGCGCAGATGAAGGATATATTTACTGTCGTGCCGAATACCCGCTGGCGATCAAACGCCTCAAGACCGCCATTGCCCAGGCAGAAGAGTATGGCGTTCTTGGCGATGGTATCTTGGGCACTGATTTCAATTTCCATCTCAAGGTCAAGGAAGGCGCCGGCGCCTTTGTCTGTGGTGAGGAAACGGCGCTTTTGGCTTCCATCGAAGGCCAGCGCGGCGAGCCGCGCCCACGCCCGCCGTTCCCGGCAGTCAAGGGCCTGTGGGCCGAACCAACCAACCTGAATAACGTCAAGTCGTACGCCAACGTGCCGCAAATCATCGTGCGCGGAGCAGACTGGTTTGCCGGCATCGGCACGCCCAAGAGTCCGGGCACGGCGATTTTTGCCCTCACCGGCAACGTGAATAATACCGGACTCGTCGAAGTGCCTATGGGTATCACTGTCGGCGAGATCGTCTATGACATCGGTGGCGGCATCCCCAACGGCAAAACATTCAAAGCCGTACAGACTGGCGGACCACTGGGCGGCTGTATCCCGACCGAACACCTGAATGTCAAGGTCGACTTTGACTCGCTCAAAGAGATCGGCGCGGTAATGGGCTCCGGTGGTATGATCGTCATCGACGAAAACACCTGTATGGTCGAGTTTTCCAAGTTCTTTCTCACCTTTGCCCAGGCCGAAAGCTGCGGCAAGTGCATTCCGTGCCGCGTTGGCGGCAAGCGTATGCTCGAGATTCTAACCGACATCACCAATGGGTTGGGTACGATGGAAGACCTGGACACGATCAAACGGATCGCCACCGGTATGCAAACCGGCGCCTTGTGTGCTTTGGGACAGTTGACACCCGGCCCAATTTTGTCGGCTTTGCGCTATTTCAGCGAAGAGTTTGAAGCCCACATCCTCGACAAACGCTGCCCGGCTGGCGTTTGCCAACCATTGGTTACCGCACGCTGCATCAACGCCTGCCCCGCCGAAATCGATATTCCAAGCTGGATCGCGCTCACCGCGCAGGGAAAAACGGCGGAAGGCATCGAAATCCATCGCCGTAAGAACCCCTTTGTACTGGCTTGCGGCCGTGTGTGCCCTGCCTTCTGCGAGACCCGCTGCCGCCGAGGCGACATCGATGAGCCGATCGCCATCCGCCAGATCAAGCGCTATATGGCCGATGAGGAAATGGCCCATCCGTGGACACCGCCCAAAACCAGCGATGCCAAGGAAGAAAAGGTGGCTGTGGTGGGTAGCGGGCCGGCCGGCCTGACGGCCGCCCTGCGGCTGGCCCAGATGGGCTACAAGGTCAAGATTTTTGAGAAACTGCCGGTACTCGGCGGTATGATGGCCGTCGGTATTCCCGACTATCGCCTGCCACGTGACGTGCTCGACTTTGAGATCGAGGGTATCTTGAACGCTGGTATCGAGGTTCAGACCAACGTCAACATCGGTGTGGACATCACTTTTGAAGAACTTGCAGACGAATATAACGCCATCATCCTCGCTATCGGCGCGCACCACTGCCGTGGCCTGGGCATCGAGGGCGAAAAGCAGGAAGGCGTCTACCCGGGTGTCGATTTCTTGCGCGACGTGGCCCTGAACAACAACGTGCCGGACCTGACAGGCAAGCGCGTGGGCGTGGTCGGCGGCGGTGACGTCGCCATCGATGCCGTGCGCACCTCCTGGCGATTGGGTGCGAGCGAAGTCCATCTCTTTTACCGGCGTGCGCGCGAGCAGATGCCTGCCCACAAAGAAGAGATTGCTGCAGCAGAAAAAGAAGGCGTCATTTTCCACTTTCTGACCAACCCGACCAAGATTATCGGTAACGGAAGCGTCAGCGGCGTTGAGGTCCTCAAGCACGTGCTGGGCGAGTTCGACAGCAGCGGTCGCCGCCGCCCGGTCGCCGTCAACGGTTCAGAACAGGTTATCGGTCTGGATATCCTCATCCCGGCAATCGGCCAAGAGCCCGACATCCAGTGCTTTGACCCCGATACGGATTCGTGTGAAGCGTGTGGGATGGGATTCAACCGCAACTCGACCTTTATCGTTGACCGCACGTTGCAGACCACTCGCAGTGGCATCTTTGCTGCCGGCGACGTCGTACTTGGGCCAGCGACGGTCATCCAGGCCGTGGCGCAAGGCAACCAAGTAGCGCGCTCGGTAGATACATTCCTGCGTACCGGTGAGGCAACCTACGAAGTCATCTTGCCCGGCTACGAGGTGATCGAGCAACAGTTCGATCTCGACGATTACGCCGATGCCACACGACCACACGCTCGAGAATTGTCGATCAAGGAACGCAGAGGCAACTTTGAGGAAGTGGAACCATGCATGCCCGGAGAGGTTATCCGCGAAGAGTGCAAGCGCTGCTTGCGATGTGACTTGGAGTGGTTGCAGACATTCAGCCTTCCGCTGGAGGCCAAACCAGACCGGCTGGCAGTAGAAGCCGAGTTCGCGGTCCTCAAAAAGTGATTTCAGCTATGATGCCGGTCGCGCTTTTTCCACAAACGCGACCGGCAAAAATCAAGGTTGATTGCCTTTCCCGGCACGGCGCGCACCCGAGCAGTGCCGGGAGCAAAAGACCATTACAATCCATCTTTCATCAGAAAGGAGTTCCCCGCAATGGCATTGGTAAACGTTACCATCAATGACAAACAGATTGCCGTCCAATCAGGACTGACAATCCTCAATGCAGCCAAAGAAGCCGGGATCGATATTCCTACGTTGTGCGACCACCCGGCGCTCGAACCCATTGGCGCGTGTCGTATGTGCCTGGTCGAGGTTGAGAAGCAACGCGCGTTGCAGCCCGCATGCAGTTTTCGAGTTTCTGAAGGTATGATAGTACACACCGAATCCGAAAAAGTGGTCGAAACGCGCAAATTCCTGCTCGAGCTGCTCTTTTCCGAGCGGAACCACTATTGTATGTACTGCCAGATGAGCGGCGACTGCGAGTTGCAGTCTCTGGCATACCGCTATGGGCTTGATAGCTGGCTCTATCAGCGCCCTTATCCGCCGCTGCCGGTCGACGCCACGCGACAGTATTTCGTGATGGATCACAACCGCTGCGTGCTTTGCCGTCGCTGCGTCCGCATGTGCGGTGAACTGGTCGGCAACCACACCCTGGGATTGGGGGACCGTGGCGCGAACACGATGATCGTTGCCGATATGGACGTACCCTTTGGCCAGTCTTCCTGCGTCTCTTGCGGCAACTGCCTGCAGGTTTGCCCGACCGGCGCACTGATGGATCGCAGGAGCGCTTATCGCGGCCTGGAAAAAGACCTGCAACACGTCAAGAGCTCCTGCACGGCGTGCAGCGTGGGCTGTGGTATGCAACTCCTCACCCGTGACAACCAACTAATCCGCATTGAAGGCGATTGGGATTCAGTCGAGACCAAGGGCTTGATGTGTATCGCTGGACGCTTTGAGCCGCTGGACGAGAAGCGACGCCGTGCTTGGACACCGATGATCAGGCGAGACGGCAGGATGTGGCCGGCGACCGTAGATGAAGCGCTGAACGCGGTAGCCGCCAAGCTAAAGGGTGGCTCTGTCGCAGCAGTGACCTCAACGCACGTCAGCAATGAGGCGCTCCAGTTGTTTGCCAAGGTGTTCGATGGTGCCCAGAGCGTTGGTAGTTTGACCCCCGTCCCGGCATTTATGGCCGAGGCCGAAGGCACGCTTGCGTCGCTAGACGAGTCGGACTTTTACGTCATCGTCGGCACAGACCTGACCACCGATCACCAGGTAGCCGGATTTGCCGTCAAACGCAACGTCACCAACAAGGGAGCGCGCATGATCGTTGTCGACGACAAGGCAAATGGTATGGATCCCCTGGCCTATAAACACTTGAAAGCCAGTGAGGTCGATCAAGCTATTGACCTGGCCAAGCGCGCCGAAATTCCTACTGTCATCTATGGCGCCGGCGCTGGCGATGTGCTCCCCGCATTACGCGAAGCTCTGGCCGGCAAGGCGCAGTTCGTGGGCCTCGTGCCGGGCAGCAATGGGCGCGGTGCAGTAGCGGCCGGACTGAACGGTGGCTTTAAAGTTGATGGTGCCAAAATCGTCTTTGTGCTGGCTGCCGACGATACAGTAGACGCATCACTGTTGGCCGGCGTGGCCGACGATGCCTTTGTCGTGGTACAGGCCACCTACGAAAGCGCGTTGACCGAACGAGCGGACGTGATCCTGCCTTGCGGCGGATGGGCCGAAAAATCGGGTACGTTTACAAACACAGAAGGTCGTGAGGTCGCAGTCACCGCAGCATTGCAACCGCCGACCGGCGTTCAGAGCGACGAAGAGATCTTGCAGGCCCTGGCCGAAAAACTGGGCTAAAAGATCGGTTGGTGTCATATCGAAAAGCCGTGGTGGTCAAAGTGAGTTTTGTCATAAACAAAACGGCCAAAATGTGGTATAATGAAACAGATTTGTTCCATCAATGCCTTTTTGTCTGATTGTTCGCGACATTGTGCACTGCGACCACCACACACTGATATCTGTACAGGAGGAAATCCAATGGCTAAAGTCACGTTGGCCAGTGATTGGCTGGACGTTTGTTCGGGCTGTCACATGGCCTTGCTCGACATTGACGAACGGATCGTCGAACTGATCAAGCACGTTGACATCCTATCCACACCGATCACCGACCTCAAGCACCCGCCAGAAGAAGGCGTAGACGTCGGCATCTTGACCGGTGCGGTGAGCAATACCCATCAAGTCGAGGCCGCCGAGCTGATGCGCGAACGATCGAAAATACTGATCGCCATGGGCGACTGCGCAGTTTTCGGCGGTATCTGCACCATGCGCAACTTTTTTGACAAAGAAGAAGTCTTGCACTACGGCTATGTCGATAGCGCCAGCACCGACTCAGAAGGCAAAGTACCCCGTTCACCCGAGTTGGGCGTGCTGCTCGACAAAGTCAAGGCCGTTAACGAAGTCGTCAAGGTCGACCTGCACATTCCAGGTTGTCCCCCGCCCGCAGATGCGATCTGGTACGCCATCACCGAGTTGCTGGCCGGCCGGATCCCCGTGCTCACAGGCGAAAACCTGACGTACGAATAAAAGGAGAGTGAATATGGGTCAGAAAATTACAATCGAACCCGTAACCCGCATCGAGGGTCACGCCCGCGTGACCATTCACCTGAACGATGCAAACGAGGTCGAACACGCATACTTTCACGTCGACCAATTCCGTGGTTTTGAGAGATTCTGCCAGGGGCGTATGTTTTTCGAAATGCCGGCCATTACCCCTCGCATCTGCGGCATTTGCCCGGTAAGCCATCACCTGGTTTCGGCCAAAGCCTGCGACCAGATCGCCAATGTCGATCCGCCGCGCCCGGCCAAACTGCTGCGCGAGCTGATGCATATGGGGCAGATGATCCAGTCACACTCAATGCACTTTTTCCACCTGGCTGCACCAGACCTAGTGTTGGGCTTTGACGCCGACCCGGCGATCCGCAACGTGATCGGCATCATCAATGCCAATCCTACACTGGCGCTCAAAGCCATCGCGCTGCGCAAATACGGCCAAGAGATCATCAGCACGCTGTCAGGTGGACGACGCATCCACCCCAAGTTCGCCGTTCCCGGTGGCGTGAACAAGGCGCTGACAGTCAAGGAACGTGATGGCATGCTGGCTCCCCTGGACGATATGATCAGCCATATGCAGGAAGGGCTGGCCATTGCCAAGCAGTGGATGGAAGCCAACATGGATGTCGTGCTCCGGTTTGCCAATTTCCGCTCCGGCTATATGGGCCTGGTCGACGAGGAAACCGGCGCACTTGAACTGTACGACGGGCCAATCCGCTTGATCGACCGCGATGGCAAACTGCTGGAGCAGTTTGAGAGTCCCGACTATCTCGACTATATCGCCGAACACGTTGAAGATTGGTCTTACTTGAAATTCCCGTACTATAAAAAGATGGGCTGGCCCGATGGCGTTTATCGCGTTGCACCGCTCGGTCGCCTCAATGTGGCCGACTGCATCAGCACACCGTTGGCCAACGAAGAATTTAAAAAATTCAAGGCCATTTCCAAAGGCCCGATCGAACCGTCTTTGTACATGCACTATGCCCGGCTGATCGAAGACATTTACGCCGCCGAACGGGCACGCGAACTGCTCGAAGATCCGGACATCCTGTCTACCGACATCATCAATACCAACACCGAAATCACCACTGGCAGAGGTGTCGGCGTCATCGAAGCGCCGCGCGGCACCTTGTTCCACCACTATGAGACGGACGAAAATGGGCAGCTCACCAAAGTCAACCTCATCGTCGCCACCGGCAACAACAACTGGGCGATGAGCACTTCGGTCGATATGGTCGCCAAAGAATTCATCGACGGCAACAATATCACCGAAGGCATGCTCAACCGCGTTGAAGCCGCGATCCGCGCTTACGACCCCTGCCTGTCCTGTTCGACGCACGCTATCGGCCAGATGCCGATCATCGTCGAGGTACGCGACGCACAGGGTGACTTGATCAGGACCTTGAGACGGGATTGATTAGGACAAAACCTGAACCGTTTGTCCGAAACCTGCGAATTTGATGACAAGGAGACAAGGAACGCGCGACCTTGTCTCCTTGTTTGTGTCAATGATTCTATCTGGAGGGACACTTTTTGCCGAACACACTCGTAATAGGCTTTGGCAACATCTATCGACGCGATGATGGCGTTGCTTTCCATGTCGTCAATGCGCTGCGCGAAAAGCTCGAGCGATTACCATTGGCTTGGGAAGATGACGGCTTTGACGATCTGGGCCACTCGGTCGACACCGTCATCCTGCATCAATTGGTACCGGAAATGGCCGAAACCATTTCCGGATACGATCGGGTCATCTTTGTCGATGCCCACATCAGCCAAATAGAAGATCCGGTTCGCACCGAAACGATCGACGCCTGCTACAAAGAAGCAACCGTGCCGCACCAGCTCCATCCCTGTTCGATCCTGGCCATGGCCAACGAATTGTATGGATGCGCGGTCGAAGGGCTGCTCGTCTCCATCCGCGGCCACGATTTTGACTTTGGCGACCAACTGTCAGCGCAAACGGCCAGCCTCGTGCCGCAAGCGACGGACTGCATCCTCGCCCAGATTGCGGCCGCAACAAATCGAGAGGATGGCGAAACATGAAAATCCGTTCGATCACCATCTTTGCTAACGTTACCCCCAACCTGGACATGGATTTGCTGGCACGATTGGGCACATTTGCCCGCTCAGCCCGGCAGCGTTACGAGAAGGATGGGTTCGAAGTCCAAACCACCCGACTGGCGATGGATATTTTCCCGGCCTTGACCGGCTCCGAGTGGGCCAAAAAACCA
>JAFGJF010000203.1 GCA_016929205.1 Anaerolineae bacterium
AACTACTAGGCCAGATCCCGCTGTTCAAGAGCTTTCGTTCCACGGAACTCAAAAGCTTGATCGAAAAAAGCCGGCTGGATACCTTTGCCCCTCGAGACGTAATCATCCCCATTGGTCAGGCGGGCCAGTTCCTGGGTGTTGTCCTGGAAGGCAAAGCAGAAGCCGTGATCACCGACGAGATGGGCGAACGGCAGCAAATCGGTCTGGTCAACCAGGGTGAATTTTTGGGCGAGATCTCGCTGCTAACCGGCGAGCCCACCGTCGCCGACGTGATCGCCCTCGAAAAATGCGAGCTTCTTCTCATTCCTCAAGAGGTGTTTGCTGCCTTTCTATCGTTCAAACCCGACGCCTTGCAGGTAATCGCTAAAACGATAACCCAAAGGCTGAGATGGCGCGAGCGGGACAAGATGGCCCAGACCCGGGTCGAAGACGCCTGGCGCAACGCGCCCGATCCATACGGGCTCAGGTTGTCCACAACCACGCCGATGAAAATCCTGACCATCGACTGCGCGGACGCTGCACTCAAGTTTGGCTATTTTGATACAGCCCTGGAGACAAACAACTTGCAGGGAGAGATAAAGGGCATCGGCTCCGACAATCCACACCTCATTTACACATCGGAAAAGGGCCGCGCCAGGAAAGATCTGTGGATCGTCGATCACGTTCAGGCCTTGGCAGCGGTCGTCACCTTACTAACAGATCGCGACCAGGGCGTCCTTGAAACGTTGGACGAGTTGGACGCCGTTGGTCACAAGGTTGTTCATGGGGGAGATCGGTACAGCAATGCGGCAATCATTGACGCGCAGGTGATCAAGCACGTTGGGGAATACGCTCGCTTTGCGCCGAATCATAACCCGCTCAACCTGATAGCGATTCAAGAGTGCATCAAGCTGATGCCCCAAGTCCCTCAGGTGGCAGTCTTTGATACCGGGTTCCATCAAAAAATGCCGCTCCAGGCCCATCTTTACGGCTTGCCTTACGATATGTATCAAGACGATCATATCCGTCGATACGGTTTTCATGGCATTTCTCACCAATATGTCGCCCTTGAGGCAGCCGCACACCTGAAACGCCATTTTCCAGAGCTCAAAATCATCACTTGCCATCTGGACGACGAGGCCTCGCTGTGCGCAATCGATCACGGTCGATCCGTTGACACCAGCATGGGCCTCGCGCCTTTGGAAGGGTTGATCATGGGCACCAAGTGCGGCGACCTGGACCCGGCGATCATCATCCATCTCTTGAAGGAGAAAGGGTTGTCCATCGAGCAGGTAGATGAAATCCTGAACCGGCAAAGCGGGCTCAAAGGCCTTTCCGGGATATCGGGCGATTTTCGCGAACTAGAAGATGCCGCCAGCAAAGGCGATCACCGCTCGATCGCCGCGATACAGGCTTTTTGCTACCGCATCCGCAAAACGATTGGAGCTTACACCTCGGCGATAAGTGGCTTGGACGCGCTGGTATTCACCGGGCACATTGGTGAGGGCAGCGCATGGGTCAGAAGCCTGACCTGCCAGGGCCTGTCCTATATGAATATCCTGGTCGATGACGTGCTGAACAAGATGGTGCCTCCCCGGCCCAAAGAAGTGATGGATATCTCGGATAAAAGCTCTCTGGTACAAGTCCTGGTCATCCCCACCGACGAAGTAAGGATGATCGCCCGCGAGACCATTCGCACCCTTGGTTATCGAAACGTGGCTCAGGTGATCAAACGCCAGCAGAAAATCGAGATCCCCATCGAAGTATCGGCACACCACGTCCATTTGTCCCAAGAGCACGTAAAAGTGCTGTTTGGGCCAGGATACGAACTGACACATCGCGCGGACCTCTCGCAGCCTGGGCAATATGCATGTGAAGAGACGGTCAACCTGATTGGCCACCGGGGGCGGGTTGAACGCGTGCGCATCCTGGGCCCGGTGCGCAACCAAACCCAGGTCGAAATCGCCATGACCGAAGAGTTCAGGCTGGGAATCAAAGCCCCAATCCGGCCCTCTGGCGACCTGGAAGGCAGCCCGGGCATCACTCTCGAAGGATCTAGGGGAACGCTTGATATTCCTCAGGGCGTGATCTGTGCCGCGCGCCACATTCACATGTCGCCGGCAGACGCGCTTTCTTTTGGCCTCAAGAACCGTGACGTCTGCATGATTCGAGTTGAAGGAGAACGAACCTTGATCTTTGGCGACGTCCTGGTGCGGGTCAATCCTGACTATAAACTGGCCATGCACCTCGACACAGATGAGGCCAACGCCGCCAGCATCAGGACAGGTATGATCGGTCACCTGGCCGGCGTCCAGGACCGGCGCTGAAACCCAGGTACTCGACTTTACTGCCGTTCATACACCCCCAGGAACGCCTTTAGCGTGGGATCGTCCGTCCACGGCAGATCGACCCGTTCGTAGCTGAACGCCGACAGCCAGTCAAACGCCGTGCCATAGATAATGATGTAATCGGGCTGAGCGACAAAAATGACGTAATCCATGTTCATCTTTTCGTGTCCGGGTGTGCCCTCGCCCATTCCCTCGACCTCGCTGTGCGCGATCACCAGATCATTCAGACCGTACAGGTCGAGCGCCTTCAGATCAGCGTAGAATGGCATCTGGCCCGCAGCGTCGACGGCGATAAACGTGTCGCGCGGCACGTTGTCGTGCAGCCACTTGCCCATCGCCGTGCGCGCGCGCCCCGCCAGCCCGGCGTCAAACGGATCGAGAAACAGTGCCTTTTCGCCGTTCAAGGACGACTGAACGAACAAGCCCGCCATCAACCCGATCACCAATACCCCCACGACGGCAGCCCGAACACTCGCCGGCGCCGGTCGCAGTTTCTCCAGCGCCTGCCACACCCAATCCGCGGCAACGATCAACCCGCCGGCTAGCAAAACGTAAAAGAAGGGCATCAAGGGCACGAAAAAGCGGCCCACCGACCAGTCGCCACCCACGTAAGCAATGTACCCACCATAGGCAGCGACGAGCATGACGAAATAACTGCTCCACAGCCGCCAGCAGCGGCGCAGCAAGGGCAACAACGCTACGACGAGCGGCAGCACACCCAGATGGATTTGGACAAACGTCTGCAAATAAGCCCAGCCGCGCGCGCGCTGTGCGCCGCTGTCACCCAGCGTGACCTTGGCGTAAAACGTATTCGGCAGCGGGAAACCATAGTAACGCCAGCGAAAAGCGAACCACGGCACCCAAATCAGCACAAACAAGCCCAACCGCTGCCAATCCTGCCGGGTTGCCAGCCTGCGCTCGCCAATCAAGCGCGTCGCCACCTGGTGCAGCCCGGTCAGGCCATAGACCAGCAGCCCCTCCGGCCGGGTCATCGCCGCCAAGGCCAACCACGCCCCCGATACGGGCACGGCATCCGGGTCTTGCATCTCTCGCACGTAGGCCAGCCCACCGGCCAGGATCAGAAAGGCAAACAAGGGCGATTCCAGCCCCCCTACCGCCCACAAAGCGAAAGAGCCGTCGGCAGCCAGCAGCAGCGTCGCGAGCGCCCCCAGCCAGCGTCCACTTCCGGATAGCATCCGCGCGCGCCCTCCCGGCTGGTGCCCGTTTTCAGACAGCGCGCGCGCGCGCCCTCCCGGCTGGTATCCGTTTTCAGACAGCGCGCGCGCGCGCAGCCCCAACAAAATGATACAAGCCAATGAGCACAGCGTGCCCAATGCCAGGGAGACACTGTGCACCGGTAGATTGAGCCAAAAGAATGGGATCAGAGCCACGGTCCACAGAAAATTGGTATACCCCTCGACCCGGCGCTCGCCGGCGTTAAACGTCAAGCCATAACCCCGCGCAGCGTTATAGGCGTAGCGAAAAGAGATATAGGCGTCGTCAACGGCGTCGAAATCCATCAACGAACTGTAAAACAGGGCATGGGCGACAAGCAGCATCGCCGCCAGTACAAGACAAGTCACCGGTTCTCGCCAAAAACGCATCATCAACTCGTTCCAAGCCCAATCATAGCTGGTCGGGGCCGGTCCCGTGCCTGCCCCATCGCGGCGCAATTATACTATTGGTGCCCGGAAAAAGCCATTTGCCTATCCGTCCGATTTGGGATAGAATCAAAAACTAGAACAGAGGGGAAGGGATTTTGCCAAAGACAATCCACAGCAAACTCAGGAGAATGAGCAACGACAAAATGATGCGCCAGGCAAAGACACGCCAGAACAAGTGACTGTCTCTAAAGAGCATCGACGCCTCCATCAAGTGTGCGGTGCCAGACACTGAGCCAATAGTGCCTGGCACCGAGACCATTCACACCGGGCCTTGGTGCAAACTTGCCGCAAGAGCCTCAAATGTCCAGGTCATCCCACAGCGCGAAATCGATGCCTTGTGCGGCGCGACCGCTATGGCGCGGGCATCAAAAAGCATCCAGTAAACATTGCGTTTCACCCGATGTGCGTAAACATCCCCATTATAACACGATCTGTGCAATCATGTTGGACGGACGGCAGGCATATCGTTGGCGAAAAACCGCCGCTCCGGACGACAGTCAAACGACGGAAAGGAGTCGGATGAACAAGCGTCTACTGCCCGACACGGCAACGCGATCGAACAACGGTCACCTGTATCTCGGAGGATGTGACACGGTCGAGTTGGCGCGCCAATACGGCACACCATTGTACGTCTATGACGAAACGACGCTGCACCGCGCCGCCCGTCAGTACCACGACGCGTTGAACCGGCATTATCCGGCCGAGTCCGCCGTTGCCTATGCCTCCAAAGCCTATCTGTGTACGGCACTGGCCCAATTCTGGGCGCGCAGCGGTCTGGAACTGGACGTGGTGGGACCGGGCGAGTTGGAAACAGCACTCAACGCCTCTTTTCCCGTGCGGCGCATTCACCTGCACGGCAACAACAAACCGCTGGCTCTGCTTGCGCGTGCCATTGAGGTCGGCTTGGGACGCATCGTCATAGATGGTGATGGCGATTTCGAAAATCTGGATGCCCTTGCCCCGACGAAACCGGTCAAAACCTGGCTGCGCCTTTCGCCCGGCATCGACGCCCACACCCACGATTACCGCAACACCGGACTGTTGGATAGCAAGTTTGGTTTCCCTATCGCCACTGGCGACGCCGAACGAGCAGTTGCACGCGCGCTGCGCGCCCCCGAGATCGAACTGGTCGGCTTGCACGCCCACATCGGCTCGCAAATCCTCGATCCAGCCCCGTTGGTCGCCTGCGCCAAAACCTTGATCCAATTTGCTGCCCAGATGCGCGACCGGCACGGTTGGGTCGCGACTGAAATCAGCACCGGCGGTGGTTGGGGTGTGCCATATACGCTAGACCAGCCCGAATTGCTGATAGAACAGTTCACTCAGTCGCTATGCGAAAATATAATTACCGAATGTACAACCCGCCAATTTCCGCTGCCGCGCCTTGTCTTGGAACCAGGCCGCTCGCTGGTCGCACAGGCCGGCGTGGCCCTGTACACCGCTGGCCGGCATAAAGTTGTCCCGGGCAAACGTGTCTATGTCGCCCTCGACGGCGGCCTGGCCGACAACCCACGCCCGGCGTTGTATGGTACGCGCTACACGGCGCTTTGTGCAAACCGAGAGGGCAACACAACCGAAACCGTGACCTTGTGCGGCCCGTTTTGTGAATCGGGCGATATCCTGGTCCGGGACGTCTCGCTGCCGGCCCTGAATTGCGGCGACATCGTCGTCATTCCTGTATCCGGGGCCTACCATCTGTCTATGGCCTCCACCTACAATGGGTTCCCGCGCCCGGCCGTGGTGTGGGTTGCCGATGCCAAGCCTGCACTCATCCAGCGCAGAGAAACCACTGCCGATCTGATATCACGAGATCTGCCGATCGAGTCATTCGCAGAATACTGAGGATTGTGGACTGATCCTCGGTCATAGTTGAAAAGAATCATTATCTATGATAGACTGATAGCATCAGAGTGGGATTTCCGCCGAACTGACCGGCAAACGCAAGGCCATCATCGCCAGTGGATTCTCGGCAACAGAGCGAGTTAAAGCACAACGCCTGGGAGCAGGGCCGTTTATCAAGAAACCATACACGCCGGCTAAAATCGGCCAGGTGATCAGACAGGAGCTCGACAAGCGGTAAAAAAACACCCTCTGGCAGCAAGACGCTACTGCCGGAGGGCTCAACGACCGCTCCAAAAACAATTACTGCGACCGAGGTGGCATCACGGCGACCAGCTTGGCCAACAGCGTATCGTCATCCTGCTTGACCACAACCCCGGCAACCACATCACCGACCTGGACGTCGGCCAGCGTCGGCTCCTCGACATCCTTGATTCGGAACTTGGTGCCAGCATCGACCAGGATCGTGTGCGTTTTCCCATTGCGTGTCTCGACGGTCAGCGAGTTCTGGCCCACCGCTGTCACCTTGCCCAGACCGCGTACCCGTTCGCCTTTGGGCGGCACCACGACGACGAGTTTGGCCAACAATGTACCATCCTCCTGCTTGACCACCGCCCCGGCAACCACATCACCGACCTGAATGTCGGCCAGTGTTGCATCCTCAACGTCTTTGATCCGGAACTTGGTGTCAGCGTCGATCAAGATCGTGTGCGCTTCCCCATTGCGTATCTCGACGGTCAGCGAATCGGCGCCCACCGCCGTCACCCTGCCCAGGCCGCGCAGTCGCCTGCCTGGAGACGGCATCACAGTGACGAGTTTGGCCAACAGCGTGCCGTCGTCCTGTTTTTCCACGCGCCCGGCAACCAGGTCTCCCACACTCACGTCGTCGATCGTCGGCTGTTCAACACCCCTAACACGAAAGACAGTCTCGCCATCAGTGTGGATATCAAACGTCCCGAGCTGGTTTTCGACGATGATGACCTCCCCCTGGATGTCGATCACCCTGCCCAAGCCGCCCTGCCGCTGCAGCGAGTCGGCCGCAAATGCCGTTCCACCTGCCAGGCCAAAAACGAGCACTGCCGCTAACGTTCCCAGAATCAATTTCAGTTTCATGGTATACACTCCTTTACATTTCTGACGGTTGATCAATTCACCCTCATTATCCGCCATATGTGTTACCTGGACGTTGCAAAAATGTAAAAAAAGTGTTAACCATTCACTCAAACCACAGACGAACCCTCTTGACCGTTCCTAAATAGACTCTGCGGACGTGTGTAGGTACGTTTCTCCAGCTCAGATCCCCCCGAAACTGCCGATACACAGCAGCCAGTCTCGCTCATCCGGGGTGGCGATCTGTTCCGAGACGTCGGCATCCATCCACTTGCCACTGCGTGGATCGAACCAGCGCGCCGAATCGGGCTCGTTTAGCAGCGACAGATCGATCCGGATGTCGCCGCCTTGTGGGGTATAGATCGCGGCAAAACTGCTATCCACCGTCTTGGCAGCGGCGATGAACAAGGCAGGATCGTTCTTTCCCGGTTGTTCGATAATCAAATCCGGCGCGGGAAGCAGGATGTTCCACGGCACGGGCTCGGTCCAGGACAACGAACCAAAAAACTGTCGCAGCACCGTCATGCTGTGTACGCCCGGCGTCTCGAGTCCATAGCGCCAAGGCATCACCAAACCGATACGATCGTGCCCCTCGGGTACCTCCGACTTGTCCGGCCAGACCCAGATCGCGTTGTGGCCAAAGGTCACCCCGGCGGGCGGCGAAACGAGCAGGCTCCAATAGGCGGCACGGCGCACCTCACAGTCGTCAAACTTGCGTTGGATGTGATAAGAAGGGTGGTCTTCGTAATTCGGCTCCAGGTTGACCACCGGCACGAGCGGTTGTTCGTCCCAACACCTGGCCGGCGGTCCCTCGACCAGCCAGCGCAGGTGATCGTCCGAACTGCCATGGCCGCTCTGGTAACCGATAAAATCGAACCACGGCTGGCCGCGAAATTCCTGGCCAATCCAACTCTGCCCGCAAGGATGCATGGTCACCAAACGATCGCGCTGCACACCTCCAGTCCACACGGCGTTGCCGATCCGCTTCCAGCGTTCGGCTCGCTCGCCATCATAGTGACCGTCACCGCCCAGGAACCAGATCACCTGGTGCGCTCCCCACCGCGCAACCATGTACTTGACGACGCGGATTGCAGCCTCTTCGGACAGCGTCTGCCCGGGATCGGCCTCCGTGAGCGCCCACAGCAGGACCGGGGCCGCAATCAGACCATAGGCATTGACCGCCGCCACCTTGGCATCCATGCGTTGAAAGAAACGGGGATTCAGGACAACGCGGTCTTGGCCCTCAAAGGCCACTTCGCCAAAAGAATTGCGCGTGCAGCCGCGCCAATGGGTGCATACGAACTGGATTGCCGTAAAACGCTGCTCGCGCCGCAGGCGTAGATAACGATGCCAATCCGCCTCCTGCGCGCGCAAGACGCCGTTCCAGGCTGTATCCGCCAGCCAGAAAAAAGGCGTGCCATCGGCATACTCAAAATGGCATCCGTTCGAACTCACCCCCACCGGGCCGTGGCTGTACAGCGGGTTGTCGCCACGATAGGGCACGCAGGCAAATCTGCCGCCTTGGTCGTGCAAGCCAACATTCCCCCGATCCGAGCAAACAGACATCCACTGCCACTCGCCGGTTTCGTCGGGGCTAAAGCGTACCCGCCAGGCACGACCGCCGTCCCAAAACGCATCGACTGTGCGCGCCTTCCCCGACGGCGACCTGAGCTCAATCCGTACAGCAACGTCCCAGAACGGATTATCATAGTCTCGATCGCTGTCGATGATCGCTTCAAAAATGGTCCATTTGGCTACGTCTTTCATCAGGCATTCCTTTACCCAGGTAGGTTTGCGAGTGCGGTCACGGTGATGTGTGGTAGCTGTATCAGCTAGGAGGCATCACCCGGTATCGTCCAAGCTATCCCCCAACGTTATTATACCGCCCGATTCGCCAAACCACAAATCTCTCACACGGAAAAAGCCATCTGCCCAACTGATATGTTACCTGGGCACTAGCCCGAGATCCAAACGCCCGAACGAATCCATTCTTGCCTTCAATGATAGAATCAAGTACAATCCAGGCAAGTGATCCAGTCCATACACATCCCAAAACGGAGGACCTATGTCAAACATACAACTGCGCATCGGCGTAATCGGTTCAGGCGGGCGTGGCGGCCTGGCAAGATACGCGCACAGGCCCGAGGATGGCTCCCGCGTCGTCGCCTGCTGCGACGTAAACGGGACCATATTCGAAAGAAACAAAACGTGGTATGGTGACGACATTTTGACCACGACAAACTACCGCGAACTGCTCGCCCGGGACCTGGATGCGGTTTTTGTGACCACGCCCGACTACCTGCACGAGGAACACGCTGTCGCCGCACTACAAGCCGGCAAAGCCGTTTACTTGGAAAAGCCGATGGCCATCACCATCGCCGGGTGTGATCGCATCCTGCAAAGCGCACGAGACAACAATGCCAAACTGTACCTCGGTCACAACATGCGTCATTTTGACGTGATCCTCAAAATGAAGGAATTGATTGACGCGGGTGCAATCGGCCAGGTCAAAGTCGCCTGGTGCCGGCATTTCGTCTCCTATGGCGGAGACGCCTATTTCAAGGATTGGCACGCCGACCGGCGAACGGCAACGGGCTTGCTGCTGCAAAAAGGCGCGCACGATATTGACATCCTGCACTGGCTCTGCGGTGGGTATACGGAAACCGTCACCGCAATGGGCGGCCTGACCGTGTATAGCCAGATCGCCGACCGCCACGACACCACGGAACGGGGAGATGCCAGCTTTGTTCGGGACAACTGGCCGCCGCTCAGCCAGAAAGGCTTGAACCCCGTGATTGACATAGAAGACGTCTCTATGATGTTGATGAGGCTGGATAACGGCGTCCTGGCCTCCTACCAGCAATGCCACTATACCCCGGACGCCTGGCGCAACTATACGGTCATCGGCACCGAAGGCCGGATCGAGAATTTTGGCGATGGCATTGGCGACGACTCGTGCGTGCGGCTGTGGAACAC
>JAFGJF010000204.1 GCA_016929205.1 Anaerolineae bacterium
GACCAGGTCGAACGGATCAAGCAGGTTGTGCAAGCCTTCAACATCCCTATCGTCACCTGCGAGGGCTACGAAGCCGATGACGTGTTGGGCACCCTGGCTCAACAGGCGGCCGAAAAGAATGTCGACAGCATCATTCTTACCGGCGACAGCGACATCCTACAACTGGTCGGCAAACACGTCCGCGTCCTGCTTGCCGGCGGGCGCTCCGGGCAAGAAAAGCTGTACGGCCCGCCCGAATTGTCCGAACGTTACGATGGCCTGCAAGCTAAACAACTCATCGACCTCAAGGCGCTCACCGGCGACAGCTCCGACAACATCCCCGGCGTCAAGGGCATCGGTCCCAAGACGGCAACCCCGCTGCTCAAGCAGTTTGGCAGTGTGGAAAGCATTTACGATCACCTGGACGAGATCAAGAGCAAACGGACGTTGAGCGCGCTCCGGGATCACCGCCAGGAGGCACTGACCTACAAACACCTGGTCACAATCTGCCGTGACGTGCCCGTCAACCTTGACCTCGAGCAAGCCCAGGCCGGGAACTTTGAAAAGGCCGACGTCGCCGAACTCTTTGCCGAACTCGAATTCCACGCGCTGCTGAACCGCATCCCCGAGAACATGGGCCGCGGTGAATTCAAGATCGAAACAGAGCAAGCCGGGCCGGACGTCACCCTGGACTATACGATCGTCGACACGGAAGACAAGCTGCACGATATGGTGGCCGTTCTGAGTGCCGCTCCGGCGATCGCCTTTGATACCGAAACAACTTCGCTGCGCCCAATGGACGCCGACCTGGTCGGGTTTTCGGTCGCCACAGCACCCGGGCGGGCCTGGTACGTTCCCTTAGGACACGGCGTTCCCTTGGGACACGGCCTCACCAAAACCAACCGAAACGAACAGCCCGAACTCGCGGGACTGCCGCTTTTTGCCTCCCAGCCCACAGAAGAGCCAGCAAGGCAGGAGCCGCTCATCTCCAAACAGGGTGAGCGCCAACTTGGCTTCGACATCGTCGTCGAACAGGTCAAGCCGATCTTTGAGAACCCCGGCATCGCCAAATACGGCCACAATGCCAGCTATGACATCACCATACTGGCCCAGGCTGCCGGAATCGCGATACAAGGTGTAACCTTTGACACCATGATCGCTGCCTGGATCATTGATCCCAGCAGCCATGCCCTGGGTCTCAAGGCAATGGCCCACGATCGCCTGGGCATTGAAATGACCGAGATCGACGAACTGATTGGCAAGGGGAAAAACCAGATCACTTTTGATCAAGTCTCTATTGCCAAGGCCGCGCCCTATGCCTGTGCCGACGCCGATATGACTTTCCGGCTAGTCGCACCACTCAAGAAAGAGTTGAACGAAAAGGAACAATGGGCATTGTTCACCGAGATCGAAATGCCGATGGTGTCTATCTTGACGCAGATGGAAATGACCGGGATCAAACTTGACGTCGGCTTTTTGCGACAGATGTCAAAGCAGTTGGGAGCCGAAGGACAGGCAGTCGAGACCAAAATCTATCAGCTTGCCGGGCACAAGTTCAACATCAATTCGACCAAGCAGTTGAGCAAAGTCCTCTTTGACGAACTCGATTTGCCCAAACAAGGGATCCGCAAGACGGCACACGGTTACTCGACCGCCGCAAACGTGCTAGAGATGCTCAAGGACAAGCACGACATCGTACCGCTGATTCTCGAGCACCGCCAGATCGCCAAGCTGAAATCGACTTATGTGGACACCCTGCCCGAATTGGTCAGCCCCAAGACCGGGCGTGTCCACACCTCTTACAACCAGACCGGCGCGATCACCGGACGGTTGTCCTCAAGTGACCCTAATCTGCAAAACATCCCCATCCGCACCGAGATGGGACGCCGGATCCGGCGTGGGTTCGTCGCTGAACCGGGCTGGGTGTTGCTCGCCGCCGACTATTCACAGGTCGAACTCCGCGTGCTGGCGCACGTTTCGCAAGATCCAGAGCTTCTCGACGCGTTCCACAAAGGCCAGGACGTGCATGCACGCACCGCCGCGGCAGTCTATGGCATTCCCATACAGGAAGTTACCAAGGAACAGCGCAGCATCGCCAAAACTGTCAACTTTGGGCTGATCTATGGCCAAAGTGCCTATGGTCTCTCCCAGCAAACCGACCTCTTTTTCGACGAAGCCGAACGCTTCATCCAGACTTATTTCGAGCGTTATCCCGGTGTGAAAAAGTGGCTGGACGACACGCGCAAGCTCGCTTATCAACAGGGATACGTTGAAACGCTGCTTGGGCGCCGGCGCTACTTTCCCGAACTGCACGGACATACTTCTACACAGCGTGCTTATGCTGGCCAACGCGCTGCCGCCGAGCGGCAGGCGATCAACGCCCCGATTCAGGGCACAGCCGCCGACATATTAAAGATTGCCATGATCAAACTGGACAAGACATTGAAGGAAAAAGGCTTTCGCGCCCAAATGGCCCTCCAGGTTCACGACGAAGTCGTTCTCCAGGTGCCCAAAGAGGAACTGGACCAGGTCTGTGCCTTGACCAAACAGATTATGGAACATGCCTACCAGCTCTCCGTGCCGCTCAAGGTCGATGCCGAAGTGGGCGAAAACTGGCTCGAGATGAAGCCTGTCTAGGCCACATGCCCGCCAGACACCATTTTTGCCTGCGAAAACGCGCACGCCTGCTGGTTTTGTTTCTGCTGGCCATAGGCGTGCGCTTGTTATACATCGCCGCATCGCCGCCGGACTCACCGATCGAAAGTGTTGATGCCTGGGGATACCACCGCTTGGCTCTCAACCTCGATCTGGGCAACGGCTTTTCCCTGCACCGAACCGCACCCTTTGTGCCTGACAGCGTTCGCACGCCGTTGTATCCGGTTATCCTGCTGCTCGTCCGGCGCACATTTGGCCCCAATCCACAAACCACTTCCTTTGTCCAGGCAATACTCGATAGTATGACCACGCTGCTCGTCTACGGTCTGGCAGCCCAACTTGCGGGCCGCAGAGCAGGGCGCATTGCCGCCTTGCTCTATGCCCTCAATCCAACCCAGGTGCGTTATACCAACGACTTGCTAACCGAGACAACACTGTCCTTTCTATTGACATCGTGCGTATACGCCCTTCTCAAATACTTGAACATCACCCGAGATCAAGGCCTTAATCGATCGGCAGTCCCCCATGCTGATCTGCTCTGGCTTGTTACATCATCTTTATTTGGCGGCCTCGCCATCCTCTGCAAACCTAACATCCAATTCTTGCCGCTGGTCCTTGTCGGATCGATCGCCACTGCCCACAAACGGCACTGGACGCGCACCCTGACCGATGCTGGCATCATGCTAACGATCATTACCGTGATCCTCGTCCCCTGGATCGGTCGCAACCGCCGCATCTTTGGCCGCGCCTTCCTTTCCGCCGCTTTCGAGGGCAATGTCAGCCGAGTCAGCGCACCGGCAGCGATGGCCCAGGCCGAAATGCGTTTTCCCGCTCCCTGGTCGGAAGAGTGGGAAAGCGACTTTATGGCCATCGTCTCGCAAACGGCAGAACGCTATCACTGGGACAAACCCTGGGACACACTCACAGCGCGCGAGCGCGACTTGCAAAATCATCAAGTCTATCTTGTGGCCCGGCAGGTGCTGTTTCAACATCCTGTCGCCTGGATCACCAGCCACCTGCAAGGCATGCTGCGCTATTTGGAACCGCAGACCTACAAAATCTGTTACGCTCATTTTTCTGGTCAGGATTGGCCGGCCAGCATCCTCGACGACGCACCGCTGCACGTTGTACGCTGGATCAGCGGTGGGCATTGGAGCGAAGCCTGGCAAGTCATTCACCAGGAACGGTGGCAAGAATTGGATCCATTGCAAGGCATCATCTGGTGGGGTATGTTTGGTGGGCAGATGATTGGCCTGATCCTTGCCCTAAAAGGAGCGTGGCAATTGCGCCACCGGCCCGCAGCAGTAATCCTGCTTTTGTTGACCATCCTCTCTCTTCTTTTGCTACCTGGCCCCATTGCCTACGAACGGTTCCGCGTTCCGGCAATGAGCCTGATTCTGAGTCTGATTGTCACCAACGCACCCACCACATCATCCACGGCGCGCCCGATTGGGGCTTGACAAACTGCGCCTTTTCCTTTACAATTTTGATGTACCAAAATATGATCCAGGCAATAACAGGTAGTAAAAAGGAGACCGATTGACCATGAATACGGAAACCATTGGCATGGCTGCAGGCAAGGTTTGGGCCTTCCTCTCTGAGAATGGAGAATCCAGCCGCGCACAGCTAAAAAAGGGCATTGAAGACATTGACGAATTCATACTGGCCGCCGCCGTTGGCTGGTTGGCCCGCGAGGACAAGATTATGTTTGTCAAGGCTGGACGCTCCTTCAATATTGTCCTGAAATAGCACACGGAAACAACTGCATTCGCAGCAAGCGTTCAAGCGCAACTCAGTTGCATAGTACTGCATCAACAAAGATGTGCAACCAAGCCGGAGCCAAGACAAGGTTCCGGTTTTTGCTTTTCCGGGTAGGTAGAGTAAAATAGAAATTGGTGCGTGACACACAAAGGAGAAACAGCCATGCGAAGCGAACGAGACTCAATGGGCGAGGTCCGTATGCCGGGAGATGCGCTCTGGGGCGCACAGACACAGCGGGCCGTGGATAATTTCCAGATTTCCGGCATCCGTTTCAGCCGGCAATTCATCAAAGCGTTGGGTTGGGTCAAAAAGGCCTGCGCTCAGGCCAACGTCGACCTGGGACAGCTCGATGCCCGTATCGGCCAGGCCATTCAGCAGGCGTGTGACGAGGTCATCGATGGACGCCTGGACGATCATTTTCCGCTCGATATCTTTCAAACCGGATCCGGCACATCAACCAACATGAACGCCAACGAAGTCATCGCCAATCGCGCCATTCAGATGCTCGGCGGTGAAATAGGCAGCAAATTCCCTATTCACCCCAACGACCACGTTAACCAGGGTCAGTCGAGCAATGACGTGATTCCCACCGCCATCCATATCGCTGCAACGTTGGCCGTGCGTGATGAGTTGATCCCGGCATTAACTTCGCTACACGAAGCGTTGGCGGAAAAGGCCCGCGCTTTTGATCCTATCGTCAAAACAGGACGTACCCACCTGCAAGATGCCACACCGGTCCGCCTTGGACAGGAGTTTGGCGGGTACGCAGCACAAGCTCAGAAAAGCATCGCTCGGGCACACAAAGTAATAAAAACCTTGCGCGAACTTGCACTTGGTGGCACGGCGGTCGGTACCGGCATCAACTGCCCGCCAGATATGCCACGATGCGCCATCGACTATCTAAACAAGCCTTTGGGCACTGACTTTATCGAGGCCGCCAACCATTTTGAGGCCAACGCCACACGAGATGCCTGCGTAGAGGCCTCTGGCGAATTGAGAACCATTGCCGTCAGTTTAACCAAAATCGCCAACGATATTCGCTGGCTGGGATCGGGACCACGCAATGGCCTGGGCGAACTGCGTCTGCCTGAGGTGCAGCCCGGTTCTTCTATTATGCCCGGCAAGGTCAACCCCGTTATTGCTGAGGCATTGATTATGGCCTGTGCGCAGGTCATTGGCTACGATGCAACGCTCACACTCGGCGGCCTCGGCGGTGTCTTTGAACTTAACCTGATGATGCCTCTTATCGCCCACAATTTGCTTCAGTCCATCGCGCTGCTGAGCAATGCCTCACAAACCTTTACCCAAAAATGCGTGGCTGGCCTGGAAGCAGACGCAAACCGCTGCCGAGAGACGGTTGAACGTGGGTTGGCGCTGGCCACAGCGCTTGCCCCTCGTATCGGATACGACAAAGCCGCCGAGATTGCCAAAGAGGCGCACCGCAGCGGGCGTACGGTACGCGAGGTGGCACTAGAGTGGCAGGTACTGCCGGCCCAGGAACTGAACGAGGTACTCGATCCGGCCAAGATGACTTGAGCAAATAAAGAGATATGGAATACACAGCAAACAACAAAGAAAAAGGAGACGGTAATGACATTACCCAAAACAATGCAAGCCGTCGTGGTGCACGGCGTCGAGGATTATCGGTTAACAGAGGTACCCGTGCCCGAGATCGGACCGGGTGAAGTGCTGGTCCGCGTGCTGGCGACGGGCATCTGTGCCAGTGACGTCAAAACATTCTTTGGTGCGCGGGTGTGGGGCTCTGACGAGATCGCAGGATATATTCAAGCCCCCGTCATCCCGGGTCACGAATTCGTCGGCGAGGTTGTGGCCCTGGGTACAGGCGCAGGCGAAAAGCATGACCTCGAGATCGGCAATCTGGCCGTATCCGAACAGATCGTGCCCTGCTGGCAGTGCCGCTTTTGCAGGCGTGGACAATATTGGATGTGCCAGCAGCACGATATCTATGGCTTTATCAAGGACCGAGCCGAAGGCTCTTGGGCCGAATATATGAAATTTCCGGCCAACGCCATCAACTACAAGGTGCCCAAAACGATCAAGCCCGAACACGCCGCCCTGATCGAGCCGCTAGCATGTGCCATCCACGCCGTCGAGCGAGGCGACATTCAATTAGGCGACGTTGTTGTTCTTGCCGGGTTGGGGCCGATTGGGATGTGCATGCTGCAGGTCGCCAAGCTGAAAAACCCGGGCATGCTCATCGCCCTCGATCTGCAGCCCAAACGGTTGGCACTGGCCAAAGAACTGGGCGCAGACTTGGCGCTCGACCCCAAAAAGGAGGACGTGATCCAGCGCGTGCTCGACCTGACAGATGGCTATGGCTGTGACGTGTATATCGAGGCCACCGGCGCTGGGCCGGCCGTCAACCAGGGCTTGCAGATGCTGCGCCGGCTGGGCACATTTGTCGAATTCAGTGTCCACGCCGGGCCAGTGGCGATCGATTGGTCGATCATTGGTGATGTCAAAGAGCTAAACATCCATGGCTCACACCTGGGACCATACAGCTATCCCAAAGCGATTCAGTACCTGTCCAAAGACACCATCGCCACCGACAAGATCGTCACCCATACAATGCCCTTGGCCGATTTCCAAAAAGGCATTGACATGGTGCACGACCAAGCCGAGTCGCTCAAGATTGTATTGATTCCCTGAACCGTTCGATCTGTTCCAACTGCACCGGGGTCGGCTTGACAAACGGGCGAGCCTTGCGCACCATCGACCAGGCTTCATCAGATGACAAACCGGCATCAATCAAGTATGCAACGGCCATTGTTGCTGCCCTGCCGACACCGGACTTGCAGTGGACATAGACGCCGCCCCCTGCATCAATGTTTTTCCGGATAAACTCGACGCCCTGACGCAGGTGTGCCAAGGATGGAGCGTCATCATCCACAGTTGGCAAATGCAGGTACGCTTTTGGCGCAATGCCCGCCTTTTGATCGTCAAACTCGATCCGCATATTCACCACAGCCGTCACGCCCCGTGCAGCTAGCCTGGGCCAACCACGCCGCTTGTATTGCCCGCCCACGTGCAACTGTGGCGTAATCTGGCTCACGCGCCGAATCGGCGCGCCGGTCAAGCGCCGCACCACATGATCGAACGCCCACCATGCCGTTACGCCCATCCCATAGTTTTTCAACCGGTATACAACAATGCCAAATCCTTCGCTCATTTTCTCAACGAGACTCACTCATCAACTCCGTTTTTGTAATCGAGATCCCGAATCGCATTCCAGGAGAATCTGCCGTTTTGCCAATGCACAGATGCACTGCTCTCCAGGTACGAGTTTTGCCGCCTCACTAGGTCAGACGACACGCGCTGCTTCACTGGCCAGCGTTTTGGCTTGCACCATCTCGTCAGGCATCTGCTTTTTGTCGACCACGTGCCATGTCACCACATACCGCTGTATCAATTCAAGCAGTGTCTCCCACAAGTCACGGTGGCTCACCGGCTTGCCGTCCCGAGTCTGCCACCCGTGAGACACCCAGTTTTTCACCCACGTTGTCGCACCGTTTTTGAGATAGTCAGACGTGGTATAGAGATGGACGGGCTGCGCCTGCTTGATCGCTTTCAGCCCCTCGACAGCCGACCGGATGTGCAGACGATTGCTCGACGCATTGGTCTCTCCGCCACTCAACGTTTTGACGTGCTCGCGGTAGCGCAGCACCGCCGCCCACCCACCCTTTTTTTCTTTGCCCCGGTACGACGCTGCAACGAATGCGTGGATCGACTGCTGATCGTCCAAAGGCAAGTCACGCGCAGGAATCGCCGAACGAGCCAATTTGTCTACATACTCGTTCCATCGATCCCCCGCATGTCCTTTGGTCCAGTGCCAGGTAATGTTGTGGCGCTCGATCTGTTCGGCCAGAGACTGCCACAAATCCTGGTTCTTGACCGCTGTCTCATGGGCCGTTTGCCAGTCACGCTCCCTCCATCGCAGCATCCACTCGGTGACCCCCTGGCGCAAATACTCGGAATCGGTGTACAGCCCAACCCGGCATGGCACTGGCAGCGCCCGCAATGCTTCCAGTGCAGCAAACAATTCCATACGATTGTTCGTCGTATCTTCGGCGCTGCCACTCAGCTCTTGCGGCTTTTGCCCGGCAAAGATTGAAACACTCCCCCATCCACCCGGGCCAGGGTTTGGATTGCACGCGCCATCGGTATAGATCGTGACCTCTGGCCGCTCTACGTCAGCCATACATCCTCTTTCTCAGTGTTTCGCTAATCGTTTGGCCACGTCAACCAGCCTATCCACATTCCATTCGATCCCACTACCCAACGGGAACTCGCCGCGCAGCACCGATAACCAGCGCTTTGGAATCTGCGACAGGCCATAGGCTGCACCTGCCATCGCGCCAACCACCGCACCTGCGGTATCGGCATCACCACCCAGGTTGACCACCTGTACGACAGCATCCTCAAATGAATCGGTCGTCAGCAATCCCCAAACAGCACTTTGCAGCGTGTGGCGCACCCAACCCGTATTGGGCAAATCTGTCCTTTGGCAAGCAGACGCACTCTCAATCGCCAATCGGAGTGGCTTCCGTAGTTCAGCAGTTGTCAGGGCCTTTTGCACAGCTTGACTATGCGAATCACCATGGAACAAGTGATAACAGGTTATGTTGACAAACGCAGACCCCGCAACGCAGTCGACGTGCGGATGCGTGACCTGGCTTTGCAGCCGGCTGTCCAGCACGAGCTGCTCCAGATCGTCCCAACAAGCCACCGCTACCGGCCAACAACGCATCACCGAACCGTTGCCTGCCGAATCGGGCTTTTCCGCACAAATCACCGCCATCACCTGTCTCCAATCCTGGCCGGCCGCAATGCGGGACAAAACCGTCCGAGTATGAATCCCAACGTCGGGCGGATTGGCACGAACCCAGTCGACAAACCGCTGTGCCAGATCGGCCGGATCGAGCGGCCGATGTGCCAGCAGGCTTTCAGCC
>JAFGJF010000205.1 GCA_016929205.1 Anaerolineae bacterium
ACTCTGGTGGACGGATCATGATCATCAGCGATGAAGGCGAACCTTACTACTATCGCGCCTCGATGTCCGAATGGCTGTCCGGCGAGCTGAGTGACGAGATGCTGCCCGGACGAACTCGGCCGTTTTACACCCATATACGCCTCGAACAAATATCTGCGCACGTCGAGCGCGTCGACCCACAAGCACACCGTGTCTACCTGGATAATGGAACCTCAATCGGCTACCAGAAACTCCTCATCGCCACCGGCGCGCGCGCCAACGTCTTTCCCATACCGGGTCTGGAAACGGCGAACGTCTTTCGCAGCCTGGCCGACGCGCGACAGATCAAAGAACAACTGGGATGTTGTGGGCGCGCGCTCATCATTGGCGGCGGCGTCTTGGGCCTGGAATTGGCCGGAGCATTGCACAAAATGGGCATCGAACACATTGCCGTCGTCCAGCGCTCCGGCTTTGTCGGCAAGCCGCTGCTCGACCAACCGGCAGCGGAATGGCTCCAGCAGCGCATGCGCGCAGATGGACTCGACCTGTTCCTCAACGATGCGGTGGAGCGGGTAGCGGGACAGACGGCATACCTCAAAAGTGGGCCCGCGTGGGATTTCGACACCCTGGTACAGGCCGTAGGCATCACTCCTATCTTTCCCGAGGTGCCGGGCTTGGAGGTAGGCCAGGGCATTCGCATCGACGACCACGGCCGTACCAACCTGCCCGACATTTATGCTGCCGGAGACTGCACCGAAACGCGCGTTCCGGGCGACACAGATCGCTGGCAGACGACGCGCATCTGGCTGGATTGCGCCAGGCAGGGCAAGGTAGCGGCCCGCAATATGACAGGGCGCCTGGCCGCTCTGTCCGACCAACCTTTCTTTAACGCCTCGCTCATCTATACCGTCGTGTACACCTATCTTGGTGAGCCACACGGCCAGGAAGGCCAGGTATATCTCTGGCAAGAGAATGCAAACCAAACGCACACCGGCGGGTATCGCAAGATCCGCATCGTGGATGGACGATTGGCCGGAGCGCTGCTGTTAGGGCAACGTCACGGCAGTATGGCCATGTTCAAGGCCATCGGACAAGAGGTTGCGCGCATCGGCCAAACCGTTGCCTGCCCCGATTTCGACTGGAACGAACTGGGCGAACCAAACTGGGACTATTTGTTTTATTAGGCCCATACTCCTGTAGGCCTGCTACACCCGTTCAGGCGTTTTCCACCGCATTTGCCCCACTGTTTTTTGATCACGATCAATTAACCATACTCTTTTCATTCAAGAATGATATAGAATTCCTTCTTGTCGTTTTTTTCTTTTGACATTTTTCTCATCAAGTGGTATAATATACCAAGCTGATACATATCCAAGAAGATATGGCAGTCGCTACTGCCACAAGCTTGTGGTGCTTTATCCTGGACTTGTTGGCAGAGCAGACCATGTCTGGCTATGACACAAGTGCGGCGCTGAGGGCATCGTACACCCCACAGCATACGGATCAAAGTGAGTGATGGCCAATGCACTGATCGCTGTATGACTTTTGGCGTTTGAATATTGCTTTGTTGTGGACCTGGTTTCAGCCGGAGCAGCGCGTCGCCTTGGCGGTTGGCATCAGGTCTGTTTTATTTACAAAAACACACATTGGAGCAGAATATGCAAAAAGAGATTCAGATATTAAAAGAGGAACTGGCAAAGACGAGAGACCAGATTGCCAAATTGCAGGCATCCCTGCAGGAGAAACCAAACTATAGCATAGGACAAGGAGATCCGGCGATTGTCCGCTGGGAGCTGGATCAGGCGATACTGGAGCAGAGCAAGGAGCGCGCGACGAGCCTGGTGCAGGCACTCACCAGGCTCCGACAAGGCACATATGGCGTCTGTGAGCAGTGCGGCCAGCCAATCCACCCAGACCGCCTGACTGTGCTGCCGGAAACGAAACTATGCATAGACTGTGCTCGCAGCAAGAATTGACAAGAAAACCAAAACATACCAGGAAGGATATAACAAAAATATGGCAAGAGTCGAATTGAGATCCGGAGAATCGCAAGAGAGTTTATTGAGACGCTTTCGCAAAGAGGTGACCAAATCCAGGGTTCTGAGTGAAGTGAGAAAACGACGCTGGTTTGTCTCCAATACGGAACAACGACGCCTCGATGCGCGCAAAGCACGACGACGCATACGGCGGCAGGAGCGCAAAAACCAACAAGGAGGGCGAGCAAGATCGCGTCGCTAAAGCCGGCAGAGCGAGCCGACGAACACGATCGTCCCGACAGATATCTATCTTGGGGAGATGACAACAATTCCCCCAAACGTCGGCACGAAATCTCTAGCAGACGATTGAGAGACAGTGCAATGATAGGGTCAAAGGAAAAAACAAAACAAACCATCATATCCCGCGAACAGCTGGCTGCACTAGTGAAAGAAAAGTACGACTATACACGCCTGCAGCGCGGCGAAATCCACGAGGCGACGATTTTGTCAAGTGTTCTCTGAACGCGAGGCCCGGCAAAAACAGCGGCAACTGCGACTAGGCCAGCTCGCCGAGGGTCAGGTTTGCACAGGCATTGTGCGCAACATTGTTGATTTCGGCGCTTTTGTGGACCTGGGGGGTATCGACGGCTTGATCCACATTTCGGAATTGGCCTGGAGGCACGTCAAGCATCCCAGTGAGGAACTGGATGTCGGTGACGAGGTTGAGGTGTACATCATGCGTGTCGACCGTGAACGAGAACGCATTGGCCTCAGCCGCAAACGACTGCTGCCCAATCCTTGGGAATCGGCACTTGAGACCGTTCAAGAGGGACAAGTGCTTGAAGGCACAGTCACACAATGTGTCAATTTTGGCGCGTTCGTAGAAATCACGCCCGGCGTGGAGGGGTTGGTTCATATTTCAGAGATCCCTGACAACCTGAATTGGGAACTTGACCTTGTTCCAGGGACAACGGTTTGGGTCCGAGTGGCACAAATCGACGAGTATCGACATCGTATCGCTCTCAGCTTGAAAGACGTAGAACCTGTAGCACACCCAACAGAAGCGCTGTCCTCAGACAGCACATTGATAGCGTGACACTATCTCCCCCTATGATCTGGAATGCGGACGTATTGTGAACCAAGCAAGTTTTTTTGTTTGTCTGAAAAGGAGAACGGCAATGGGAAAAGCAAAACCAATGCGGCACTGTGGCAAACGCAACATATGCATCCGGCTGCCGAATGGGTCGATCCGGACGGTCGTTGTCGGCGATGTCGTGCCCCAAATATTCCCGCTATGCTGCCACGGTTATGAGACCAGGGGAAAAAAGATGGGCGCAGCCGTCGGTTACAGGCCTATCTGTCTTGATCCGGCGCATACATAACAAAAGCAACAACAAGTAAAAAGGGAGGAATCATTTGACAAGCACAAGAGTAAAAACAAAACGCAAACGCCGAAGCCGCAGGCTCAAGCTGCAAAAACTGCGCCGGCAAATCGCAGAGACGAACGACCTGAGCAAACGGCGGCAGCTCATCGACAAGATCAAGCGAACCAGCCGCAATGCCCCCACTCCAGACGGACTGTAGTTTGTAATCACCTTGCACAAATGCTTGCCCTGCAAACATATCCCCTCCACGATGTCGCAGAGGGAGGACGCTCGGCGAGCCTGGCAGCCGGTCCTATACCGAGAACTATCCCGGTATGGGAGCGGCTGTTTGCGTTTTGGGAGAGTGTCACATGCTGACTGTTGGCTGCATTGTATCGGTTGCAAGTATACGGCTCTGTTCTGAGCCAGTGGCGCTGTGCTGACCAAGAGCCCGATCTGGCCGGCTGTATAAAGCAAAAAGCCGCAACAGGTTTGACATTTCGGCTGGAACAGGTATACTTTTTTTTCCAGACTATGATTGGGAGCAAAATACATGCAAATTGTTTTGGGTATTGACACCGGGGGAACGTACACCGATGCCGCATTGGTCGATTACACCAGCGGTCAGGTATTGGCCTGCGCCAAGTCCCTCACCACACATCATCACCTGTCCATCGGCGTCGAAAACGCCATCGCTGCCGTTTTTGAGGCTGCCCGGCAGCAAGAACTCGAACTGTACCCCCGCGACATCAACCTGGTTGGGCTTTCGACCACATTGGCCACCAATGCCATTGTCGAAGGCCAGGGAAATTCAGTCGCGCTGCTGCTCATCGGATACGACCCGGCGGCGATCAAGCGCCACGGGTTTGAGCACGATTTGGTGACCGGAGACATCGTCTATCTTGAGGGCGGGCACGACGGCGAAGGGAACGAGGCCGCCCCCCTGGACGAAGACGCCCTCAGAAGCGCGGTCCTGGAACGCCGCGAT
>JAFGJF010000206.1 GCA_016929205.1 Anaerolineae bacterium
GCGGGTGCGCTTACCCATGATATAACCTCCTTTGTGAGTGATGGGGATATAGTGTACCCCCATGTTGAGAATTTGGTTATACCAGGGGGTATGAAACCATATGGAAAACGAGGAACAATCCTGCCAATCCACCTTTTACAAACGTGCTATCATCACCACTGCCATAAACCACCTTAGCACGCGGCATAAACTATCAACGCAAAAAGCACGCGACTGGATTATGCAAGAGGCGATGGCCAAGAAGGCAAATCTGGACGAAGTCGCCGAGGCCATCCTCAACAACAAAGCTGTCACTTATCGCTACAGTGCACCGATCTAGGTTGGAGGAAAACGATGAAAACCGGGCTTCCTAATTTGAGCGCGACGCCCCAGGCTACATCATCCTCTCACTATCGCCCGCCTCTGACGCTGATTATATCCGACGATGAACCCTCACACTTGGGCAAACTTACCCTACAACGTTCCAAAGCGGCATTACCTTTTGCCGGCGAATACCGGCTGATCGACTTTGGCCTCTCCAATTGCATTCACTCTGGGATTGAAACAATCGGGGTAGCCACCCAGTATCAACCTCGCTCTCTGCACACCCACCTGGCCTACGGGCAGCCATGGGGCCTCGACAAACGGCAAGGCGGATTGACTCTACTGCATCCGTATCAAGGCCACACGGGCATACGCTGGTACGGCGGAACGGCCGACGCAATCTATCAGAACCAGGACTTTATCCACCGCCACCAGCCAGATCAAGTCCTGGTATTGGCCGGCGACCAGATCTACGAGCTGGACTTTAACGCCCTGATCGCCCAACACCACAAAAACAATGCCGATCTGACGATTGCCGCCATCGCCGTCAACCCTCAGGGAGCAGGGCGGCACAGCACGCTGGTTGTAGACCAGGAAGGGTGGGTACAGGATCTACAACCGCCAGGGAGCGCTGCGCCCGGCTCGCTGGCGATGATGGGTGTGATGCTTTTTTCGGCCAACGCCCTGAGTTGGCGACTCGGCGAAGATCAGGCAGATACAAATTCAGCGCACAATCTGGCGCAAGACGTGATCCCGCGCATGATCCGAGCACAAGATCGGGTACTGGCGTACCAGCATATGGGCTATTGGAGCCCGATTCAAAGCATCCAGGACTATTGGCACGCTGGTATGGATCTGCTGAGCGAGAACCCGTCGCTAAACCTGCAGGATTCGGGATGGCCTATTCTGACTCAGATCCAAAACCGGCCGCCGACACGCATCGAGATCGGCGCCCGGGTCTCTCACAGCTTGATCTCGGGTGGCTGCGTCATCGAAGGGACGGTCGAGTACGCGATCCTCTCTCCCGGCGTGTACGTGGGCCCAGGCGCTATCGTCCGTAACTCGATTGTGATGCACAACACGACTATCGAAGAATGCGCTCGCGTGCAGAACACGATCCTGGATATGGACGTGACGATCGGGCAGCAGGCACAAGTTGGTGTCGCACATCGCTATGCCCCGACCACAAATGCCTCCGTGCACTCACCGATTACCGTGGTCGAAAAAGGCGCGCGCATTCGCACCGAGGCCGTGATCGTCGCCGAAGAAGCGCGAGACGATATTGTATTGCACACTGCACAGCAAGCAGAAGCCAAGACGTTATGACGTTATCATACGCGATCCTTGCAGAGGCGGCCAATTGATACTGCCTGTGCAAGGATCGCTCTCCATCCTCCACTTGACCGCAACCCTCACCCGGAATATAATCCTTGTAATCATACTCGTCACTACCTGAATAAAGGACAAAACAATGCACCTACGCCAGGAATTGGTTTGGGCCGGAAACGAATTGCTGCGCCGGGGCCTATCGGTCTATACGGCCGGCAACATCAGCGTACGAACTGAGGACGGCAGCGGCTTTTACATCAAGCCCAGCAGCACGCCATATCCCGACATCGCGCCTGAAAACCTGGTCGTTATTGACTGGGAAGGAAACATCCTATCCGGCAGCCGTCCATCTATCGAGCACAATATGCACCGCCTGGTCTACCTTGCGCGCCCCGACATCTCGGCCATCGTGCACTCGCATTCGCAGTACGCGACCACGCTGGCTTCCAGCAAGCTCCGGTGTGGCATTCCCCCCACCCTTGGAGAAGTCGCGCACTATATCGGTGGAGCGATCGATCTGGCCGAATACGCACCGGCAGGCTCGATCGAACTGGCCCGCAACGTCGTCCAATGCCTGGGCAAAGAAACACACGGCATCCTAATCAAGAACCATGGCGCGCTTGCTGTTGGCAAAGACCTGCGCCAGGCTTTGGACTTTGCCGAGATCATTGAGCGAAGTGCCGAGAGTATGATCCTGGCCCATTTGCTTGGGGGATACGACAAGGATCCCGAATCATACCGACTAGAGAGGGACTGACTCGCATGCGCATCGATTTACACATTCATTCTACTGCCTCTGACGGATGCTGGTCGCCTGAACAGATCGTAGAACAGGTCAAAAAGACCGGGATTAACTTCTTTGCCATTGCCGACCACGACACCATTGATTCTGTGCTCGCGGGCGAACGGTTGGCAAAAGAGAACCAGATCGCTTTTATCCGCGCCGTCGAAGTGTCGACCACTCTTGCCGGTCTCATCGTACACATATTGGCCTATGGCATCGACCTGGAATCCAAGCCATTCCTGGAGATGATTGATGAAAACCGCAAAAAGCTCGAGAGCGTCGACGAACAATCGATCCAAAAGCTCATCGACGCACGGCACGACGTAACCTGGGAGGCATTCGACCAGTATCAGAACGATCCTTCGCGCGGCGGATGGAAAGCGTTGAACTTTATGATCGACCGGGGCATTTGCAGCGGTGTGAAAGACTTTTTCGGCCGGGTCTTTGTTGGCGATATGGCGCTGGAATACCCGATCTTTGCCGATCCGGTTGAGGCCGTGCGCGTGATTCAACAGGCCGGCGGGACCGCCATTTGGGCTCATCCCGGCAATAACCTGGACCACATCGAGAACGGCAGCCATTTGCTTGCCCAAATGCGCGACCTGGGCGTACAAGGGCTGGAATGTTACTCGCCCTACCACGATCAGGCAACCACCCAACGTTGCCTGGATTTTTGCCGGCAGCACGACCTGCTGATCACAGCCGGTTCAGACTGCCACGGCGGGTTCGCGGGACGCACGCTGGGCATCCCCGAGGCCTACCTTCAAGATCTGAACCTGGGGTCTCTTTTGGACTGAGCAAGACAGCATACCCAACACCGAGATCACCAATCATCCACATCCTTGAAAATATCTTCTAGCCCTTTGCGCCATACGTCGTCCAAAGGGATAAAATGTCGCTCGTTAAACTCTTCGGTCAGCTTGTCCAGGTATGCCTTGATCTCCAACTGCGGCATTTGGTCGTCCAACGCATCAAGCTTGGCATCCATTGACGCCACGAGCTCTTGGCATTGCTGTTCGAGGTCGCTCAGATCAAAGTCGAGGCCAAACATGTGGTTAAATCGCTTCATCAGATCGTACCAGGCTTTAAAGTCCCTCTCAATTCTGATCCCGGGCACAAGTTCTGAAAACTGCGAGAAATCGTAGGCCGGGACAAATCCATAAAAGACCAGTAACTCGACCTCGTACTGTTCAGCTCTGTCGGCCAGGTAGGAACCGATTGTCGCCCCGCCTTCATAACTGGAAAACTTGACGGCATATTCGGCCAGCTCGTCTTTCATTTTTGGAAGGCTATAGATGCACGAAATCTCGCGCTCTTTTTCATACGGCATCGCACCATACACCCCGCCGACGATCGCCACACGCTTTACCCCCAGCTCACCGACGGCCTCGAAAAAGACCTCTGCATATCGTTCTACGTTGATGTGAGGCTCTTCTCCCAGAAAAATGACCAGCCCTTTTTCATCATTGCCCGCATAATAGAACTCGTTTCGGTTGGCTGGCATACTCTGCCGGTACCCATCTTTGAGTTTCACCTGCGGCCGCAAAAAGTGATGGGTCCCCGGAACCTGAAACAAATAGTAACCGGCATTGGAGTGCATCACGCCAATTTTTTCTGCTCTCGTTCGCTTGATGAGATATTGAGGCAAACCGGACGAAATCTCACCAGCATCGGCCCACTGGTGCCACCCGGCAATCATATAGATCTCCTTGGCAACAGGTTTCTCCCAGAGACTGATCAATTCTTCCACATTAACCTCCCTATATTCGACATCTCGTTATGCTCTAGTCTACCACAAATGATACCTTTTGCGCAACCCACTATTCTCCTTTCCGGGCATTTGCACCCGGCACTGAGAACAAAGGGACGCACGCGTTGTGCGTCCCTCTACGATATAGGTCGTTCTGCGAATGATCAAAGCCACGTTTTAGGCACTCACCGCTCAGCCGGCAGCCTGCAACAACCCTTCCTCCAGCCATGCAATATCCTGGGCAATCATCCCGGGATCGTCCTTGGTGTAAAACCCTACACATACCGCATCGCCGGTCCGCATCTGCTTGGCCGCAAAGAACAACCCCTCCCTGGGATCGTTGCGCCCCGCAGCCAGCACCTTGTAATGGATCACCGGCTTGCTCAGCGTCTTGATCTGTTCGATCATCAACTGCCGATCCTGTTCCAAATACTGTTCCTTGATCGTCGGATCGTGCCAGGGCTGCTTGTCACGTGGGGACGGATTATAGTAGCAACACATGTAAAAGTCCAGGTCGAGATGCGCTTCTGCCCAGGCAAAAATGTACGGTGCATGGCCGGCCACGCCTGCCGGTATGCCAGCAGCCTTTATCGTCTGAATGGTGTCCAGGATCTCTTGTTCTTTGCCCTGTGCCAGCATATATTCCATCCGGCCGCCGTGAATGTAGCAGGCTTTGCATCCCGCATCGATGGCAAACTGGGCAGCAATGACCTGTGTGGGCGCCTCAGACGCCGTCTGAGCTACCCACTTGATTGCACCCCCTTGCTCCCAGTACTGCTTGAGTACCTCTGTGATATGTCCGTCGCCGCGCCCCAAAAAAGTATCGATGCCAAGCGACTCGGCCTCACGTAACGCGGCGTGTATCGTTTCCGTGGTGTAATACGTACGCATTTCGGTATCTCGCTCTGGGCTCTGATGGGAGAACCCGCTGAACGGATTGCCTCCAATGAGCATCCGGCTCACAGGCACATTGCCAAGCTTGACTTGTTCCAATGCCATTTTATCTCCTTTTGGACAAAACAATATTTTTCTGCTTTTGTTTTCTTTTGTTTTCTTTTTCAACGAACAGACTTTCCCCGGTAAAGGGATCGATTTCCGTATAATACATCACGCTGGAATAGGTAGCAGGCGTAGGCGTAAAAATTTGAACTTGTTCTGGATTGACTTGTAGCTCTCGGCTAATAAACGCCCGCATTCGCTTCATATCCTTTTCCGAACAGCCGGGATGGGCCGCGATCAGGTAATAAGTCAGAAACTGGTCTTTCCCAGCCTCTGCGTTCAATCTGTCAAATTGCTGCTTGAACTCAATCAGTGACTCATTGCCCGGTTTGCCCATCTTGTTCAAGACGCGATCCTGGGTATGTTCCGGGGCCACCTTGAGCTGTCCCGACACGTGATGGTGCACCACCTCTCTCAAATATCTACCGCCGTCCTTCGCGTCATCCAGGATCAGATCGTAACGGATGCCCGAGCCGATGAATACCTTTTTCACGCCCTCGATCTGGCGCAGGGTGCGCAGCAACTGCAACTGTTTGCTGTGATCGACGTTGAGCGATCCGCACACCTCTGGATACAGGCACCGTTTGTGCGCGCAGCTTCCTTGTTCCAGCTTTTTGTCGCACTCAAAACCATACATATTCGCCGTTGGGCCACCCACGTCCTGGATATAACCTTTGAAATCGGACCGCCCAGCCAGACTTTGTGCTTCAGCAACAATTGATGCCTGGCTGCGCCACCGCACCGTCCGTCCCTGGTGCACGGCAATCGAGCAGAAATTGCATTCACCGTAGCAGCCCCGGTGCGTAGCGATCGAAAAACGTGTTGTCTCTAGCGCCTTGACCTGGCCCTGTGACTCGTAGAAAGGATGCTGTGAACGTTCAAAATCGATCGCGTACACACCATCCAGCTCTTTTTGAGTCAGATACGGTGCGGGTGGGTTCTGAATCAAATAACGCGTATCCTGGCGTTGGCACAACCCTTCCGCAGTAAGCGGGTCATTGTTCGCATAAAACGTGTGAAACATCTCGACAAACGCGAGCTTGTCTTGTGCCACATCTTGAAAAGAAGGCAATTCGACATAGCCCGCTTTGGCTGCCGGCGCGATATAACACAGCCCGCGTATGCCTTGCACATAACTGCCCTCCGCCAGTGCATTTGCCAGTTCGACAACAGATCGTTCAGCCATACCGTACAACAGGAAATCTGCCTTGGCATCGAACAGGATCGCACGACGGATTTTGTCCGCCCAGAAATCGTAATGGGCAATGCGCCTCAAGCTGGCCTCAACGCCACCGAGCACGATCGGTTTCGTCTCCTTGAAATAACGCCGGATCAGATTGCTGTACGCGATCACGGCTCGATCGGGACGACGATCGTTCGTTCCACCCGGCGTCATGTCATCCGTCTTTTTACGTTTTTTGGTCGCCGTATAATTGGCCACCATCGAGTCAACACAACCGCCGCTGACACCCCAAAACAAGGCCGGCTCTCCCAGCCGCACGATATCCTGCTTGGAATGAACGTCGGGCTGGGCAATGATTCCCACCCGATATCCGGACTGGACCAACAGCTTGCCGATGACGGAGACGCCAACGAACGGGCTATCCACATAACTATCGCCGGTGACGAGGATGACGTCCAGCCGTTCCCAGCCCAACACGTCCAGTTCCTCTTTTATCGTCGGTAAAAACATGCTCAAACACGCTCCAGAACGTCCAGCAACCCGGTCAGATCCGCCGCAACGTAATCGGGTTCAAGCTCTCCACCCGGGACCGGACGCCCCTTGCGATTTATCCACAGCACCGGAATACCCATCGCCTTTGCGCCCCGCACGTCGCTGCCCAGCGAATCGCCAACGTGAATGACTTGATCGGGTGGCACGCCAAGCAGGGCCAAAGCGCGTTCAAACATCTCCGGCCTCGGCTTGTAGGCGCGACAGCCTTCGCTGGTGACGACACGATCGAAATGCAGGCCATTGTGCCGCAGCGCCGATTGTAGCTCGGCATAGTCGATATTGGACACCAGACACAGCGGCACATCGCACTGATCGAGGACACGCTTGCTCTCGGGGAAAATAGTCGGGCCGGCCCAATACCGGTACAAAACCTGGCTCAAAGCCTCGCCATCCAGATTGATACCAAAATGATCGAGCACCTGCGCCAAAGACAACTGCTCAATCCGCTTTTGCGATTGAAACGCCGGGCCAAAACTGTCGGCGCACAACTGGGCGAACGCACGCCCCCAATACCGCCCTACCTCCGAAACCGTGGTCGTGCGCCTGGCTGCTTGCGCGATTTTGGCGCAGATCTCGGCAATCGGAACATCATCCTCTTGGACAATCGTACCGTAAAAATCCAACAAAACGGCACGCGGCCTGGCAATCTGTGGCATCTCTATCTCGGCTCTGTATCCAGCAAGCCGTCCAACGGGCGTTCGGCAGTCGTTTCGAGTGACAGAATCCAGTCGATCACCGGCTGCCGCCAATCGATAGCCGTATTATAGGCATCAGGATCGTATTCCCCAAACTTGAAGCCGTCGCCGCCGGCATACATAAAGTCATTGACCAGGGCACGATAACTTGCACTTGGATCGATAGGTGTGCCATCAGACAATGCATAGCCACCCGCCGTCGTCATCCCACCGACCACGGGATTGCAGCACCTGACGCTCTCGATCAACTGCGCCCCGGTCAGTTCGACGTCAATCAGCACGTTATTAAAGGGCAGCACACCGACAATATCCCCGACCGTGATCTCGCCGGACGGGATCGCCTGCCGGAACCCGCCCCGGTTGCTCAGCGCGACGTCAGCCGAAGGGTAGGCAAACAACCAGGCATCGGTGACCATGTTGTACATTGCATCGGAACGCTGCCCGATCTCGTGCGTACAATAGCCGATTGTGTCAGACAGCACCTCATCAGCCCGGGTTCGCCACTTGGCCACGACGGCTGCGACATCGGCATCGGGAGAGCCGCCTACGTTATCGTGCAAGCTGGGTTCAATGCTGACCACGGCACTCGTTGCCGCGTCCAGGACCACCTCGACCCTGGCATACGCACTCAAAAACGCCCCGCTCTCAATCAGGGCGACGCCATCCACAACCTTGCTAACCCGCTGGTGGCAGTGCCCGCCGCCGATCACAGCTACACCTAACTCGGCCGCCGTGGAAGCCAGACTGGTCATCTCGTCTTCACAGATGTGCCCGATCACAACCAGCAATTCCGCAC
>JAFGJF010000027.1 GCA_016929205.1 Anaerolineae bacterium
GGACGACGACGTGGAAGGGTAATCACTTGGATTCCACTGCCCGTCGACTCCCCAATGGACGATGCAACTGTCGACGATCCCGGGATCCGGGTTATAGCGCGCTCCGCACTGTGCCCGGATCCAGGCGTACCAGGTGCCGGCGATGGGGATGTCAAACTGGTAATCGAGGCGGGGCGCGGGTCGGTCTGCCGGCGTATAGGGCGTAGCGTTGCCGGGGATGTCCTCACTCGACATGTGCGGCATCAGCATCAGGTGCGCGCCGCATTCCAACCTGCTATCGTAAAGACATGCATATCCGGAGGCCTGGGAGTTCTCTGTGCGCTGCAGCATCCAAAAGGTATTGGGGAACGTGTACTGGTCGCGTTGATAGTCATTTGGGCCTCCGCGGTCCAGCGAGGTCGAGTAGGAGAAATACTCGGCCTCGGCGACCAGCATCTCGTAGCCTCGATAGTCCAGGATCGGCGCTTGATTTTCGCAGATCCAGTCGGCGTAGGGCAAGTATTCGCGGTACCCGGCCGGAAAATCCGCGTCGTCGGCTTCCAGGAAGCAGTCCCAGCAGTAGGTGTCGTCGTTCATCGATCCGGATTCGTCGAGGACCTGGACGACGTCCACCAGGCAGGTGGTGACCGTGTCGGAGGCACGGATCGTCACCGGGTCGGCTTGCTGCAACGAGATGCTCCGAGAAGGCGGGATGGCTTGCTCGTGGGTGGCGACATCCGCGATGGACGCCGAATCCGGGCTGGCATTGCCCTGCAAACGATTGAGGTTGAGCAGCAACAAGGGCAGCAGCAACGACGCTGCCGAAACAAGGGCCAGCTTGAGCCAGATGCGATAGCGGCCTTCTTGATCGGGTTTGTGTTTCGTCGCCATCTGGACCGCTCCTTTCAGGTGAAAACACAAACGGCTTTCATCCCGGGTCATGAAAGCCGCTTTGAGAAAAGGATAGATCGAGATCCTGTTCACGTTCTATAGTATCGGTCGAATTAATACCATTATATCACACATTACACTTGCGAGCGATTAGAAATTGGTTAGAATTCTCGCTCGCTATGGCCTCGCATCCCTGAGCACGATTGGCAGATAGAGGGTCTGCCATGGCGGAGACCGCTCCAGCACCGTGACCAGCGTTTTGGCCGAGGCCGTGATCCCCTGCGTGCAGTTCGCCGTGACGCGGTTTACCAAGACCGTCGTCTTTGTCGGCGCGGTTGTAGCCAGCGTCAGGGTCACGGTCACGGGCGTGCCGCCGCTGGCCATGTCGCCCAGTTGCCAGCGCAGCGTCTCGCCGGCGGCAGGATGGGTGGGAGTCATGCTGCCGCTGGCAGAGAGGAACGTCGTGCTCACCGGCAGTGTGTCGGATAACTGCACGCCCAGTGCGACCGCATCGCCATCGTTGCGCACGCTGATCGTGTAGGTGAACGGCTGCCCATCGGCTACCATATCCGGGGCGACGGACATCGACAGCAGCAGGTGGGGCAGCTTGGGCTGTTCCACAACGGTGACGCTGGTGCTGCTCGATGCCGTGATCCCCTGCGTGCAGATCAGTTCGACCGTGTTGGTCAGGACCACCATCCCAGTCGGTTCTGCGGCGGTCAAGACCAGGGTCACCGTGACCGGCACGCCATCATTAGGAATGTCCCCTAGCGTCCAGGTCATCGTCTCGCCTGGCTGGGGCGTTGGTGGGACATAGATGCTGCTGGCCGAAACAAACGTCGTGCTCAGCGGCAGTCTGTCGATCAGGCGCACGTCGAGCGCGTCATCGTCGCCGGTGTTGCGGGCGACGATGGTATAGGTGAACGGCTGGCCGCCGTAAACCTGCGTCGGGGTGACGGACAGCGACAGCAGCAGGCGTGGTTTGGCCAGCGCTGGGCCGACCTCGACTGTGGCGCTGAGGCCGCGCCCGCTGGACACGGCGGCCCGGCTGGCATAGGCATCGAGCGGCTGCACAACCGAGAGCACCAATGTCATGCTGATCGGCGTACCATCATGAGGGATCTCGTCGAGTTCCCAGGTGACCGTTTCGCCGGGCAGGGGGTGTGCAGGCGAATAGATGCCGCTGGCGGCAATAAAGTGTGTGCCCTCGGGGATCGTCTCCTGGATGATGACGCCGGTGGTGCTGACCGGGGCGGTGCTGCTGACGGCGATCGTCGCCGTAAATGTTTCACCCAGGTGCACGGTTGCCGGCGTGGCTTTGTCGATACTCAGGGCAAAGCAGTTCTGAGTCACATTATGCCAGATCGCATCTATGATGCTGTCTAGATCCAACGCGGTCGGCGCGTAATAGGACACGCCGCCGGTGCGCGTTGCTATGGCCTGCATCAGGGCCTGATCTGCGCCTGTTCCCAAACTGATCGTGTGCACGATCACCCCGCTGTCACGGGCCTGATTGGCGTAATAGATCACACAGTCCTGGGCGGCCCCGCCGACAGGCCACAGATCCGGATCGTCAGCACAGGGGCCCTGGGGATACCGGTTTGCGGTGCCGTCGGTCATCACGATCATGGTGTCCGGCACGTCTTGCCGTCCATAGTGTCCGGGATCGCTGCTCAGAATGGCCAGGCCGCGTCGCATCCCGTCGGCAATGTTGGTCAGATCGGCGGCTGCCATGTTTTCGATGGCTCCAATGACACTGCCAAGGGTCACGTCGGGATCGCGCTCTGAAATGGGTCCGGACCAGCCGTCTTTGCTTGTCCGGTGATCGTAACACCAGATCCAGGCCGGATCTGGTGTGTTCGAAACCAGGTCCCAGACTCCCGGATAATCGGGCAAGTCGTCCTCCCAATATCCGGGAGTGCCGAGGCAGATCAACTCGTGCGCATCACCGGGATCGACCTGGGTGTCATAGATGACAAGACCGGCCTTGTCAAAGCGGGCTTGCGCGCCATGCAGGAAGGTTTTAGCCGCTTCTTGCACAGCCCGGATCGGCTGCTGGTCGTCAAAGATGTCGTTCAGCGTGTTGTCACAGATCTCGTCGGGATCGATCGTGCCATTGCCGTTCAGATCTGCCAATATCTCTCCGGGAAAGTCGCCGATCACGCCGCTGCCGTCGAGGTCGACGTTCAGCCGCTGCCCGTACAGCGGGTTGCAGGGGTGGCAGGCCTGCCCGCTACGCCCACGCGTGTCTGGTGGGCCGCCATAGCGATTGTCGGCATAATAAGTCTGGTACGAGTCGCTGACAACGTCGCTCCAGAGCGGCGTGGTGAGTCGAATAAACTCGGGAGCGAGATCGGCGGCGATGCTTTCATAGGCAGGCCACTCAGGGTTGCGGGTGAGCACGATTTTGTCCAACCGAAACCCGCTGCCGCCGCCCCAGACGTTGACCGTATGCGGAGCCTGGGTCAAGTCTATCCACCCCAGCCGCACCCAGTCCCAGCGATGCCCGTACGATCCCTGTTCGAAACCGTATTCGTCTTGCCTGGTGAAATCGCTCGGACCTGTGGATGGAAAGTCGCTGTAATTCCAGGTTCCCTCGGCATCGACGCCCCAGTGGACAACACAACTGTCGACGATCCCGATGCCTGGATCAATGCGCGCCCCACACTGAGCCCGGATCCAGGCGTACCATCTACCGGCGGCGGGAACGTCGAACTGGTAATCGAGGCGCGGTGCGGGCCGGTCGGACGGCGTGTAGGGTGTGGGGTTGCCGGGAATATCTTCGTCCGCCCGGTGCGGCATCAGCATCAGGTGCGCGCCGCACTCGAGCCGGTCACCGTAGCGACACGCGTACCCGGACGCCTGCGAGCCTGGCGTGCGCTGCAGCATCCAAAAGGTATTGGGAAAGATATAACTGTCGCGGCGATAGTCGTTCGGCCCGCCAGGAATCAACGACGTCGAATAGTCAAAGTACTCGGCTTCGGCGACCAGCATCTCGTATCCGAGATGGTCCGTGATCGGCACTTGCGTTTCACAGATCCAATCGTCGTAAGGCAGATATTCGCGATACCCGCTGGGGAAATCCTCGGCATCGGATTCCAGGTAGCAGTCCCAGCAGTAGGTGTCGTCGTTCATCGATCCCGACTGGTCCAGGACCAGGGCCACGTCGACGGCGCAGGTGCTGACTGTGGAGGAGGCGTGGATCTGTGCCGGGACAGCTTGCTGCAGCGGAACCGGCGATCCGGGAAGGGCAGGCACTGCCTCGGCGAGCCGCCCGTCGAGATCGTCGCCGGGATGGGGCGCGGCGTTTCCGTGCAGGCTGTTAAAAGCAATCAAGATCGAGAACAAGGCCAGCGCAGCGGCAGGCACGACGAACAGGTGGATCGTCGTGATCGGGGCACGCTCGGATCGTTCTGCACCGGGTTTGTGTAGAAAGGTCGTCGACATAGCGCTCCTAATGGACAGGTTGTGTGTGGGGCAAACATCTTTTTTGCCGGACGAACTCGACGCTTGACAACCTATTATACCACAAGTTTTGTTTGGCGAGGGTAAGAAATTGGTTAGAAAGGTGGATCGGCGGCTTTGGTCTGTCGCGATGCGATTTTCCAGTTCTGACCGACTTTGACTGGGATGGGTATGGGTACAAGCAGGTGCGGGCGGGGATCTGGTCGGTGCATCCAAACCGACCAGATCCCCGAACAAATCAGAAATTCGACTGTGGTGCCTTTACCATACGGTACGTTGTGCACCCACCGTTGAGGTTGACAGCCTTGAACCCGTGCTGGTTCAGGATGCGACAGGCATAGTAGGCGCGCTGCCCGACCATGCAACAGGTTACGATCCGTTTGTTGCGAGGCAGTTCGCCCAGCCGCCCGCGCAGCTCGTTTAGCGGGATGAGTGTAGCACCCTCGATCGTGCCGGCAGAAAACTCGTGCGGGTCGCGCACGTCGAGCAAAAAGTCGCGTTCGGCGTCCAATTTGGCCACGTCGTCCCAGTCGATCGTTTCCACGTCACCGCGCAAGATGTTGGCAGCGACGAAACCGGCAATGTTGACCGGGTCGCGGGCCGAGCCGTAGGGTGGGGCGTAGGCCAGTTCCAGTTCTTCGAGATCAAAGACGGTCATACCGGCGCGCAGCGCGGTGGCGATGACGTCGATTCGTTTATCCACGCCTTCCTGGCCGACGACCTGCGCGCCCAAGATTTTGCCTGACGGTTGGGGGCTACCGTTCGTGGCAGTCGAATCCACTGCGGCAGTCGAATCCACTGCGAAAAGCAGCTTGATTGACATCGGTGCCGCGCCGGGATAATACCCGGCATGGTTGGCCAGGTGCACGATCGCGCTCTTGAAGGCAATGCCGGCCTGCTCCAGCGCGTGGCGGTTGAGCCCTGTTGTGGCCACGGTCAAGTCAAACACCTTGACGATCGCCGTGCCCTGCACGCCGCGAAAGCGCGTCTCGCGCCCGGCAATGTGATCGGCGACCAGGCGGCC
>JAFGJF010000207.1 GCA_016929205.1 Anaerolineae bacterium
CCAATAATTGTAATACAAGGTTTTGATGCCATATCTTTACTCCATTTTGAGATCTAGTGTTGTCCATCGGCCCAATGCAAAGCAACCAATCGACTATCGTGAGGATCGGAATCGTGATGTCCTTTGACCAAAAAAGCGACTTGAGATGAACCAGCTTCCTTTAGCAATCGCGCGCCGATCTCGGGATGTGACACGTGAACGGCAAAACCGCGCTTCCATCCCCTACCATCCTGCGCCAATTGTTCCAGCCAACTGGGCACAATCCTTTGCATCAGCACCACAGCCACGCGATGAACTATCGTTATCTGGCCGGCAGCCTTGCCCACATCGTGCAGCAACGCCGCCTGCAAAAGCACGGCATCGCGATAGCCTGCCCGATAAAGCGAGTAAAAAACGTCCAGGCAATGCCGCTGATCGATACGGTGCATACGACAGAACAATGCCATCTCTGAAGCAGAGAGATGCACCTCAACCAGGGCGTACTCGTCCTCTCGCACCCGGGGCCACATCGCCCGAAAGAACTGGCCGGCACGATACACAATTCGTTTTAACACCAGTCAATCCCGGCCAGACTAGCCCAAAATCACCTTTAGCAATAGATCGTAGACTGGACCCAAGACGGTCCAAATGATGCCTCGGCCAGGCAGGATCTGGTCAATAAAGATCACAGCCATAAAGATCATTGGCCCATAGACCTGCATCCGATCCATAAATGTGCTGGCATCGTATGCCCACCGCGCGCGAATGGTGCTCAAAATACCCCGCAACACACTAAAACCATCAAGAGGATGAAGTGGAAACAGGTTGAACACAGCCAGGGCAATGTTGGTCGTAATGATTGCGGACAAGATGACCCACACTACACTAGGAAGCAGCATGCCCTGCAAGGATACAATACGCAAAGGTGCTGCAGCCAATGTAGCCACAACAATGTTTGAAAAAGGGCCGGCAAAAGAAACCAGAGCCAGGCCAACGCGCGGGCCGTAGCGCAGATTGACAGGATTGACCGGAACGGGCTTTCCCCAACCAAATCCAAATCCGGAGATCGAGCTGACCAAGATCATCAAGCCGCCAACCGGATCAAAATGTGCCACCGGATTAAGCGTCAACCGCCCCTGATAGCGCGGAGTCGGATCGCCCAACAGATCTGCAGACAAGGCATGGGAAAATTCGTGTACCGTGATACCTATAACCAGGCTGATCAAGCTAATAATAATGAAAAGTGGATCCAAAATCATCCTCTCTGCGAGATATGGTGTGAAAAGCTTGCTCAAGGAGGCATTATAACATGAAAACGCCAGAGAAGCGAATTTTGGCATCCAGTGCCGGGCATCAACAGACTCTTGACACGCACCACAAGACATGGTATAATCTATGTACCTAGATATTCTATGTACATAGAATCGACCTAATGATAACAGGAGCAGTTCAAAATGGCTAAAAACCTTGACATGCGCAAAGGAAGCACTACCGTACTGGTTTTGAGCATGCTGACCGAAAAACCAATGTATGGTTATCAAATTGCCAAAGAGCTGGCTGCGCGCAGCGAAGGTGTATTCGACTTTAAAGAGGGCACCCTTTACCCTGCGCTTCACCGTATGGAAAAGGACGGTCTGCTGTTCAGCTATTGGGAGGTGGTACAAGAAGGCCCATCTCGCAAATACTATACCATTACCGACAAAGGGAGCGATGCCCTAGCACGCAGGTCCAAGGATTGGGGCGACTTTGCACGTGCAATGTTGCGCGTGCTAGAGGGAGCCAAAAGCCAATGTCTGTCGTAGAAAACCGTCTGCTGCGGGACTATATGGATCAACTGGGCCAGGAGCTCGAGGCATCACCACAAGAGACCAAACAAATCCTGTACGAAGTACGCTCACACATCGAGATGGCTGTCCAAAATATGCAGCGTGCGGGACAAGACGAAACAACCTGTCTTGCCCAGGTTCTGAAACAGTTTGGCACGGCACACCGGATTGGACAGTCACTGCGCCAGATACACGGCCGTGCGACCTGGATGGAGGTCGCGCTGGCTGTGTTACCCCTGATTCTCTTTGGTTGGCTGCCCTACACCATATCATTGCCAGCCTGGGCAATCCTTCTAGCGCTCGCCATTGCGACCGCATTCGGTTGGCGTGCCCGCTGGCCGCTGTGGTGGTGGGCCTGGCTGGGATGGGCCCCTTTTGTCGTTCCCAACGCTCCCAGCAGCCTGGTCTGGGGCGCTGTATCGTACGTCCTGATCTTGCTCTTGATCCGCCAACGCGACTGGTTGGAGGCCACACTGGCGATTTACCCTTTGCCGACGGCCTGGGCATTCCATCACGTTGTACTGGTCTCCAACGAAGTACAGAACGTCGCATGGAGCCCGACCACAATAGCCATCCTCGGGCTCGGTATCGCCTCAATCTGGGCCGCACTGCTAATCCGCACCTTGCGCACGCCACCGGGCCTAGTCCGCATCTCCAAGGCACTGCAAGGCCAGGGCATCATCTTTGGCATCAATGCGCTGATCATCGTCGCCGCACGTCTGTGGCCAACCTATCCCTTTCCATACCCCTTTTCATTGCAGCACTTTGTCTTTCTGACCATTCCGTATGGCATCTATAGTGGGTTGCCCTTTCTTCTATTTATGCTGCTGACATCGCTCCCGGCGCTCCTGTCACTGATCAAAGCACGCGCCCGGCAACAGAAACCGCCATCTCGCGAGGTTTGGAACGGATAAGGAGACACTGATGCTGATTCGAGCAGCCTACTTTTTGCACTATCTCATCTGGCGGCAACCCGATCATTTGATCAACGGTATGGCCTGGCTTTGCCTGGCTGGCGTGTTGACCAGCGCCGGCACTTCGCTTTTGCTCAAGCGCCTTCCCAAGACGCGCATTGTTTCGAGGGAAGGGCTGTCGCTGGCCACGACGTTGTTGCTTTTTTGCTTGTTCGACTGGGTGTTGCTGCGCGCATTGCCCTTGCTCAAACTCTCATTTTCAAACGCCATCACCTTACCCTTAATCGCCAGTGTCGTCGTGCGGCTGTGCATTTTCTGGGGATTAACCGGAGCAGTACTGCTAACGCAGTGGCAAAAACGCGGCCGGGCAAAGCAGACAAATTCGCGCTTGCTGGGCTTCTGGCACACGCATCGCCACGAGATCAAGATACACGCCAAGTTCAACGTCATCCTGTTTCTCGCTATCAACCTGGGCTTCAGTCTCATCCAACTGGATGCGTATGTCGTAGAACCGCTGCTGGTAGAGACAACTGTGCTAACTATGGCCTTTGATAGCCTCTCCCCGGATGCACCACCTGTTCGCATCGTGCACGTTACCGACACCCATATTGAGCGCAACAGCTATCGCGAAGCGTCAACGATCGCCAAGATCAATGGGCTCAAACCAGATATTATTGTCTTTACCGGTGACTATTTGAACACCTCCTATGCCACCGATCCAACAGCCGCCGATCATTTCCGCCAGTTTGTGGGTCAACTAAAAGCCCCGTACGGCATTTTTGCCGTACGGGGCTCAATTGAAAACACACCACACGATATGTCCTGGCTGGTCCAAGGCAGCGATATCACGTGGTTAGAAAACGAAACACACACCGTCAACGTCCGTGGTCAGCTTGTGACACTGATTGGTATAGCGTGCAGTCACGATCAAGTGCAAGACAGTGCGCGGCTTGACAGGACAATGCGGGATGTTCCGGCAGGCACATTCAAACTGCTGCTGTACCACTCCCCGGACTTGATCCATGCAGCCGCCAAACACCAGATTGATCTATACCTGGGCGGACATACGCACGGCGGACAACTCCGCTTGCCGTTTTATGGCGCAATCGTCACCTCATCTGTATACGGCAAACGTTACGAGGCAGGTCTCGCCCGCCAGGAGAACACGCAGATGTACATCAGCCGCGGATTGGGGTTTGAGGGCGGCGGAATGCCACGCGCGCGATTCTTGTGCCGCCCCGAAATTGTCAGTGTAGAGCTACAAGGCGCTACCCTTCAAGCGCCTTGAGCAGCATCTCGGCTTCTTCGGCCGAGATCTTGCCCTCCTGCAACATCCTTAATATGGACAACTGCTCCTCTTGTGAGACCTTGGGGCGAGCGCGTTGGCCAAGATGATCAGCGCTCATCTGGATATGGAACTGGCGGCCTCGCTTTTCGGCCTGACGGCGGGCAGCCCGACCGGCAGCACGTCTCGCCTTCTCTTGTACTCGTCGCGCTTTTTCATGGGCTTGGCGCGCCAGTTCTTCCGCCTGTCGCGCGTGCTCGCCGGCTCGGTGCTGTATCTTGGCCATATCCCGCTCAAGCTTGGCCATAGCCTTTTCCATTTCAACACGAGCCAGGTCGTCAAAATGCATGCCCTGCAACTGTTCAGCGATCTGCGCCTCAACCTGGGCTGCAATTGATTCGCCAAAGTGTGTGCCAAACTCGCCAAAATTCGCGCCAAACTCGCCAAACTCGCCATCCCAACCACCAATCGGTTTCAGTGCCAGATGCCCATCAGATTCCAACACGACCCGGGCTTCGCCGTCGCCCATTTGACCTTCTACGCATCCAGACTCCATCTCTTCAACCCGCAAAAGCCGGGTCGATATACCGCCTTTTGCCTTGAGTGTGAAACGTGCGCTCGAATCCGCAGGAACGTGCGCGCTGATATCACCATCTGCGGAGCCCAAGTAATCTGTATCTGGTGCTAAAACTGTCTTTAATGTCAGGTCCCCCCGGACGTGAACGTTCATTCCTGCCCGCAGGTCCGTTCCCCTAAAGTCCCCTACCGCCTCTTCAATTGTGACCACTCCTCTTGCGTCACGAACGCGGGCATCTCCTTGTATCGTGCCCAATTTGAGTCCGCCCCCCACATCCCGGGCGCGAAAATCGCCACCCACCTGCCCCAACTCGGCAAAACCGACGGTGTTTGTCAAGCGTACATCCGACCTGGCCTCTTTTACCGTCAGGGTATTGGCCGTTTCTTCGACGTCAAGACTCCCCCGCACCGAGCCAATCGATATCTTGGCGGAACTCGAACGCAGATCACAATCGCCGTATGCTTCCTCAACTGACAATTCACTCTCCAAGTTAGATGCCACCAAGTCACCACGTACTTGTCCGATGTGAACGTGCATCTCACATGGCACGCTCACAGCCAGAGCAACCTGACTATTGATGACAAGCGTGCCTTCTTGCTGCTCAACCTGGCAGTCCTCGATCTCTCCATCCAGGCTCAACTCGACGAAATCCTCATCCCACCCCTTGATGGCCACATCACTGTCCGCACGCACAAGATCAAGAACATCCCGATCGCTAACCTGATACTGAACCTTGTTCATCTTGCCTCCCATTCTACACAACGATTCGGCTGAACACTGTATTGCTCCAAGGCTGCCACAACAATTTAGCATACGGCCGCTCACATAAGCAAAATACCCAATTTGCTCTTGCAAGTTTGCCCAGACCTAATCGCCATTCCACAGAACAAAACCGCTGTGATTGAAGGATTTCCTCCCAGTTATGTCTGCCCGCTGACAATTCCACCCGGCATCCCTCTGTATATTTTTAAAACAATGATTAAATTATTCAACATCTCTTGTAATATTATACTTGAAATGTTCCAATTTGTCAAGTGGTTTTTAATACTTTCAATAGAATTATTGATTTCACAAATACCAAGACTCACAGATCCACTCAGTTCTCAATCGAGATGCTTTGTGTTATAATAGAGTGCAACAAGGAGGCGAAAAATGAACCCACTTGAATACGCTCGAACCAATCGCTCACTGTTTCTCGCCGAGTTGATCGAATTTTTGCGCATTCCCAGCGTCAGTACGCAACCAAAATTCAAGTCCGAACTCGAACGTGCTGCACTGTGGTTGCGCGACAAGTTGTTTGCTGCCGGAGCGACCAAAGCAGCGATCATGCCCACAGCAGGCCATCCCGTAGTCTATGGAGAGTGGCTGGATGCTGGATCAGAAGCACCAACCATCCTGATCTATGGCCATTATGACGTACAGCCGCCCGATCCACTGGAACAATGGCATTCGCCACCTTTTGAGCCGGCTGTCGTCGACCAAGATATCGTTTGCCGGGGCGCGTCCGACGACAAAGGACAATTGTACATCCATGTCAAAGCCCTGGAAGCATTTGCGCAAACAACTGGCACACTGCCTATCAACGTCAAGTGCATTTTTGAAGGTGAAGAAGAAGTAGGCAGCCCCAATCTCGGGCCATTCATCCGCAAGCATGCGGATCTGCTCGCCTCCGATGTCGCCATCGTCTCTGACACACACATCCTGGACAAAGACGTGCCATCGATCGTTTACGCGCTGCGTGGTCTATCCTACCTTGAGGTAGAGATAACCGGTCCTGACCACGATCTCCACTCCGGCATGTACGGCGGAGCAGTACAAAATCCTATTCACGCCTTGTGTGAAATGGTCGCCGGGCTTTTTGATGAAAACGGGCATATCACCATCCCAGGGTTCTATAGTTCTGTTCTTGAACTCGACGATCAAGAACGCACAGAACTGGCCAACATTCCCTTTGATCGCCACAAATGGCTCGCCGAATCAGGCACACGAGTCGATTGGGGGGAGCCAAACTATACGATCATCGAACGGACAACAGCCCGCCCCACGCTAGATGTGAATGGCATCTGGGGTGGCTACACCGGGCCGGGCGGCAAGACAGTGCTGCCCAGCAAAGCTTTTGCCAAGATCTCGATGCGGCTGGTGCCCAATCAGCATCCGGACGAGATCGCACGGTTGCTCCAAACCTACCTGACCAAGACTGCCCCGCCGACCGTTGAGGTTGCGGTGCGATACCTGAGTGGGGGTGAAAGCGCCGTCGTCCGCCGTGATAGTTTGGCGATGCAAGCGGCGTTTCAAGCCTATGCCGAGTCCTTTGGACGAAAACCGATTTTTGTCCGCGAAGGCGGCTCGATTCCCGTCGTTGCAACGTTCCAGCAGGTGCTAGGTATTGAAACAATTTTGATGGGCTTTGGCCTGCCCGACGACCGACTGCACTCACCCAACGAAAAATTCCATCTGCCCAACTTTTATAGAGGCATTGAGACATCCATCCGGTTTATTGAGCTTTTGACTCAACCAATGTGATGCAAAAGGAGGAGCTATGTTTAATCCTCAAAGGCTCGTCATCGAACACTTTGTCCAGGATATTCTGGAATCCTACAGAGAGATGTATGGCGAGCTGGACATCCACATCGGCAATATCGCCGCCTGGACAGGACGCATCGTCCTGGAAAACATTGCCACCTCGGACGCGCTGTATCATAACGTCGAACACACCATTATGGTCACCCAGGTCGGGCAGTCGATCATCCGAGGCAAACATCTGTGCGAAGGAGGCATCTTTCCTCAAGATTGGCTTCATTTTACGATGGCACTGCTGTGTCATGACATCGGCTATGTGCGTGGAATATGCCGGGCCGACGAAAAAACCGTCTTTGCGACCGGTATCGGTAACGAAACCATTGAGATGCCGTCTGGCGGCACAGACGTGGCAATGACGCCCTATCACATTGATCGCAGCAAACTCTTTGTCCGCGAACGGTTCAGCGGTGATCTGATGATCGACGTAGATGCCGAGCTCATCGCATCATATATTGAGCTGACACGGTTTCCGCCGCCTGAGGGCGAGGCTTACAAAGACACAAAAAGCCTTCCTGGTCTGCTTCGTGCCGCCGACTTTATCGGCCAGCTTGGCGATCCCAACTACCTGCGCAAGATTCCCGCCTTGTTTTACGAATTCGAGGAACTGGGAACCAACGAGACATTCGGCTACAAAAATCCAGGCGATATGCGCAAACGGTATGCGCGATTTTACTGGGAGGTCATAGACGACTATATCCAGGACGCCCTGTACTATCTGCGGCGCACGCAGCAAGGGCAAATCTGGGTCTTTAACTTGTACGCACATGTGTTCGAAATCGAACACGAAGAATAGACACGATAGGAGAGACATATGAAATTCGGTGTATGCACAGATCCTAGCATGGCACCCGCCCTGGCCAGCGCAGGGTTCGAGTTTATCGAACTCCACGTCCAGAACCATCTAAAAACGCTAGAGGATGAAGCCGCTTTCGCGCCCGAACTGGCGCGAATCCACACCTCGGCACTGCCTTGTGAAGCAGCAAACTGTTTTTTGCCCGGCAGCCTCAAAATCACCGGGCCAGACGTCGATATGGACGCCCTTGCCGCCTACGTAGATCTGGCCTGTGAACGAGCCAACCGCGCCGGCATCGAGACGATCGTCTTTGGCTCGGGTGGCGCTCGCCGTATTCCCGAAGGCTTTGACCGCGACAGGGCATGGAAACAACTGCTTGAATTTGGCACTATGCTCGGCCCGGCAGCCCAAAAACACAAGGTCACGATCGTGGTTGAACCGCTCAACAAACGCGAATGTAACGTCTTCAACAGCGTTGGCGAGTGTGCGACCTATGTCCGGCAAGTCGATCATCCCAACCTGCGACTGCTGGTCGACGCCTATCACTGGGCACTTGAAAACGACAGCTATGACGATCTGGTAGCGTGCACGCCGTTGATCGATCATGCACACATTGCCACCTATGCATCCCGTATGGCACCGGGACTGGAAGAATGCGATTGGAGCACGTTTTTCCAGGCTATCAAAAAAGGTGGCTATGACGGGCGGCTCTCTATCGAGGGAAAATGGTCGGATATGGCTAGGGATGCAGCGCGTGCACTCGAGACACTCAAAAAATCTGCTCAGGCAGCGGGGTACTGAGCACAAAACCGCCGTTGCGGGAATCAAGCGATGGCCTATAGCCAACTGGGTCCAGACCTGTTTGTCCATCATGGTGAGGTTAACGTCGGCATATTGCGCGACGGCAGCCGTGCCTGCCTGATCGACTGTGGTGACGGTGACGTACAGCACACGCTCCAAGAACTGGGTATGACATACGTCGAGGCTGTTTTGTTTACCCACCACCATCGTGATCAGGCTTCCGGTATTTATGGGTTGGTTGAAACAGGAACCCGCGTGGTTGTACCTGCAAAAGAACAAGCGTGGTTCGCCAATGTAGAAAAGGTTTGGAATGACCCTGCCTGGCGCTGGCATCTTTACGATTTCCACCCCCACAATCTGATGCTGGCACAATCGGTTCCTGTTCACCAGGTATGTCAAAAAGGCGATACGTTTTCCTGGGGCAGGATGAACGTTTCTGTTTTTGAGACACCGGGACATACCGAAGGCAGTGTATCCTATCTGGTCAACGACAAACAGGATACGACGGGATATTTGTTCTGCGGCGATACGATCTATGCCCTTGGGCAGATTTACGATCTGTACAGCCTGCAAAAAGGCTGGGAGACACGAGACTATCACGGGTTCCTGGGCAACCGCAAACGGTTAATTTCTAGCTTGCGCGAGATTCAAGTCGTTGAGCCAATAGCTCTCGTTCCCTCACATGGAAACACAATCACCCACCCGGGGCGTGCCGTCGATTTGCTCATCAGTCGGCTGGAACAATGCTACGAGCAATACGCTGCTATCAGCGCGCTGCGTTTTTACTTTCCCGAGATGTTTGCCGACTATGAGGGGCGTCCAGGCACGATGCCTGTAGGTACAAGCAAACCGACTCCGGGCTTTGTGACCCACATCGGTACGACGTGGATCATCTCTTCACAGAACGGCGCAGCCTTTGTGCTCGACTGCGGCACCGAAAGGGTGATCCATCACCTCCGGCACATACAAGCCAGGGGCCAATTGGGCACTGTGGAAGGGCTGTGGATCACCCATTATCACGACGACCACGTCGACGCCATTCCACAATTTCAGGAGACGTTCAACTGCCCGGTCATCGCCGACGAACACGTCGCTCAGGTCGTTGAGAACCCGCTAGCCTGGCGGCTGCCTTGCATCTCGCCTGCTCGAATCCAGGTTGACCATCATACAGTCCACGGTGAATCGTGGGCGTGGCGCGAGTTCATTTTTACCGCTTATCATTTGCCGGGACAGACATACTACCATGGCGGGCTGCTCGTCGAGGGGCGCGGAGCGCGCATCTTTTTCGTCGGCGACTCGTTTACACCTTCCGGCATTGATGACTATTGCGCCGGCAACCGCAATATTCTTGGCGAAAGTCAAGGCTTTGACGCTTGCCTGAGACTCGTTCAGCAAATTGCGCCAGAGATGCTGCTCAATTCGCACGTTGACACTGGTTTTAGCTTTACGCCTCAAGATTGTGCCTTGATGCGCGCCAACCTCGCCAAACGCGAACAAAGCTATGGTGACCTGTTTCCGTGGGATAACGTCAACTATGGGATCGATGAACATTGGGTACGCTGCCACCCTTACGAGCAGCATATCTCACCCGGCGCTCGCGTACAAATCGATACAATCATAACCAACTATACAGATCACCTCTGTGCTGCACGATGCCGCCCTATTTTGCCACCGCAGTGGCAGATTGGCGTAGCCGCAGGGGAAGCAACGATTGCACCGCAAAGTCAAGAACGAATAACTTTAATGTTCAGCGTGCCACACGATGCCGCTCCCGGGCGGTGGGTTGTCCCAATCGATGTGACATATGATGGACGACGGCTGGGGCAATTTCGCGAAGCGATTGTCGTCATCAAGAACGATAGGGAACGAGTCACACAATAGACACCGATCTAGATGTTGACAATAACACCTAGATACGATATGATAGATTCATAAAAACGAGAGTCCTCTTGGATGAGAGGAGCAACAAGTGAGCGAAAAGGAAACACATCCTGCAAACCCCGGTCAGCCAGACGAGGGTAATAACGAACAGCAGCCATCCTTAAAGACACTGGGCAAATACAAGATCATTTCCCAGCTAGGTATGGGCGGTATGGCCCGCGTCTTCAAAGCCTACCAACCCGGCCTGGACCGTCACGTGGCGATCAAAGTCATTCACAGCCACCTGTCCAGCACCGGCAACTTTATCGAGCGATTTGAACGCGAGGCGGCAACCATCGCCCGCTTGCGTCACCCCGGCATCGTCCAGGTCTATGACTTTGACTCCCAAGGCGGCCTGTACTATATGGTTATGGAACTCATCGAAGGCCCTTCGCTGAAAACCAGGCTGGAAGAACACTACGCTCGACAACAGACCTTTTCCTTGTCTGAAACGCTGCACATTCTTACCACCTTGGGTGGTGCCATCGACGCTGCCCACGCCCAGGGTATTGTCCATCGCGATCTAAAACCGGCCAACATCATGTTCACAGCTGAAGGCCAGGCAGTATTGACCGACTTTGGCATCGCCCGCATCTTTGGCAAAACCTCGTTTACGTCGACAGGCACGATCGCAGGAACACCGAAATACATGTCGCCGGAACAGGTGCAAGGCGAGCGAGGTGACGAACGCAGCGACATTTATTCCTTGGGTGTGACCCTGTACGAGATGCTCACAGGATGTGTGCCGTTTGATGCCGATAACACGTTTGGGATCATGATGAAACACGTCACCGAACAAGTGCCCCCGCCAACGCTGTGCAACCCGGACATCCCCCAGGCGGTCGAGCAGGTCATCCTCAAGGCATTGTCCAAGTCCCCTGATGATCGATACCAAACCGCCGGTGATTTGGTCAACGCATTCGAAAACGCGATCAAAAAGCCAGCCGCGACGACCAAAGCACGCGTGTTTATCAGCTACAAACGCCACGTCACACCGGACGAACCGTTGGCCGTGCGCCTTCGTCAGGCATTGGAACAAGCCGGGCACATTGTGTTTATCGATCAAAAGCTAGAAATCGGCGTCAACTGGGCCCAAGAACTGGAACGCCAGATCAAAGACTGTGACTTTATGATTGTGCTCTTGTCGGAAGCGTCGGTAGACAGCGAAATGATCGCCAAGGAGGTCGAATGTGCTCACCGCTACCACAAACAAACGGGCCGCTCTCGCTTGTTGCCTGTGCGCATCAGCTATGAGGGCACACTCCCTTACCAAATCAGCCATTATCTCGATCCGCTGCACTATGTCGAATGGCATCATGACGCGGACAACGAAACGCTGGCCGAGCAGATCCTGGATGCGGTCAGCAAACTCACACCGCTGCCCAAAACTGGGTCGAAACCGGCTTCGGACGACGAGTCTGAAGCTGGTATCACCACCGCGCCGCAGCCCTATGCCGATCCACGCTTTGTTGAATCTTTGCGCGATCCAAGCGGGGCAGTCGGCCGTCGTTCCCAGTTCTACATCGCCCGCGAAGAAGACGACCAGCTTTTGCGTGAACTGGCCAAACCATATGGCACCACAACGACGATCCGCGCTCCTCGCCAAAGCGGCAAGAGTTCACTGCTGATCCGAGGAATTGCTCAGGCCAAGGCCCAAGGCAACCAGGTCGTTTTTCTCGACCTGCAGCCCATTGCCAGTAGCTATTTACAGAGTCTGGATGACTTTTTGTACTACTTTGCCACGTCGATCGTCACCAAGCTAAAGCTGGATCCCGGTGAGGTCGAAAAAGCGTGGCGCAGCTCACTCGGCGCGCCGGACAAAACGACTTATCTGATGGAAGGATACGTTTTGCCAGAAGCAGATCACAAGATCGTCCTCGCTATCGACGAGGCCGATCTGCTGCTGCGTACACCTTTCCACGACAACTTTTTCGGTCTGATCCGCTTCTGGCACAACAGCCGAGCAATGGACGATATCTGGGAAAATCTGGACATCGTTATGGTTATCTCTACGGAGCCGCACTTGCTGATCGGCGATGTCACCCAATCTCCGTTCAACGTCGGGCTCAAGCTGCGCCTGCAAGACTTTGACCAGAACCAAGTACGCGAATTAAATGCTCGCTACCGCCAGCCGCTAAACGAGCAGCGCCTGTCAGCCTTGTACGGTTTTCTGGGCGGGCACCCTTATCTAACTCACAAGGCAATCTATATCATGGTGACCGAAAACGTCTCGTGGCAAGATCTGCCCGGCATTGCCGCTTCCGAGTCAAGTCCGTTCGGCGACCACCTTCGTCGCTATCTATGGCTGCTGCGCGATCAGCCCAAATTGAGAAACGCGCTGAAAACGATCATTGCCACGAACCAATGCCCCGATGAGGTATCATATTATCGTCTCCTTCAAGCCGGCCTGATCAAGGGCCACGGCCGCAGCGCCTGCACCTGCCGCTGCGAACTGTACGAGCTCTATTTGAAGGATAAACTATGACCCTCATCCAGCGCAGAGAAGCCGAATTTTTTAGGGCAGGCGGAACGCTGCATCCTGATTCCCCATCGTACATCCGTCGTACCGCCGATATCAACTTGATGCAACAGATCGCGGCCATACAGTTCTGCTATGTGCTCACACCGCGGCAAATGGGGAAATCCAGCCTGATGATCCGTACCGCTGGCGAGCTCCGATCACAAGGCATCAAGGTAGCGATTATCGATTTGAGTGTCCTCGGTACTCAGGCAACGGTCGAACAGTGGTATCTGGGCATCCTAAAACGGTTGGCCCAGGATCTCCGGCTGTCTGTCGATCCGGAAAGTTGGTGGCATGCCCGCAGAACGCTCGGGCCGGTGCAGCGCTTTACCGATTTTATCCACGATATCATCTTGGGCGAGATCGAAGAACAGATCGTCGTATTTGTTGACGAAATTGACTCGACGCTCAAACTCGATTTCACTGACGATTTTTTTGCTGCTATCCGGGTCATGTACAATCTGCGTGCCAGCGAACCCGAATACGAACGTTTAACGTTTGTGCTTTTGGGTGTAGCCTCGCCCGGAGACTTGATCAAGGATCGCAATCGCACGCCATTCAACATTGGCCAGGCTATCGACTTGAAAGAATTCAGCCGCCAGGACGCCCAGGCACTCGAGAACGGCCTCAACGAGATCTATCCCGGACAAGGACAACGCATCCTGGATCGCATTTTTTATTGGACAAATGGACACCCCTACCTGACCCAGAAGCTGTGCTACGAAATCGCAACCGCTACTGATGCGGATGCAACCACTCATTGGACGCAAACGCGCATCGATGCAACCGTTTACGACCTGTTCTTCAGCCCGGATGCCCAGGCCGAAGATAATTTGCAGTTTGTGCGCAGTCACATCCAAACGGACCCGCAACGCCGTGACCTGCTGCACCTTTACCGTCGCGTATACAAAGGTCAACCTGTCCAAGAAGATAAACGATCCTTGGTACAAAATCGTCTCAGCCTGATTGGCCTGGTGTACGCCCAAGATGGCAGACTCCAAGTGCGCAATGAAATCTATCGCCACGTCTTTGACCTCGCCTGGATCCGGGAAAACACCCCTATCAATTGGTCGCAGATCACAATCTTGGGCAGCCTGATCGTCTCCCTGATTGCGCTACTCGTTGCCTTTGTTGTCATCCCGGGCCAAGAACGCATCAAGCAAGCGACACAAATCAACACGTATGTCGAAGGATTCCGCACCTCGAGCAGCGCCAACGCCCAGATCTTTCACCTCTCCAAGCTGTGCGGCATCGAACAATGCGAAACAGCGCGCCAGATCTTTTTCGAGCGCCCCTCTAAAGAACAACTCGCGATGTTTGAGCAAGTCGATGCGGGAGCAGGCGACCGGCTGGCGGTTGTCGCCGGCTGCTTGTACCCCTCTGTTGCAGAAAACACCGGTACAGACGATCAAGCACAGGCGCTCTCTCAGGCCATTTGCTGTGCGATGCACAAGTTGGGTGGCGATCATTGGGCCCGGTTTCAGGCCAACACGTCCCAGACCTGCGAATGCACGACGAAAGGTAACCCATGATTCGCCATTCGCTATTTCTTGGAGAGTCGTACGATGAATAACGCATCCGATTATTTTGTCGCTGGGGGCACGCTTCGCCTGCACACCCCCTCTTACGTCACCCGTCCTGCCGACCAGGAGTTGTTCGAACGCGTTCTGAATGGCGCATTCTGCTACGTCCTCACCCCCCGCCAGATGGGGAAATCGAGCCTGATGGTGCGTACAGCGCAGCGGCTCAGGGAAGAAGGGGTGGCAACCGTTATCATCGATTTGACCAGCATCGGCACCGTTTCCGCCGAAGCATGGTACCTGGGCCTGCTGACGCGTATCTCGAACGGCCTGCGCCTGCGCCAGGACGTGCAAGCGTGGTGGGAGAGTCAATCACTCAGCGCACCACAGCGCTTTATGGAATTCCTACGCCAGGTCGTCCTCGAACACGTCGAGGGGCCGGTAGCCATTTTCATCGACGAAATCGATTCAACGCTCAAACTCGATTTCCGAGACGACTTTTTTGCCGTCGTCCGCGCCGTCTATAACGCCCGGGCCAACGATCTGACCTACAACCACCTGACATTTGTCACCCTCGGTGTAGCCACCCCAACCGACCTGATCCGAGATCGCAATCGCACGCCGTTCAACGTTGGCACTCGCATCGTGCTTCAAGAATTCAGCCGGCAGGATGCTGTCCCGCTGCAAGAGGGCATTAACAAGACCTATCCTGGCCAGGGCGAGCAAATCCTGGAACGCATTTTTTATTGGACCAGCGGCCATCCCTATCTGACCCAAAAGTTGTGCCTCACCGCGGTCACCGACGATCGCACACCCTGGACAGACGAACGGGTCGACGAACTGGTTCACCAGGCATTTTTGAGCGAAGAGGGCCGCAAAGACACCAACCTGGTTTTTGTCCAGGACCGCATCCAGAACAGCACGGAAATGGAACGGCACCATATGCTCAGGCTTTACGACCGGATCCGCCGCGACAAGCCTGTTACTGACGACGACCGTTCACCGATCCAAAACTATCTCGAACTTTTCGGCCTGATCAAGGTCGAACAAGGCCAACTGCAGGTGCGCAACGAAATCTATCGCCACGTCTTTAATCGCAGCTGGATCAAGGACAACCGGCCTCCCAGGCGGCAAAGCAGGTGGGCCGTTGCCTCGATCGTCACTGCCGTGCTGCTCGTAGCCGCCATCGCTATCGCCATTCTCACTCGCCAGAAGCCGCCCGAGATCCGCGCCCAGACTTACATGGAGCTGTTCGACATCGCCACAACCGATGCAGAACGTTTTGAGGCCCTGTCCGATCTGTTTAGCCTGGGCGGCTATGACCGGGAAGCATTGGAGCGATTCTACGCCCTGCCCCCCAGCGAACAAGAATTTCTCTTTTTCCTGCAAGATACACCGGTCAAGGCAGAGGAAGTGGAACTTGTCGTCCGCAAAATCTATGTTACCCTGGATGCGACGAGCGATGGTCACGACCAGGCGATTATGGAAGCGATGGTCAGTGCCCTGGAAAACGCCGGCGCAGATCAGGCCCTGATCGACGAGATCGAGAACTGGCGATCGGGGCGCGAACAAAGCCTGGAAGGTGAGTTTGAACAGGCTATCGCATCATACACTGCCGCCATCGATCAAAACCCCGATCATCCCGTCACCCGCTACGACAGGGCAGAGGCATACATCGCCCACCAAGACTATGGCAAAGCGCTGATCGATCTCGATCACGTGGTGCGCATCGCAGACTCACCAACACCCCAGCCCCAGGCGCGCGGCATCGTCTTGGCGCAGAGTGCCACGAACAGATTTATCGACGCCAAAGCGATCGAACAGACGGTTCGCGAGGCCATCCTCGGCAGCGAGATATTGCAGGATATATTGTACACCAGCCTGGACACGTACCAGCACCTACCTTCCGTGATCGAGCCAACGGACCTGGGATTCTATTACGAGGTTCTGATCAAGGACGCAGCCACAGATATGGCGCTTGAGAATGCAAGTTTTACGCTTGCGGCCGGACGAAACTGGGTTTACGAAGCCACGACGAACACCCAGGGTATGGTCAAGGCGTTCATTGCAGCACAATATGCAGGGCAACAAGCCAAGCTAACTATCACAAACCGAGACTACCTGGAGCACTCGGCAGAGGTGCAACTGGACAAGCACTCAGGGGCGGTTGTCGTCTCTATCGAGAAACATACGCCAACACCCACACTGACCAACACGCCAACGTCGACCAACACGCCAACGTCGACCAACACGCCAACGTCGACCAACACGCCAACGCCGACCAACACGCCAACGCCGACCAGTACACCGACACTCACACCGACGCCGACCGGTGTGCCAACCAAATCACCAACACCGGTACCAACGCCTACGCGCCAGATTGAAATCATCTACATTTGGCCCAGCGCCCAATGCAACTCGGATGGAAGCTGGACGGCCTATTTCAAAGTCAAGGTTGTCGGTGGAAACCCACAGAATTACGTATTCTATTGGGACCTGGAACCGGTCAGCTATACCCCCGAACCCGGCGAGTCCGACGTATATGTCATCCAGCGTTCCGGCATTCCCGTACTCATGGTGGGAACCATCTGGGTTGAATCGGGAGGACAACGCATAGGCAAAGCGACAAGCCTCGAGCCGCCACCGAGTTGTCCCAAGATGATTCCCACACCTACATTGCAGCCCGGCAGTGGGCTGAGACTATCTACCGGTACGTTAAAAATCGATCGTATCTGGTCATCCGCGACATGCCTAGGTGATGGCAGGTGGGTCGTTCGTTTTCACATTTACATCTTGGGTGGAAATGGGCAGAACTATAACCTCTATTGGAATGACAACCCGGTCTATTATATTGGGCAAGACAACGTGGCAACGGTTCAATTTGGTTGGCTCTACGGTGATATCCACGGAACCGTTCGAGTCGTATCAGGAGAGCAACAGGCTGAAGCCAAGGCCTCTGGCGAAAAATCCAAGCTGTGTCACTAGGCACCAGGAGCCTATAGAGCAATATGCTGCCAACAAATCACCCGAGAAACTGAATAACAGAGCACAAAATGGTCCAAGTCCGGCACCACTAAAAGGCTATTGGATGCACAAACAAGGAGAAACCGTGACCGTCCTGGATCGCTTCAACATGCACAACAAAACCACTCTCATCACCGGCGGCAGTCAGGGCCTGGGTGCGGAAATGGCCCGTGCGCTGGCCTCTGCAGGGGCCAATGTCGTTGTCTGCAGCCGCAGCGAGGAAAAGGTACAACCTGTGGCCTCAGAACTGCAGAAAACCTACACCGTCCAAACCCTGGCCCTGGGCTGCGACGTCACCGATCCCGACCAGGTAGAAGCGGCCGTCGCCTGTACCATCGACACATTCGGACAGATCGACGTCCTGATCAACAACGCTGGGATCAACATCCGGGGCCAGATCGAGGACCTTTCCCTGGCCCAATTCCTCCAGGTGCAAAACACCAACGTCACCGGCGCATGGTTGATGTGTCGAGCCGTCGCTCCGCACATGAAAGCGCGCAAATACGGGCGCGTGATCAACGTCGGCTCGATCCTGTCGATCATCTCTATCCCCGATCGCACGCCTTACGCCACCAGCAAAGGCGCGGTGCTGCAGCTTACCCGCACATTAGCCCTGGAATGGGCGCCGTACAACATCACCGTCAACGCCATCCTACCCGGTCCCTTTGGCACCGAGATGAACCGTTCCCTGCTCGACGATCCGGACAAATATCAGGCTTTTGTCAGCCAGATTCCACTCGGTCGCTGGGGAGATCTGGAAGAGATCGGCGGCCTGGCTTTGTTCCTGGCAAGCGACGCATCCAGTTTCGTCACCGGCACCGGCATCACCATTGACGGCGGCTGGACGGCGAGATAGAACGTCAGGCGTCAAACGTCGTTCGTCATCCTAACGAACTGCATCACGTGACGTTTGACGCCTCGTCCGTGTCATCCACATTCCTCGCCAAGCTACCTGCCACCCTTTTCCCTTGTATCCACAAGCTCTATATAACTCGGGCACCCTCTCTCCCGGACCACCTGTTCAAATGTCGTCGCTGCGGCCTCGTCGAGATAGAACGTACAATGATCATGCTCGCGCAAATAGCTGGCCGGGATCCACCCGGAAACCGGTCCCAAGAGAGCAATGGCCACTCCTTGCGCTTTGACCTTGCCCGTCGCCAGGAGCAGGACCTCTTGGCTGTGATCGATCACCGTCGAAATTCCAGCGCTCAAGGCCTCGGTTGGCACCGCCTCAGGACTGTCGAAGAAACGCGCGTTGGCCTCAATCGTATCGAGCGACAGCGACACTTTGCGCGTTTTGGAATCGCGAGACGAACCGGGCTCGTTAAAGGCGATATGCTCGTTGCGCCCCATGCCCAGCACCCACAGATCAACACCCATCTCTTCGACCATCTGTTCGTACCGCGCACACTCTTTGTCCGGATCGCGCGCCAACCCGTTGGGCATAAACGTCTGCCGATACGGAATGTTGATGAAGCGAAAGAAATGGTGCACCATAAAATAGCGATAGCTCTGCTCGTGGTTCGGCGGCAGTCCGACGTACTCATCCAGGTTAAAGGTGTAGACATTTTGAAAGTCAATCTCACTCTGGTAAAAGGCCGTGATCAGATAGCCGTACAGCGGCAAGGGCGTGCTTCCCGTCGGCAGACCCAACACAAACCGGTCGGACCGAGCCAACGCCTTCTTCATAGCCGCAATGACCTGCTGGCTGGAATAATATCCCACCTCATCCGGGTTTTTGCAGATAAAGACGCGCATACCATCCTCCTCGTTTTTCAAACAAAACGCCTGATGCAGAGTCTGCATCAAGCGTTGTAGACAACTCGATAGAACGACGACGCCAACCTTTTGCGCCCTTGCATCCCCCTGGGCTCTCACGGCAGCACGTTCTTGAGCGCCTCCAGTTCCGGCTCGCCCGGTCCCAACGGCAAGGTCACCTTGCCACGCTGCACAACCGATCGACAGATGGCCATCATAATCTGCAAGCCCTTGAACGCGTTTTCACCATTGCACGGGTGCACCTGCGCCGGATCGTCGAGCCAATCGGCGATTTGTTGGATATAGGGAGGCATATCGTGATCATAGTCCATTCCTCCAGGGCCGGAAATGACCCCGCCCGAATCCCGGGTGATCGCCCGCCACCCACCCCCGGTCAGCACCTCGGCAAACCCTTCGGTTCCCTGCGCGCCAATCCGACACTTGCGCCACCAATAGTCCACCTCGGGCACATCAGGCGCGCCCTCGCCGCACTCGACAATGCCGCGCACGCCATTCTCGAACTGGATCAGCCCGGCAATATAGTCCGGTGAAGCGTGCAGGTCCTCGAACTTTTCCTTGCCCGCCGCCTGCCCCACCACCCATTCCGCCTCGGCATAGTCATTGTACCAGCACACATAGTCGATCAAATGTGTCATCATGTGCATCATCCAGCCGGTAGCGTGTCCGTAGACCGTGTGCACACGTCCGATAGCTCCGCTGTCAATGATCTCGCGAACTTTTTGGTAATGCTCGCCGTAACGATGCTGGTGGCTGACCACCGACTTGCAGCCGGCTTTGCTCAGCAGCTTGTGCATCTCGATCGCTTCGTTGGTCGTGGTCGCCATTGGCTTCTCATAAGCAATCAGCTTGACCCCGGCCTCAACACCGGCGCGGATAAAATCCAGGCGGATCGTCGGCAAGGTACAAAAAGTAAAAATGTCCGGCTTGGTATTGGCCAACATCTGTTCGACATCGGTGTTGGTGTACGAAACACCAACACTCGACGCAGCATCATCCAACCGATTTTGATCGATATCGCACAAACCGACAATCTCAAAACGTGGGTTGTCGGAAAACGCCTGCGCATGATGCGTGCCCCGTTTGCCTAATCCGGCAATGGCAACGGTATACGTTTGTTTTGTGTCACCCATAACTCTATCCCTCCCAGGCGCGCACGGTGTGGATCACGTAATCGATCTCTTCCTGCGTCAATTCGGGGAACATCGGCAACGAGATGACACTGGCTGCCGACTTTTCACTGAGTGGCAGCGACACGTCCAGATCCGCCGGCTTGCCCCACGGATACCCCTCTTGCTGGTGGATGGCAATGGGATAGTGCGTTTTGGCATCGACACCTGCCCCATTCAGATAGGCAAGCATCTCGTCGCGCTTGTCGACCTCAATAATGTACAGATGGTAGATGTGACGATAGCCGGGCTTTTCGGTTGGCAGCTTGATCCACGGCAGATCCTTGAGCCCCTCGGTGTACATGGCAGCAATCTCGCGCCGCCGGTCGCTCCACTCGGTGACTTTTTTCAGCTTGACGCTGAGAATACCGGCGTGCAGATCGTCGAGACGGCTGTTATAACCCATGCTATGGTACGAACGCTTGAGCGAACCGTGATTGCGCAATGCACGAATGCGGTCTACAATATCGTCACGATTGGTCATAATCCCGCCGCTGTCGCCAAAGGTGCCCAGGTTCTTTTGAATGATAAAACTGGTGCATACCGCATCGCTCAATTCGCCGCTTTTGAATCCAGGCCCGGCCGCATCAATGGCCTGGGCACAGTCTTCGACGACAAACAAACCATACTTTTTAGCAATCTTGGAAATGGCCGCCATATCCGCTAACTGTCCGTACAAGTGCACCGGCACAATTGCCTTGGTCTTGTCTGTGATCGCCGCCTCGATCTGGGCGGGATCAATGTTGCACGTATCTGGATCGATCTCGACGAAAACGGCCTTTGCGCCCACAAACCATATCGCCTCTGCTGTGGCAAAAAACGTGTTGGCCACCGTAATCACCTCGTCACCGGGGCCAATACCTAATGCCAGAAAGACCAACCATAACGCATCAGTACCCGAGTTACAACCGATAGCGTGCTTGGTACCCCAGTACGCAGCCAACTCTTTTTCGAAACGCGCCAACGTTGGCCCTTGCACGTACTGGCCACTTTCCAAAACCTCTAGAATAGCGGCATCAATTTCTTTTTTCAGATTATGATACTGCCGTACATGACCATAAAAATCGACTTTCATTTTTGCCTCCTATCAAAGCGAAAAACCACGTGTCTAGCAACATTCCCCCATTATACTTGTAAAGGGTGGAACAACAAATCGCACCACTTGGCAGATTGGGCAGCATCCATAGAGTGTGGTAAAATACAAGTGTGCACGACTTCAACACACTCGGTGTGAGCACCGAGACGATACGTTTGGGAGTATTCTATGCCTGTTAGCTGGAAAAGGGCTATCATTGAGGTCTTGAAAGGGGCGAGCAACTCGCTTATTCTGATCGCCATCACTGGCGGAGCGCAGACACTGTTGTCGCTTTTGGTATGGCAAATGCTGTTTGGTAGCGAGCCACTTGGTTTCTCGATGGGGCTCACCCTGGTCGGATTTGCAGGCTGGTTCTTGTCACTTTTGATGGGATTTGGCGGAAGGCGATCCGCGGCCGCGCCATCCGGGCCTACTCCTTTTCCCAGCGTCCTATCCAATCGCACTGCGCTGCAACAACTTGGGTCGCAGTCCGATCGTGCTGGATGTGGCTGCCTGATTTTCGTCGCCAGTCTCATTCCCTTGGCTATCGCCTTCGCCATCCGTGTCCAAGCCGACATGAGCACAGGAAAGAGCTGGCAGGACATCTTTCCACCTCTGCCGTGACACTCGCTTATTTGGCCAGGTAGCGCAACACCCCGCGTAAATTTGCGATGACCCCAGCTCGCAGATCGTGTTGAAAGTGCAGCCGATCCAACCACAGAGCCTGCATCCCCACCGCCCGTGCGCCATCGACATTTTCCGGCACATCATCCACAAACAAGCTCTCTTGAGCCGACACACTGAGTTCTTCCAAAGCTTTCTGATAGATAAGTGGCGATGGTTTCATCGCTCCTGCACTCGTGCTATCGATCACGACATGGAACAATCGATCCAGGCGCAGATAAGACAATGAATCGGACAACGAAGGAAAGGTATCGCTGATCACACCCAGCAAGAATCCCTGGTCATACAACGTGGTCAGCACCTCCTGGGTCTCGGGGTAAAGCTGAGAGAATTTGAAAAACACAAACTTTTCCAGCGCCTCATCCAGATGAGAGTCGTCTATCCCAAGCAATTCCAGCGAGCGCCGCCAGTATTCGACCCAAAACCATGCCTCCGTACCCACGTCGACGATCAGATCGGCGCGATGGCTGTCGAAAAACTCAAGGCCCACCCTTTCTCGCGCTTCGGAAAAAGGCACATCCTGGTAGCGGCTACGCGACTGAACCCAATCAAAAAACTCTTGATCGCGTTCCTGGCTATGATAACACAGCGTCTCGTCTCGATCGAAAAAAACGGCGCGGATCTCCCCCCTTGACCGATCCATCTAGAACTCGACCTCTCTAACCACACGCCCGATGTCAGCGATCCGATCAATGACATAATCGGCACCCTCCGTGTCAGCTCCAACAGGCGGTGCAACCAATACGGTCGTCATCCCCAGCGCCTTGGCCGGGCGTAGATTACGCGCGGTATCTTCGACCATCAGACACACCTCGCCACCCACACCCAGCGTATTCAGCAGGCGATGATAGGATCCAGGCGCCGGCTTGCTTTCATTTTCGGCAAAGAAAGCGTCGTACATTGCCTCAAAATGGTGCCGCACGCCAACCACGTCTAACACTGCACGCGCATGTGCGGCTGTCGCATTGGTAAAAATGACTTTGCGCTGTGGCAGTGCCGCTAACACCGCGTCCAACTCGGGATTGGGAGCGATATAGTCACGCAGCGGCGCATCGTGGACGAAATCCATATAGTCGTCCACGTCAATGTCGTGCAATAACTGCAGCCCGCGCGAGGTTGTGCCGTACTTGTGCCAATATTCGCGGCGCAGGCGAGACACATTTTCCGGATCCATCCCCAGTTTATCGATCATGTACAGGTTGATACGCTGGCTGATCGCTTGCATCAGGCCGGAATCGCGCGGGTAAATTGTTTCGTCGAGGTCAAAAATGAGCGTGTTTAGCACAATGACATCCATTCACCTATGCGTGGCTCAACCGTTTCCACAGCCGGCATCCGCTCGTGCACGAGCTCAAAAAACGGGCGTACCGCGATCTGCTCGCTGAACGGCGGGAAAAAATCGTCGTGGTGGTGCGGGATCACGCACTTGGGATGCAGCAGTTCGACCATCCGCAAAGCCACGCGATGGATATCCGAACGTCCCTGCAGCGGCAGCAGCGCCACGTCAGGATCGAGACCCACCAATTCCTGCTGGATCCAGCCGGCACTGCCCAAGTGTACCACACTTGTCTCCAAAACGGCAAATCGGTACCCCAGCACCTCCCCCACCGGCCAGCCGCGCGCCTGGCGCAGCGCAGCCAAAACGTTTTTCCTTTGGTGCAGCACGCGTCCCAACGCCCGCCAGACCAGTGGCAGGTCAAAACGAACGTGCCGCGAGGGAAAAGCCAGCACACCAACCCCGCCGACGTCGAAACGCCTCCCACCGGAAAGGGGATGCAGTTGCCTGGCCGGCACGCCGGCATCGTGCAAAACCTGGCACACCACGGCAGACGCGTAGACCGGTGCACGGGTGTGCAAAGCGACTGTCGGCACGTCGCACGCGTGATCAAAATGGCCATGGGTGACAAAAATCGCATCGGCAGCCAGATCGTGGATGGTCAGGTTGAGGTTGGGAAATGCATCTTGGCTACGCGAAAGAAAAGGGTCGATCAGAATCGTGACAGTACCAAGCCGCAACTGGAATCCAGCCGTACCCAGCCAACGGAAAGCAAGCGGCAGATCGTGCTGTATTACCATACCACAACGCTGCCTGGTGCCGGTTCGTAAAGAATTCGAAAATCGTGCTGGCAATCGTTCGCGTCACGGTTGGCCGGCCGCCGCTCCAGCGAATTGCCACTGTAAACGCCGCTCACGTCGCCAAAGGAATCGACGCCGGCATACCCCCCACTGCCATAAACCACCACATCCACGGCCTGCCGTGATCCATCGAGCAGCAAAATCTCATCGCCCGCGTTGCCCAAGACAAACTCACCTTCGCCCCGCGCGCTGCGGTGCATATTGGGCACACTCCCGCTGCTGTCGTTCCACTCAAAGTCCGGCACAGGCTTGTTCACATAGCCCAACGTCTGGTACGCCGTCGCCTGGCGAGCTACGACCAGCACGCCGTAGGCCGGGATCGTCGTTCCTGTTGGAAACACGTACAACCGTTCATAATCGGTTCGACGAACGGCATCGCCCAGGTACCAGCCACCCACATCTACAACGCTACCGGTTGGGTTGTACAGTTCAACCCACTCAGCCATATCATCGGCACCCGGTGGGTTGAACATCACTTCACTGATCAGAACGTGATCTGATTCGGTGACATAGTCTTGGAAAATGAACGGAAAATACGCCTCATACGGGCCGCCGCTGTGCGCCCAATCATAGTCAAAGACAAGCTTGAGCGTGTCGTATGCGCCCTCCGAGTGCACCTGCAGTGCCACCTCTCGGTTCCCCTTGGATGATACCTCTGATCCGTTGATGCTGCCCACGTGAACGACCCTATTGCCGCCTTGGTTAACCAGCACCATCTTGTTGTGAATGCCCCGTCGCGTCGGGTTACCCAGGCGCACATCCAGGTCCAACCCCTCACGATGAGCCACTTTTAAAATGTAAAAGGCCGTTTCATAGTTCTTGCGCTGGTCGTCAAACCCTTTATCCAGCAAAATGCGAACCGTCGCCCCGTTTCGCGCCGCCTGGATGTAGGCTTCCAAACGCGGATTGGGATCGACAGACCATCCATCAGCAGACACACCCCAATCAACGCGCTCGTACATTTGCTCTACATACACCTCGTCACCCATCCCAGCTCGCAGCACGAGCCCGATCAAGCCATCATTGTAACGCAGTCCAGTCTCTGGCGAATGAATCACCTCCAGACGTTCAGCCTGCAAAGCCGGCATCGTTGCCGAAAATGGAGCCATATAGTTGTAACCGCCTCCGCCGGTTGAATAGACGGCTGTATAAGTGACGGGCACAGTATATTTGTCCAGCGCCCCGTAGGAAACGATGTCGTGATGGTGAATGGGATCGCAGTCGCGGGAAAACAACGTTTCTAGATAACGCGCTGTGTCAGCTTGATCGACGATCAGCACAATACCCCGGTTGCCTGCTGTACCATTTGCTTTATCGTCCACAGGCAGCGCGTGATTGCCAAAATTCTCCGATCCGACCGCCACCCACCGGCCATCCACAACCACAAACTTGGCGTGCTGGCTCGTATAGCGATCAAAAATATGGACAGTGCTGTCATTGTGCATAAAATAGACATGCCCACCGGCGTCGACGATCTTTTCACAGTTCCACAACTGCTGATCGGACATACCACCAGCCGGAGCGCCTTCTAACAGCATCGTCACCTGCACGCCGGCAGTTATGCGCTCGGTGAGAATGCCGGTCAGCCATACGCTCTCAAATGTGTAGGCCTGAACGACAATGTGTGCCTGGGCACGCCTCAAAAGATGAGCCACCGGGGTGTACGCGTTATCCGGTGCGATGGCCACCGTTAGATCTACCGTTGCCGTGATTGCGAATGGTTCGTCATAGAGATCCCAATCCCAGCCAGGGTACATGACCCGCTTGCCATACAAATCACCCTCATGCACAAGTCCATAAAGCACCGGACCGGGCGTCACATCGTTGGCCCAATCAACGGCACTATCGGTATCGGTCACCGGAAGCCCGGTCAATTCATCCCGTTTTCGAAACAAGATCTGACCTTTGCCAAATCCGGCAAGAGGGTAGGATACGGCCTTGCCGTTCCACTCTGCCGTTTCTGTCACGCCGTCACCATAGACCAGCGTATCCGCGGCGCGCCCCTCATTGTCGTACAAGATCGCTTCGTCGCCCGAGTTGGAAAACCCAGGCCAACTGCCGGACAACAAAGGGATGGCGTGCCCGGCATCACTGAGCGCCACATCGGGCGAAAAACCAAAAGAGACAGAAAACGCACCGGCATCGTCGGCAACCCACAGCACCCGACCCGGCGCGATTGCCACATCCGGCAGCGTTACACCGGGTGTCGATGGGCCATCGCTGACCCCCCATCCCGTCAACCACACAGGCACCGCTCCCAAATTGATCAACGCCACGGCCTCGTCACTGGTACGTAACGCATATGGATGCAAGGCATAGATACACACCTTGGGCACAGAAATACTCGCGTTTTGCGCCCCAGGCGTGCCGTTGATCGGATCGCCATTCGCGTCAAGGCCGTTTCGAATCACGCCATCATTTGTCGCCCAATTATCGACGCGATCAGATCCTGTTGGGTCAATACGCTCCATCGTATAATCCGGACTGCTTTTCCCTGCGGCCCAACCGTTACCATAGCCCAAATCACGATTCGCCGTATCGATGATATGACCTACATTATCCAAAAGCACCAGCTCTTCGCCTGTATTCAAGATCCGCTGCCCACCGTACACC